>NZ_JBIRAZ010000010.1:0-404536 GCF_044326415.1 Actinomadura sp. 6N118 | reverse complement strand
CAGAGAGCTCACCATCGACCCCACCCGCGACTACCAACCCACCGGACGCCCACCCGGCCCACAACCAAAACGACCCTGAACCCACAATCGTGGGTTCAGGGTCATTCCGATGTCCTGAGACATCACACTGTCGGGGTGGCGGGATTTGAACCCACGACCTCTTCGTCCCGAACGAAGCGCGCTGCCAAGCTGCGCTACACCCCGGTGGTGGCTGCCCGGGAGTCGTACGTGCCTCCCGGCGCCTCGACTACTCTAGCGGATGCTCAGGGGTGCTGCGTCCCCATTATCAGGGGGTTGGGCGGGGGACGAGGGTGAGCAGGGAGGCCTCTGGGGGGCAGCAGAAGCGGATTGGGGCCATGGGGGAGGTACCTAGGCCTGCGGAGACGTGGAGCCAGGAGCCGCGGTGCTGGTGCAGGCCCTTGACGCGGGGGCGGTCGATGCCGCAGTTGGTGGCCAGGGCGCCGTAGAAGGGCACGCAGACCTGGCCTCCGTGGGTGTGGCCGGCCAGGAGCAGGTCGTAGCCGTCGGCGGCGAAGCGGTCCATGTTGCGGGGCTCGGGGGAGTGCATGACGCCCAGGTGCACGTCTGCACGGGGGTCGACGGGGCCGGCGATCTTGTCGTAGCGGTCGCGGTTGATGTGGGAGTCGTCGATGCCGCCGAATTCGACGTCGAGGTTTCCCACTTTGAGGCGGCCGATGCGGTTGTTGAGGTCCAGCCAGCCTGCGGCCTGGAGGGAGGAGCCCAGCTCGCGGTACGGGAGGTCCGGCTCGCGGCGGCGCTTCTTGTAGTCGGACTGAGACGTGCGCCAGACGTAGCGGGTGGGGTTCTTGAAGATCGGCGAGTAGAGGTCGTTCGACCCGTACACGAAGGCGCCGGGACGGTCCAGGAGCGGGCCGAGCGCGTCCAGGAACGGGCCGATGGCGTCCTGGTGCGAGATGGAGTCGCCGGTGTTGATCACCAGATCGGGCTCCAGCGCTTCGAGGGAGCGGACCCAGCGGATGAGGCGGCGGCGGCCCGGGGTGAGGTGCGCGTCGGAGACGTGAAGGATCTTGACGGAAGGGCGGCCGGGTGGGAGGACGGGGACCTCGAAGCGGCGCAGGCGGAACCAGTTCCGCTCGATGACCGAGGCGTAGCCGAACGTGGCGGCGCCGATGCCCGCCAGCCCCAAGGGCGCGGCGTATAGCTTTCGCACGGTTCTCCCTCCAAATGACGTGTCCATCGTCCCAGAGATGTGCGGTCCAGACGTAATCCTGGTGAGGCGGGAGGCGTCGTGCGGGCATGATGTGACCATGAGTGCCCTGAAGGAGAAGCTGGAGACCGACCTCTCGGTCGCGATGAAGGCCCGTGATGGATTGCGTACCCGTACGCTGCGCATGGCCCTTACCGCGGTGAAGAACGAGGAGGTCGCGGGCAAGCGGCCGCGTGAGCTGTCCGACGACGACATCGTCAAGGTGCTCAACCGCGAGGCCAAGAAGCGTCGCGAGGCCGCCACGGCGTTCGCCGACGCCGGCCGCGAGGCTCAGGCCCAGGCGGAACGGGACGAGGGCGCGGTCCTGGAGGACTATCTGCCCGCTCAGCTGTCCGACGAGGACCTTACTGCCTTGGTCGCCGCCGCGATCGCCGAGACCGGCGCCGAGGGACCGCGTGCCATGGGCCAGGTCATGAAGGTCGTCAACCCCAAGGTCGCCGGGCGTGCCGAGGGTGGCCGGGTCGCTGCCGAGGTCAAGCGCCAGCTCCTTGGCTGAGGTCAGGCCGCTCGTTCCCGAAGCTTGCCCAGCTGCGGCGGGCTGGTTGTTGGTGAGGCTCTGACGGCTAAGGCTGCCGCAATTGACGCGCGAAGGCTCCCGCACCTGATTTGTGCGGGAGCCTTCGGCCTTCGTGCTAGAAGGGCCAGGGCCAGTTGCCGTTTTGGCCGGGGCGGCCTCTGACGCCCTGCTTGCGGCCGCTGCTCATGAAGATCATGACGGTGCTGCCGGGAGGGACCTCGGCGTTGGCGCCGGGTGAGGTGTTGACCACCTTGCCCTTGGGCAGGTCGGACGGGACCGGCTGCGGAACGACCCTGGCCTGCAGATTGGCGGCTCTAATGGCGGTCATCGCGGCGCCGACCGACATGCCTCGCACGTCCGGGACGGTACTGGTGTCGCCGAAGTCCTCGATCGAACGGGCGAAGCCGGGAGCAGGCCTGCCGGCGAGGGCGTTCTGCATGCTCTGCCGCCAGATCGACAGGGGCTGGTCGGCGCCGAAGACGTTCACCGGGTAGGCGACCGGACCGCGCGGGTCCCAGTACGCGACGGCCGAGGCCATGGTCGGGGTGTGCCCGGCGAAGAGCGCGCAGGTGTGAGCCTCACAGGTACCGGTCTTGCCGGCTGCGGGACGGCCGATGCCGCCGCCCCTGGCCGTGCCCACGGTCAGGACGCCCTGCATGATCTCGTTCACCTTGTCTGCCACGGGCTGGTCGACGACCTGGCGGCAGTCCGGCTTGGGCAGCTTGACCTTCTTGCCGTCGCCGTCGA
The DNA here is from genome assembly GCF_044326415.1 of Actinomadura sp. 6N118. NCBI lineage: Bacteria > Bacillati > Actinomycetota > Actinomycetes > Streptosporangiales > Thermomonosporaceae > Actinomadura > Actinomadura sp. 6N118. Next base: position 402,023 of record NZ_JBIRAZ010000010.1, on the reverse strand, counting down.
TGACCTCGGTGACCGAGACGGGGGCGCAGTACTTGCCCCGCGCCGCGATGCCCGCGTACGCGGCGGCGAGGTGCACCATGTCGACCTCGTTGGTGCCGAGCACCTGCGACGGGACCTCCAGGAACGGCCGCCCGTCGGCGCGCTTCATGCCGAACTTCTGCGCCATCTTCACCGACTCGCAGAGGCCGACGCGCTTTTCGAGGTGCGCGTAGAAAGTGTTGACCGAGGCCCAGGTGCCGGTCTTGAGGTTGTAAGCACCCTTCTCGGCGGGGTCGGAGTTACGCGGGCTGAAGACGCCGGTCCCGTTGCCCTTGCAGTCGGTGAGGCCGGTGACCGTCGTCTGCGCGCCGGCCGGCATCGAGGTGCTGACCGGGATGCCCTGGTCGAGCGCCGCGATCAAGGTGAAGATCTTGAACGTGGAGCCCGCGGACACGCCGCCACCGCCGCCGTGGGCTGAGTCAGCGGCCAGGTTGAGGGTCGTCCGGCCCTTCTTGCTGCCGTAGCGCTTGCTGAGTCCGATGGCGCGGACATGGCCTGTGCCCGGTTCGACCATCGACTCGGCGCCGACACGGGTAGCGCCGGGGGCGACGTAGTTGCGCAGGGCCTTGTCGACCGCCCGCTGGGCCTTCATGTCCAGGGTCGTCCGGATCGTGTAGCCGCCGCGGTTGAGCTTGTTGAAGACGTCCTGCCGCTCCTTGTCCTTGAGCGACCAGTACTTGCCGTCGGACAGGACGTTGAGCATGTCGAACTTCACGTACTCGCAGAAGTACGGGGCGTCGCTGGTCTCGCAACCACCGGCGGGGTCGGTCCTGTTGAGCTCGATCGGCTTGGCTGCGGCCGTGTCCGCCTGTGCCTTGGTGATGTGCTTGAGCTCGGCCATCCGGTAGAGGACGATGTCGCGACGCTTGCGGGCGTCCTTGGCGTTGCGGATCGGGTCGAACGCGGCGGGGTTCTGAGTGACACCGGCCAGCAGGGCGGCCTGCTCGAGGTTGAGCTTGGCGGCGGGCTTGCTGAAGTAGCGCTGGGACGCGGCTTCGACGCCGTACGCACCGGCGCCGAAGTAGGCGATGTTCAGATAACCCTGGAGGATGTCGTCCTTGGTCATCTTCTCCTCGAGGTCGAGCGCGTAGCGCAGCTCGCGGAGCTTGCGGCCGACCGTGGGCGCCGTCACCTCCCGGTACTCGGCGTCGGTCTTGGCGTTGTCGACGAGGAGGTTCTTGACGTACTGCTGCGTGAGGGTCGAGCCGCCCTGGGTCTGCGAGGATTCGACGTTCTTGGCGAGCGCGCGGATCGTGCCCTTCAGGTCCAGCGCGCCGTGCTCGTAGAACCGCGAGTCCTCGATGTCGACGATCGCGGTCTTCATGATGGGCGCGACCTGGTCGAGGCGGATCGGTTCGCGGTATTTGTCGAAGAACGTGGCGACCTGCTTGCCGTTCGAGTCGAACACCTTCGTCTGGGCGGACGGCTTCGACGTCTTGAGTTCGCTCTCCATGTTCTGGAAGTTGGTCGCCGCGTCACGTGCGGTCAGGCCCGCGCTGCCAATCCCCGGCAGCGCGATGAAGGCGACCAGGACTCCTGCGACGACACCCGCCACCAGCAGCCTGAACAGGGTGGAGAAGACGTTGACTCGTCCCTCTTTCGCATCATGCACGGGCTCTAGGGTACGCGGGCCCACCAGTGCTTACGGGCATAGGTCGCCGAGTGCCGCCCATGATCGCTCAGTCGGCCTCCCCGCCAGGTCTGTCGTGATGTCAACCGGCACGGGGGGCGACGCGTCAACTAGAGGTAACTAGTCCGTTCCGGCGGTATGGCCCTGGTGGGCTATATCGAGAATGGGCCCATCGGGGGCTGTTGAAACGTCCCTCGCTTCCGTAAGTTCTTCCCCACGGCTTTCGTTTGGCGGCCTGACGTCCGCGCCCGTCTGGCCAAGGAGCGCAAATCGACACAGACCCTAGGGGAGTGGGGCCAAGATGTGGATCACGGATTGGACCGCCCGCGCCGCCTGCCGTAACGCGGATCCAGACGCCCTGTTCGTGCAGGGAGCAGCGCAGAACCGAGCCAAGCTCATCTGCCGCGGCTGCCCGGTACGCACGGAGTGCCTCGCCGACGCTCTCGACAACCGGATCGAATTCGGTGTCTGGGGTGGGATGACCGAGCGTGAGCGGCGGGCTTTGCTACGGCGGCGTCCGGACGTGGAATCGTGGCGCGAGCTGCTGGAGACCGCCAAGGAGGAGTACGAGCGTTCGGTCGATGTCGACGTTGACGAGAGTGAACTCGTCGCCAGTTGACCGGATCCTGGCGGAGCCGGGCTGCCCGTTCCCCGAGATCGGACTAGCCCGTTCCAGCACGGTCCAAAAGACCGTCACAGGTCTAAAGCAGAGCTGCAGGCCCGCACCATGGTCAGGTGCGGGCCTACAGCCATGCGTGTCAGGCGGCTACAGCCATGCGTGTCAGGCGGCTGGTCCACGCGGGCTTAGGCCACTGGTGTGATCGGGTCCAGGCGGCTGGTGTGGAGCGGGCTTAGGAGTCGATGTCCGCGGGTTCAGGCGGCTGGGTCCAGGCAAGTTCAGGCAGCTGGTCTGCGCGGCCCCGCACGGGTGGTGTGAGCGGCGTCAGGCGGCTGGGCTGCGCGGCGTCAGGCGGCTGGTCTGCGCGGCGCGCAACGCGGCTGGTCTGCGCGGCGCGCAACGCGGCTGGTGTCCGCGGCGCGCAACGCGGCTGGTCTGCGCGGTGCCAGGCCGCTGGTGTCTGCGGGGTCAGGCGGCTGGGCGGGTCAGGTCGTTGCCCACGCGGCGGAGGCCTTCGAGGTCGTGGACGTCTTCGGCTTGGGCGGGGACGGCGGTGACCGGGACCGTGGGGTGCGTCGAGGCGAAGTGCTCGCGTAGGCGTTCTTCGCGGGCCGCCAGTTGCATGCGGTCGGTGTGCAGGCGCAGAAGGGTGGCCGTGAGGTGGTGGTCGCCGCGTTCCTCTAGGTTTTCGGCGGCGGCCTGGCTGCGGGCGGCGGACAGACTGTCGGCGGGCGACTCGTGGACGCGGTTGACGACCAGACCAGCGAGCGGCATACGTTCCTCGGCCAGGCGTTCGACGAAGTAGGACGCTTCGCGGAGGGCGTCGGGCTCGGGGGCCGCGACGACCAGGAAGGCCGTGCCGGGCGTCTGGAGGAGCTTGAACGTCTTCTCGGCGCGCTCCCGGAAGCCGCCGAACATCGTGTCGAACGCGGCGACGAACGTCTGGACGTCACGCAGAAGCTGGACGCCGAGCACCTTGTTGATCACGCCGGTGAACATGCCGAAGCCGGCACTGATCACCTTGACGCCGAAGCGGCCGCCCGTCTTGGCCGGGGCGGCGAGGATCTTCATGAAGCGGCCGTCGAGGAAGCGGCCCATGCGTTCGGGCGCGTCCAGGAAGTCCAGCGCGTTCCGGGACGGCGGGGTGTCGACGATGATCAGGTCCCAGGCGCCCGAACGGTGCAGCTGGCCGAGCTTCTCCATCGCCATGTACTCCTGCGTGCCCGACAGGGACGAGGAGAGCGACTGGTAGAACGGGTTGGCCAGGATGGTCTTGGCCCGGTCGGGATCGGAGTGCGCCTCCACGATCTCGTCGAAGGTGCGCTTCATGTCGAGCATCATGGCGTGCAGCTCGCCGTCGCCCTCGATCTCGATCTTGCGCGGGCTGTTGTCGAGCTCGGACAGGCCCATCGACTGCGCCAGCCGGCGGGCCGGGTCGACGGTCAGCACGACGACGTCACGTCCGCGTTCGGCGGCCCGTACGCCCAGCGCGGCGGCGGTCGTGGTCTTGCCCACGCCGCCGGAGCCGCAGCACACGATGATCTTCGTGCGGGGGTCGTCGAGCAGGGCGTCGACGTCCAGCGACGGCGGGGTCTTGTCGGTCGGGCTCATTTCACGCGGCTCCGTCGGTCGGGCCGATCCAGGCGGCTCCGTCGGTCAGGGCGATCCAGGCGGCTTCATCAGTCGGGCCAGTCCAGGCGGCTCCGTTGGCCAGGCTCATCTCAGGCGGCTCCCTGCTTGCGAAGTGCCTCCGCCAGGTCGTACAGCCCGGCCCGGTCCATGCCGTCGGGCAGCAGCGGCAGCACGTAGCGCGGCCGGTCGATGCCTTCGAGGCGTTCCTTCTCGCGCTTCTGCAGGGCGGTGCGCTGGGCGTGCTCGGTGGCCTCGCGGATGAGCTCGGCCGCGACGGGCTCCGCATCGCGTTCCAACCCGGCCGCCTTGAGCCCCCGGACGATCTCGTCCTGGTCGAGTGTGCCCGCCGCCGCGGACGCCAGGTCATCGGCGCCGAGCACCGGCGGGTGCTCCATGTTGACGATCACGCCGCCGACCGGGAGGCCGACCTCGGTGAGAGCGTGGATGCCGTCCATGGTCTCCTGGACCGGCATCTCCTCCAGCAGGGTGACGAAGTGCACGGCGGTCTCGGGGCTGCGCACGACCTTCATGACGGTGTCGGCGTGGTTGCGGACGGGCCCGACCTTGGCGAGGCCGGAGACCTCGTCGTTCACGTTCAGGAACTTGGTGATCCGCCCGGTCGGCGGCGCGTCCATCACGACCGCGTCGTACACGAACGAGCCGTTCTTCTCCCTGCGCCGGACGGACTCGCTCGTCTTGCCGGTGAGGATCACGTCGCGCAACCCGGGGGCGATCGTGGTCACGAAGTCGACCAGGCCCAGCTTGGACATCGCCTTGCCGGCACGCTTGAGGTTGTAGAACATCTCGAGGTACTCGATGAGCGCCTCTTCGGTGTCGATCGCGAGCGCGTACACCTCGCCGCCCTCGGGAGCGACGGCGACCCTGCGCTCCTCGTACGGCAGCGGCGGGCAGTCGAACAGCTGGGCGATGCCTTGCCGGCCCTCGACCTCCACCAGCAGCACCTTGCGGCCCCCGGCGGCCAGCGCCAGGGCCATGGCCGCCGCGACGGTGGTCTTGCCCGTGCCGCCCTTACCGGTGACGACGTGGAGACGTACGCCGTCCCAATCGGTGTCTTTCGCGCTCACCCAATTGACCATATCGTTCGCTCGGCAAGGACTTCAGAGGGCGCCCGCACTCATGCAAGTGATCCCTGACACGGTGCCGTCCGGGTCGTGGATCCGCTCGCCAGGCCGTTGTATTCGGCCGTGCCCACGGGGTTAGCTGGGAAACGTGCATCCGGTCTCCCGGAAACGTGCAACCGGTCTCCCGGCCGGTACGTCCGAACCATGAGCTTCGAGTTCTCACTGAGCGGAGGTGCTCGTCATGGCGGTATTTCTCACACTGATTCTCATCCTCGGGATTTTCGGTCTCATTGCGGCGGCGGCGTCGGTCAAGGTCGTCCAGCAGTACGAACACGGAATCGTGTTCCGCTTCGGCCAGGTGCGGCGAGGTGAGCAGTTGAGGCCCGGCGCGGTGCGAGCTCCCGGCCTGACCTTCATCGTGCCGATCGTCGAACGCATGCAGAAGGTCAACCGGCAGACGATCACCATGAACGTGCCGGCGCAGGAGGGCATCACCCAGGACAACGTGAGCGTGCGCGTCGACGCCGTGGTCTATTTCCGCGTGATCGATCCGGTGAAGGCGATCGTGAACGTCCAGAACTACGGTTACGCGGTCTCCCAGATCGGCCAGACGTCGCTGCGTTCAGTCATCGGTCAGACCGACATGCAGGAGCTCCTCGGCGAGCGCGAAAAGATCAACACACGACTGCGCGCGATCATGGACGAGATCACCGACGCGCCGTGGGGCATCCGGATCGAACGTGTCGAGATCAAGGACGTCTCGTTGCCGGAGGGCATGAAGCGGTCCATGGCCCGCCAGGCCGAGGCCGAACGCGAACGCCGTGCGCGCATCATCACCGCCGACGGTGAGTTCCAGGCATCCAAGCGCCTGGCCGCCGCCGCCGAGATCATGTCGCAGGACCCGGCCGCCCTGCAGCTGCGTCTCCTCCAGACCGTCGTCGAGGTCTCGGCCGAGAAGAACAGCACGCTCGTGATGCCGCTGCCGGTCGAGATCCTGCGCTTCTTCGACCGCATGGGCGGCGGCGTCGGCACCGACCAGACTTCCCAGGCCCAGGACAAGCCTGGTCTCGGCGAACGTCTCGCCAAGGCCGAGCAGGAGCTGGCCAAGGCCGCGGAGCAGTCCTCGCCACTCGAAAGCACTGGGGACGTCCCGCCCGTACTCGGCCTGGACGAGCCCAAGAAGAAGGAAAGCCCGCAGGTCGCCGCGGCCTCTGACGCCGAGACTCCCGGCATCGAAGCCGCCCGCCAAGCTGATGCCGCGCAGCAGGCCGATGCCGCACGCCAGACCGACGCCGCACGGCAGACCGACGCCGCTCCGGACCCACTCGCCGAAGAGGCCACCCCGACCCGCCGAGACCCCGCTCCCTGAGCTGGCCTGAGCTGAGCTGGGAGCGGTTCTGCGGAGTGCCCGAAACGGCAGGCGAGGGGCACTTTAATGGAATGCGCAAGCGCCCGTTCTTCCGATTTTCGTTCGGAGAACGGGCGCTCGCGTCTGCTGGATTAGATGGGGTAAATGGTCTTGTAGCTACTGCACTTCTCGAGGGACCAGGTGTTGTCCACGCACTCCCGCATTCTGACCTGCTTGACGCCCCATCCTCCGGCCTGGAAGTGCTTCCAGTTCCTGCCCCCGCACACGTTGCCCGTACGCGATCCGACAGGGATGAGGTATGCGATGCCCTTGGCACAGGCGTTCTTGCTGTTGTTCAGGTCGGTGTCCCTGACCTGCGCCCGGATGTCGACCTGGACCCTTCCGTTGACCTTCCGCGAACGGGTCTTGCCCTTGACCTCGACGCCGCCGACGCCCGGCTGCAGCGTCCAGGCCTTCCACCTCGACCAGCCTGCGGCCGAGGCGGTGTCATCGGCGGACACGGCGGCGGTCGTGGCATTGGTGGTTGGCGTGGTCGGCACGGCCTGGGCGGGGGAGGCGTAGGCGATGGAAGCGGCGGCAGCCGCGCCCACCGTGAAAGTCGTCAGCACTCGGCGCACGAGGATATCTCCTTGGTATTCAGGGCTCGAAGGGATCGGAAGGACATAGTCATTCTTTGGCCACCCTGGCCGGCAAGACAGATGCCCGGGTACTAATTTGTGCTCCTGATACTCGCGAACGCCGATTCTGACTAGGCGAAATTGGTGCCAGGGCACTACGAGGGGTGTGCCAGGCCAGCGCGGGTGGCAATGCAGCCACATCGCCGGTGCCATGCGGCTGAACGCGGATGAGGAGGCGTACCTTTTGTTCCTTCCGGCTGGGAGGCGGTCGCGGCGGAGGCGGTGGCCCGGCTGCGCATCGACGCGGTGGAGTACCCGCCGGAACGGCGGTGGAGCACCCGCGGAACGTCCGCTCACGGTGGTGCGCAGGCCGCTGGGACGTGCCTGGTCGCTAGGCTCGGGGGCATGAAGCGCTTTGAATATGCGACCGTGCCGCTGCTGGTTCACGCGACGAAGCAGATCCTTGACAACTGGGGCCAGGACGGGTGGGAGCTCGTCACCGTTCTCCCGGGTCCGAACCCGGAAAACCTGGTGGCCTACTTCAAGCGCGAAGTGGAGCAGTGACGGTGAGCACGCCGGAGGAGCGCATCCGCGAGCTCGGCCTGGAGCTGCCCGAGGTCGTCGCGCCGCTCGCGTCCTACATGCCGACGGCGCGCACCGGATCGCTTCTCTACACGGCCGGGCAGCTCCCGATCGTCAAGGGCGAGCTGCCCGTCACCGGCAAGGTCGGGGCCGAGGTGACCCCCGAGCAGGCGTTCGAGCAGGCCCGGATCTGCGCGCTGAACGCGATCGCGGCGATCAAGTCCGAGGTCGGCGACCTCTCCAAGGTCAAGCGGATCGTGAAGGTCGTCGGCTTCGTGGCCAGCGCGCCGGACTTCTACGGCCAGCCGCAGGTGGTGAACGGCGCCAGCGACCTCCTGGGCGAGGTCTTCGGCGACGCGGGCCGCCACGCTCGCAGTGCCGTGGGCGTAGGTGTCCTGCCGCGCAACGCCGCGGTCGAGGTCGAGCTCATCGCCGAGATCGCCTGAGCCGCGGACGACGTCCAGTCGGCGAACGAAGGACCAGGCCGCAGGACTCGACGGTCAGGGCCGCCAGCCGGACGGTGTGGGCCGTCGGACTCGACGGTCAGGGTCCCGGCGCTGGATGGTGTGGGGCGTTGGCCCGGGCGGTCAGGACCGCCAGCTGGACGGTCAGGAGTGGGGCGTCGGGCCGGATGGTCAGGGCCGCCAGCTGGACGGTCAGGACCGTCGGGCTGGATGGTTTGGGTCGTCGGCCTCGACGGTGGGCGGCGTCGGATCTCGGGCGGTCAGGGGCTGATCATGTCGGTGCGGGGCCTTGACGGAATGGAATTCGGTATGTCCGAATTGGCCGCCATGAGGAACGAGCGTTTGGTCGGACGACGGTGAACGGGCTGAAACTGCCGGAGGAGTTCCGGGAGCAGATCCAAGGCATCCTGGACGGCAGCATCCAGCCCGTGCCCGCTCGTCATGCCGCCACTGTCGTCGTGCTGCGGGATCATCCCGAGCACGGGCTTCAGGCGTTCATGCTGAGGCGTGTGTCGTCGATGGCGTTCGCCCCTGGCGCGTACGTCTTCCCTGGTGGTTCCGTCGACCCGCGCGATGGAGACGACACGATCGGGTGGTCGGGGCCGTCGCCTGCCGAGTGGGGAGCGGCGTTCAAGGCGGATGAAACGCTGGCGCGCGAGCTGGTCTGCGCGGCCGTGCGTGAGACGTTCGAGGAGACGCTCGTCCTGCTCGCGGGCCCCACTGAGGACTCTGTCGTGGGCGACACGCGTGGGGACGACTGGGAGGCCGACCGCCAGGCTCTTCTGGACCGTTCCCTCTCCTTCCGGGAGTTCCTGGACCGGCGGGGACTCGTTCTCCGGTCGGACCTGCTCCGGCCCTGGGCGCACTGGATCACTCCGGCGATCGAGCCGAAGCGGTACGACACGCGGTTCTTCGTGGCGGCCATGCCGGCCGGTCAGCGTGCCCGGGACGTCAGCACCGAGGCCGACCGGGTCGCCTGGGTGCGCCCGGGCGAGGCGGCCGAGCGGGCTCGCAAGGGCGAGTGGGTCATGCTGCCGCCGACGCTCGCCACGCTGTCCGAGCTCGCCGCATACGACACGGTCGCGGACGTGCTCGCCGCCACGCGGGAGATCGTCATGCATGAGCCCACGGCGGAGATCATCGACGGCGAGGCGTATCTCGTTCTCCCGCCCGACGCGGCCCAGTACTACCCCGGAGGTTAGCGAGATGCTTCCGCGGCGGCTGGCGAGGTACAAGGCGCCGCTCTGGCAGGCCGCCATGTACCGGCTCAGCGGCACGTCGGCGCTGCGGCACCTCGATCGCCTCGGGTGGAATCCGGTCGATCACCCCGACCGGCGCTCAGGCAAGATGGGTGAAATGAGGGAGATCGACGGGATGGGGACGGAACGGGCGACCTGCGTACTGGCGCCCAACCCGTCCGCGATGACCCTGGACGGCACCAACACCTGGATCATCGGTGAGCCCGGCGCGGAAGAGGCCGTCGTCATCGACCCCGGTCCGAAGGACACCAAGCACCTGAGCCGGGTCGCGGACATCGTCGCCGGTCAGGGCAGGCGGGTCGGCCTCGTTCTCCTGACCCACGGGCATCCGGATCACTCGGCGGGGGCCAAGAAGTTCGCCGAACTCGCGGGCCCGGCGGTGCCCGTACGGGCGATGGATCCCCGGCATCGCCTTGGGGACGAGGGCCTGGTCGAAGGGGACGTCGTCACCACCGGTGGCCTGGAACTGCGGGTCATGGAGACCCCGGGACACTCGAACGACTCGCTCACGTTCTGGATCCCGGCCGATGGCGCGGTGCTCACCGGCGACACCGTCCTCGGGTACGGGACGACCGTGGTGGAGGGGAAGCTGGGTGACTACCTGAGCTCCCTCGACCGGCTGCGGAAGTTCTCTGAGGAGGCTGGAGCAGCCACCATCCTGCCGGGCCACGGCCCCAAGCTGGACGACCCCATCGCCGCCCTTGACCACTACATCAACCACCGCCGCGAACGCCTCGCCCAGGTGGAAGCCGCAGTGAAGGCCGGCGCCCGTACGGCCCGCGAGGTGGTCGAGGTGGTGTACGCGGACGTGGACAAGTCCCTCTGGCCCGCCGCCGAGTGGTCGGTGCAATCCCAACTCGACTACCTGAACGACCGCCGCGCCCTCTGACCCCACCGCCCGCGCAGGCCCCAATCACACAGGCCCCATCGTTCTCGCAGGTTCCACATGGCGCGCAGGATCCCACCGCCGCGCAAGACCTACCGCCGTGCAGGACGGACCGGCCCGCACGGGGTCCTCGCAAAGCGAGATACGCGGTCCGAGGTGTTCAGGCGTGGTCGAAGGCGATGGCGCGCGGCGTCCGGGGATGGCGGCGCCGCGCGCTGCGTAGACCTCTGCCCGCAGGCCTAGTGCGGAGGCCTGCGCCTGCGGGCCTACGTTGCGGAGGGCCTCTGCCTGCGGGTCTACGTTGCGGAGGCCTGTGCTTGTGGGCCTACTTGGAGCGCTTGCGGAGACGGTCGATGTCGAGGATGACGACGGCGCGGGCCTCGATGCGCAGCCAGTTGCGCTGGGCGAAGTCGGCCAGGGCCTTGTTGACGGTTTCGCGTGAGGCGCCCACCAACTGGGCCAGCTCCTCCTGCGTGAGGTCGTGGTGGACGTGCAGCCCGTTCTCGGACGGCTGGCCGAAACGCTCCGCCAGGTCGAGCAGGGCCTTGGCCACACGGCCCGGCACGTCGGTGAAGACAAGGTCGGCCATGATGTCGTTGGTCTTGCGCAGCCGCTGGGCGAGGGCGCGCAGCAGCTGAACGCCGACCTCCGGGTGCCCGGTCAGCCATGGCCGCAGGTCATCGTGACCAAGTCCGGCCAGGCGGCACTCGGTCACGGCGATCGCGCTGGCCGTGCGGGGGCGCGGGTCGAACAGCGAGAGCTCACCGAACATCTCGCTCGGGCCCAGCACGCTCAGCAGGTTCTCACGGCCGTCCGGCGCGGTCCTGGTCAGCTTGATCTTGCCCTCGAGAACGACGTACAGGCGGTCGCCCGTCTCGCCCTCGTTGAAGAGCGTCTGACCGCGGGCCAGTCGCACCTCGGTCACATTGGCGCGCAGCGCCTTGGCCCCCTGCTCGTCGAGGGCCTCGAAAAGCGGAGCTCTGCTCAGAACGTCCACGTCGCGGTCGGTCACGCTTCTCCTCCTCGAACACCTACATGACTAGTGTGACGTACGTCCCACCGCGTACGCGAAGGCGGGGGTCACGGCGCGCCGAAACCGAGGACGTGCGCCTGCCTCGTCCTCATGCCTCGAAACGGTGATCCCGTCTCGGCTCCGGCGAGCCACCAGCCCCGTACGAGACCGCGTTCGGACTCGTTCACGGTCCGGGCGGGTCGCTGCCGATCCGTCCCGGCGTCCGCTGCGAGCCGCTCCTGCGGGTCGTAGGATCTGCTGGTCGCCGAAGTTCTGCCTGACCAGTGTACGGACCATCGGGTGAAGGCCGTCACACCGGACCTCTCCGCCCAATATCGGACGGACAGGAATCTGGTCATCGGCCTGTCCTGTTGGCGACCCCGCCTCTGGCTGCGAGGGACTCGCAAATTGCCGGCACGGGACCCCCTGCGTTGCCGCGCGGGACCTGCACCTTGCCGCGCGCGACCCGTCCCTTGTCGCTCGGCGCTCTACTCTTGCGGGTATGGCGACGACTGAGGCGGGTTCGATGAGCCCCAGGCCACGCTCCAAGGCCCCCGAGTCCAGGCTCGCGCTGGTCCGCCGGGCTCGGCGGATGAACCGGATCCTGGCCGAAACGTACCCGGACGCCCACTGTGAGCTGGATTTCCAGAACGCGTTCCAACTGGTGGTGGCGACCGTCCTGTCGGCTCAGACCACGGATGTACGGGTCAACCTGACGACTCCAGCCCTCTTCGCCAAGTACCCGGACGCCGCGGAGATGGCGGCCGCCAATCCCGAAGATCTCGAGACGTTGATCAAGCCGACGGGGTTCTACCGCAACAAGGCCAAATCACTGCTGGGGCTGTCGAGCGCGCTGCGTGACAACTTCGGCGGCGAGGTCCCCCGGACCATGGACGAGCTGGTCACGCTGCCGGGGGTCGGCCGCAAGACCGCCAACGTCGTGCTGGGCAATGCCTTCGACGTTCCCGGGATCACCGTCGACACCCATTTCGGCCGCCTGGTGCGCCGGTTCGGCTGGAGCGCGGAGACCGACCCGATCAAGGTCGAGCACGAGGTGGGCGAGCTCATCCCGCGCAAGGACTGGACGATCTTGTCTCACCGGCTCATCTGGCATGGCCGGCGCATGTGCCATTCGCGCCGTCCCGCCTGCGGTGTCTGCCCGCTGGCCCGGCTCTGCCCGTCGTTCGGCGAGGGCCCCGTGGACGAGGAGACCGCCCGCAAGCTGGTCAAGAACGGCCCGCCCAACTGACCATTGCCCTTCGCCGCTGCAGGGACTCGCCCCGACCATGGGCCGCCCTGGGCGAAGGGAGAGCGAAGATCGAATCGCAGACCCGGCCGCAGATCGGGCCGAAGATCGGATCGCAGACCAGGCCAAAGATTGGGCCGCAGACCCGGCCGCAGACCCGGCCGCAGACCCGGCCGCAGACCCAGCCGCAGACCTGGCCGCAGACCTGGCCTGCAGATCGGACTGCAGGCCCGGGCGAAGATCGGACTGCGGGCAAGGGAGCCGCTGATCGGGCTGCGGGTAAGGGGTCAGCATCGATGCGGGGGCGTGAAGGCTGGATGCCGGGAAAGACGGGAATGGGAAGGATCGAGAGCATGATCGGGTTGGGAGTGGCGTGACGGAAAAGGCGGCCTCGTATCCCGAGTGGCTCAACGACTTCATCGCTGCGGCGCCGCAGATGACGGTTCCGCCGTTCTTGCGCCCCACGCGGAACGCGCGGCCCGCAGCCGTCCTGATCCTCTTTGGCGACGGGCCCGATGGGCCGGACATCCTGCTGACCGAACGGGCCGCCACGCTCAACAAGCACGCCGGCCAGCCCGCCTTCCCCGGTGGCCGGATCGATCCGGAGGACGACGGGCCGGTGGGCGCGGCCCTGCGTGAGGCTTGGGAGGAGGCCGGCGTCCAGGCTTCCGGATGCGACGTCCTCGCCGTTCTGCCGGAGCTCTACCTGTCGCGCAGCGACTACCGGGTCACGCCGGTGGCCGCCTGGTGGCGGGAACCATCGGAGGTCTCGCCCGGACACCCCGGCGAGGTCGCCACCGTGGCCCGCGTGCCGATCGCCGAGCTGGTCGATCCGGCCAACCGCCTGACCGTGCGGCATCCGTCCGGCATGACCCTGGGGCCGGCGTTCAAGGCCCGCGGGATGCTGGTCTGGGGGTTCACGGCGGGCCTGCTCACCCGGGTTCTGGAAGCCGGCGGCTGGGATCGGCCGTGGGACCCTGATCACATTGAGGATCTGCCACCCGAAGTCCTTAACCTCGCTGCTCGGGGTTGATCTGCGACACCTCAGCGTCACCCCTCGCGGGTATGGCGGTTGAGTGCTGTCGTCCCCCGCGCGTACGCCGGGTCAGTGAATCTGGTCCGCAGAGGGGACGTGAACACCGGCCATGGAGCTATACGGTGAAGCCGTGCTGGGCGACCACGTTCTCGACCTGATCCTGCTAGTGCTCATTGTGCTGTTCGCAGTTTCTGGCTACAGGCAGGGCTTCATCGTGAGCCTGCTGAGCTTCGTCGGCTTTGTCGGCGGCGGCGTGGTCGGAGTCCTGGTGGCGCCACCGATCGCAGAGGCGGTGGTGGAGGGGACGGCTCAGCAGGCGCTGCTGGCGATCGTCATCGCCTTCCTGGCGGCAACCCTCGGGCAGCTCATCGCCTCGTCTGCCGGCGCCGTGCTGCGCAACCGGGTGACCGGCATCAACGCCCGTACGGTGGACGCGGCGGGCGGTGCCGTGGTGAGCGCCCTGTCCCTGGTGCTCGTGGCCTGGTTCTTCGGCAGCCTGGTGTCCCAGTCGGCGTTCACGCCCATCCGAACGCAGGTCGGCAGCTCGTCGATCATCAAGGGCGTGGACACGATGATGCCGCAGCAGGCGCAGACGTGGTTCACCTCGTTCAAGAAGTTCGTCAAGGAGGACAGCGGCTTCCCGCAGGTCTTCAACGGCCTCGGCGGCGAATCGATCACCGATGTGCCCCCGCCCGACGACAGGCTCCTCAGCACCCCGGGGCTGCAGAACGCCAAGCGCAGCATCGTCAAGATCGTCAGTGTCGCGCCGCAGTGCCAGCGTCGCATCGAGGGCACCGGTTTCGTCTTCGCGCCCGAACGCGTCATGACCAACGCGCACGTGGTCGCCGGCGCCCGCGGCGAGTCGCAGGTACGGCCGCTGGGAGGCCCGAACGCGTCGGCCGCCCGCGTCGTGCTGTACGACCCGCGCCGCGACATCGCCGTGCTGCACGTGCCGGGCCTGGACGTGCGCCCGCTGAGGTTCTCCGGCCCCGCCCGTAACCAGGACGACGCGATCATCGCTGGCTTCCCCAAGAACCACCCGTTCACCGCCAGCGCCGCCCGAATCCGCGCCCGGCAGACCGCACGCGGCCAGGACATTTACCACTCGGGCCAGGTCAGCCGTGAGATCTACGCCATCCGCGGCAAGGTCGAGCCTGGCAACTCCGGCGGCCCCCTCCTCGCCAAGGACGGCAGCGTCTACGGCGTGATCTTCGCAGCTGCCCTCGACACCGAGACCCCCACCGGCTACGCCCTCACCGCGGAAGAGGTCGCCTCCGACGCCCGCGCCGGAGCCACCGCCACCCTCCCCGCCTCCACCGGCAACTGCTCCGACTAACCCCCGCCAGAGGTTCGGGCCTAAGCGGGGGCTCGGGTGAGGTTCAGGTGGACTGGGTCCGTGGTCGCTTCGGGGTGCTCCGCTAGGGCGCGCGCCGTACGGATGATGCCTGGGACGTCGATTTCGTAGGGCGGTTGGGCGGCGTACGGCTCCAGGCGGTCGGCGGCTCGGGACAGGAGGGCCTTGGCGCCGGGGGGATTACCGCGGCGGAGATGGGTGATGCCGACCGCGACCTGGGCGAGACCGCGCCAAAGTTCGCGTTCGGGGGCTGGTGCGGCCTTCCAGACGGCTTCGAGGACTTCGTGGGCGTGGAAGGGACGATCGGCGTCCAAAAGCCGCTGAGCTTCGTCCAGAGCCTCCGGTGGAGGGAGCTCTAGATCGTCGGGCATGGTCGGCTCCCCGGCCGCTCCGTGGGGCAATGGGCGGCCGTACGCGTCCCGTGGCCGTGCGTTCCGTGCCCGTCCCGTCTCATCCCGGTCCCGCATGGGGCCACGGTACGCCCCGTTCAACCTGGGTGTTTCAGCGGTCGGGTTCGGGGTCGTTCAGCCAGCCGAGGAGTTGGGTGTCGAACGAACGGGGACGTTCCTGGTGCGGGAAGTGACCCGTGCCTTCGATGAGCTTCCAGCGGTAGGGGGCGGCCACGTACCTGCCAGAGCCTTGGGCGCTGCTAGGGAGCGTGCAAGGGTCCAGTGCACCGTGCAGTTGCAGGGTCGGCACCTGGATGGGCGTGCGCATCCGGCGTGTGTAGCGAATCCCGTCGGGGCGGGGCAGGGAGCGGACGAGCCATCGGTGGTATTCCAAGGCGCAGTGGGCCACCCCGGGGATTTGCACTGCACGCCGTACGAGCCGTTCTGTACGTTCGTCGGGCCACCCTGGACGGGACCAGTCGTGCAGCAGGCGACCTACGAGAGCGGCGTTGTCGCGTACGAGGCGACGTTCCGGCCACATGGGGACCTGGAATCCGAGCGTGTGCCGGGTCGCCCAGGCCTGGCCCCGGACATCCGCCCGTATGGCTTGCCGCAGCCGCAGAGGATGCGGAGCGCTGACAACTGCCAGGCGCTGTACGACCTTGGGGTAGTAGACCGCCATCGTCCACGCCAGCAGACCACCCAGGTCATGGCCGACGACGATCGCGTTGGCCTCCCCAAGCGCGCGCACGAGACCGGCGGCGTCCCCGGCGAGGGTGACCAGGTCGTAGCCGCGCGGTGGTTTGTCGCTTCCGCCGTACCCGCGCAGGTCTACGGCAGCCACGCGGTAGCCCGCGGCCGACAGCGACACCAGCTGGTTGTGCCACGACCACCAGAACTCGGGGAAGCCGTGGAGGAGGAGCACCAGCGGCCCCTCACCCATCTCCGCCACATGGAAGCGGGTGCCGCCGGCGCTGACTGCCCGGTGGGTCCAGGGTCCATCGATCTCGATGACCGATTCGTCGCGCGCGGCCATGCGCGGTCAGTCCGTCAGGGCGGGAGTCTCCGCGCCCTTTTTGTCGAGCTCACGGTCCTTGTCGAGCTCACGATCATCACCGCGCTTGCGCAGCATCGTCAGATCGTCCTTGAGGGTGCGTCGGGTTCGCTTGGCGCCATCGATCTTCTTCATCCGCAGGTAGCCGATGCCGATCAGGACCGCCGCCAGCACCGCGTACAGCGCCGCCACGATGAGGAACGCGGCCCAGTGCCAGATGCCGAGCGCGACCAGGCCGTACGCCAGCGCGATCGACAGCAGGATCACGATCATGCCGCCGCAGAGCCCGGCGATCGCGAACATCACACTGCCCAGCGCCGCCTTCTTGGCATCGCCCTTGAGCTCCATCTTGGCCAGGTCCATCTCCGCCCTGACCAGATTGGAGACATTGCTCGACGCCAGTGCGACCAGCTCACCGAGGGACTTGTCCTCGATGCGCTCGCCCGGCAGTGCCTCGGTCATGTCGCTCTCTCCTTCCAGGCCCCAGATGCGGGCCTCCGGTTGCGGGCCTCCGGTTGCGGGGGCCCACCGGTCTCATGGGGCCACCGGTCCTGCCGGGGCCACTGGTCGTGCGGCGGCCACAGCCTGACAGCCGGGCGTTCCGACATGGCGACCGGGGTCGGCCACCCTGCCCCGGGGTAGATCCACCCCGGCCCGGGGTGGGTCCGCCCTGGCCTGGCGGCCGGTCCACCTTGGCCCGGGTGGGTCCGCCCTGGCCTGGCGCCCGGCCCACCTTGGCCCGGGTCGGTCCACCCTGGCTCGGCGGTCAGTCCGCCTTGCCCGGGTAGGCCCACCCTGGCCTGGCGGTCGGTCCGCCTGGCCCAGGTCTGCCCGCCCTGCCTCGGCGGCCGTTCCGCCCGGCCCGGGTCGGCCCCCTGCCTCAGCGGTCGGTCCGCCTTGGCCCGGGTCGGCCGTCCCTGGCCTGGCGGTCGGTCCGCCTTGGCCCGAGTTGGCCCGCCCTGGCCTGGGGGTCATCCGCCCTCGTCGGAGACCTCCGTACGCCCGCGCTGCCGGACCCGGTGCCGGAAAACCAAGCTGGCGGCCGCTGACGCGAGCAGGCTCGCGATCAGGACCGCTGTTGTCACTCTCTCGAATTGTGCCGGGTCGGGGTAGGCCAAACCGCCGATCAGCACCGAAACGGTGAAGCCGACACCGGCCAGCAACGCCACGCCGGCGATCTCCCGCCAGTGCAGTTCGTCCCCGAGTGTGGCGAGCCCGAGCCGGACGGCCGCCCACGCACCGCCGAAGACCCCCACGAACTTACCGATCACCAGCCCGGCGATCACGCCGAGGGCCAGCCGATCGCCGAGGACGGCTCCCAGCGCGGAGCCGTTCAGCGCGACGCCGGCCGACAGGAACGCGAACACCGGCACGCAGAAACCGGCCGAAACCGGCCGCAGCACATGATCGGCCTGCTCGGCGTTGGTGGGCCGGTCGTCCGGGGTCTCGCGGCTGCTGGTGAGCATGCCGAGGGCCACTCCGGCGACGGTCGAGTGGACACCGCTCCGCTGCATGGCGTACCAGGCCAGAAGGGCGATCGGCACGTACACCCAGGGTGAGCGGAGCCCTTTCGCCTGCAACGCTCCGTACGCTGCGATCAGCAGCACGCCGGCCAGCAGAGGCGCGAACGCGAGTTTGTCTGTGTAGAAGACCGCGATGATCGCGATCGCGATGAGGTCGTCCACGACCGCGAGCGTCAACAGGAACGCGCGCAACGGCGCCGGGCACTGCGTGAACGTCACCGCCAGCACGGCCAGCGCGAACGCGATGTCGGTGGCCGTCGGCACGGCCCATCCGCGCGCCGCGCCCGGCTCGCCCGCGCTGACCGCCAGGAAGATCAATGCCGGCACCGCCACCCCGGCGGCCGCCGCGATCACCGGCAGCGCGGCGTCCCGCGGATCGCGCAGCTCACCGTGGGTGAGCTCCTCGCGCAGTTCGAGGCCCGCGATGAAGAAGAAGACCGCCAGAAGGCCGCTCGACGCCCAGTGCTGGAGGTCCATGTGGTCGAGGCCGAGCCAGGACGGGCTGATCTCGTACGTCCGCAGGTCGTCGTAGAAGCGCGACCATGACGTGTTGGCCAAGACGAGAGCGATGATCGTTGCCGCCAGCATGATGATGCCGCCGACGGTCTCGGCGCGGAGCGCCTCGGCCAAGTTGCGGCTGTACCTGGCGGTCGGCCGGAACGGCCATCGGGCGGCGACACGGCGCGGCATAGGTCCCCCGGGAGCGGTAGCGGACGTTCGTACGAAGCCGCCTGGCCCCCGCTGCTAAACGGGACGGAACGACCCCTGCCGACCAGACTTCCCGGCGCACCTGCGGGGGAGCCTACCCGCAGTGATCGTTGCTAACGCCACTCCGATGAGCCGGTTTGCGGGGTAGACGCTCTCTCCAGTAGCGCGGGTGAACGGGAGAGCAGCACGACGCCGCTGGCCCCAGGCGGCACGACGCGCCCGGCCCGAGGCGGCACGATGCGCCCGGCCCGGGGCGGCGCGATGCCTCGGCAGCCGGAGCCGGCACGACGCGCCTCGGCCCTAGGCAGCACTACGCCCCGGGCCCTTGGAGGAGGGCGCCCGGGGCGTTTGTGATGTGGAGATCAGTCTTCGGACTTGGCGCTGGGGAGTTTTTCGGAGATGAGGTCCATCACCGTGCTGTCGGCCAGTGTGGTGACGTCGCCGACGCTGCGGTTCTCGGCGACGTCGCGGAGGAGACGGCGCATGATCTTGCCGGAACGGGTCTTGGGCAGCTCCGGAACGATCATGATCTGGCGGGGCTTGGCGATCGGGCCGAGCGTCTTGGAGACATGGTCGCGCAGCTCCTTGATGAAGTCCTGGCCCTCGACCTCCTCGCCGGCGTTCCCACGCGGGATGACGAACGCGACGATGGCCTGCCCCGTGACCGGGTCGGTGGCCCCCACGACCGCTGACTCGGCCACCTTCGGGTGCGAGACCAGCGCCGACTCGACCTCCGTGGTGGAGATGTTGTGCCCGGAGACGAGCATCACGTCGTCGACCCGGCCGAGCAGCCAGAGATCGCCGTCCTCGTCCTTCTTGGCGCCGTCACCGGCGAAGTAGAGCCCGTCAAAGCGCGACCAGTACGTCTTCACATACCGCTCGTCGTCGCCCCAGATCGTCCGCAACATCGACGGCCACGGCTCCTTGACCACCAGGAACCCGCCGCCGCCGTTGGGCACGCCCTGCGCCTGGTCGTCCACCACGTCCGCCACGATGCCCGGCAGCGGCTTCATGGCCGCGCCGGGCTTGCCGGCCGTCACGCCCGGCAGCGGGCTGATCATGATGGCGCCGGTCTCGGTCTGCCACCAGGTGTCGACGACCGGGGTCTTGCTCGCGCCGATGTGCTCGCGGTACCAGACGTACGCCTCGGGGTTGATCGGCTCGCCGACGCTGCCCAGGACGCGCAGCGACGACAGGTCGAACTGCGCCGGGATGTCGTCGCCCCACTTCATGAACGTACGGATGGCGGTCGGCGCGGTGTAGAAGATCGAGACCTTGTACTTCTGGATGATCTCCCACCAGCGGCCGCGGTGCGGTGTGTCCGGGGTGCCCTCGTACATAACGCTGGTCGCGCCGTTGGCGAGCGGGCCGTAGACGATGTAGGAGTGGCCGGTCACCCAGCCGATGTCGGCCGAGCACCAGTAGACGTCGGTCTCTGGCTTGAGGTCGAAGACCGCGTGGTGGGTGTAGGCGACCTGGGTCAGGTAGCCGCCGGTGGTGTGCAGGATGCCCTTCGGCTTACCCGTCGTACCGGACGTGTAGAGGATGTAGAGCGGGTGCTCGGCCTCATGCGGCTCGGCGGTGTGCTGGTCGGCCTGGCGGTCGACGATGTCGTGCCACCAGACGTCCCGCTCGTACTCCGCGACCTCTTCGCCCGTTCGCCGTACGACGAGCACATGCTCGACGCAGTCGGCCGCGGCGGCCGCCTCGTCCACGGTCGGCTTGAGCGAGGACGGCTTGCCACGCCGGTAGCCGCCGTCAGCAGTGATCACGAGCTTCGCCTGGGCGTCCTCGATACGGGTCTTGAGCGCGTCCGCCGAGAACCCGCCGAACACCACCGAGTGCGTGGCGCCGATACGCGCGCACGCGAGCATCGAGATCGGCAGCTCCGGGATCATCGGCATGTAGATGGCGACGCGGTCGCCCTTCTGCACACCGAGCTCCAGCAGCGCGTTCGCGGCCTTGTTGACCTCGCGCTGCAGATCGGCGTAGGTCAGCGTGCGGGTGTCGCCCTCGGGCTCGCCTTCCCAGTGGAACGCGACCTTGGCGCCCTTGCCCGCCTCCACATGGCGGTCGACGCAGTTGTACGCGACGTTGAGCTCGCCACCGACGAACCACTTGGCGAACGGGGGGTTGTTCCAGTCGAGCACTGTGTCCCAGCGCTTGGCCCATGTCAGCCGGTCGGCCTGCCGTTCCCAGAAGCCGAGCCGGTCCGCAGTTGCCTCGTCGTACGCACCGGCCTTCACGTTGGCGGCCTCGGCGAGCTCGGCGGGGGGGTCGAAGCGCCGCGTCTCCTGCAGCAGATTGGAAAGTGTCTCTTGACTCTGGCTCAACGCGTACTCCTTGCTAGCGAAAGAGGAAGGCGCCCGGTGAGCCCACTTCACCAGGGATAGGACCTGGGTCACAAGTCCTGTCCTGGCAGATGGACGTGACACATCCAGCGCGGGTGGCTCCGCAAGGATGGTATGTGATGCCCGACACAGCCGGACCTGCGCATTCCTCTCGGGGCGTGCGGGTGCGTGCGGGGGGGCGTACCCGGGTTTGGGGAACTTACTGCCAGTCTCGTAGGGCTTGCCCAGCGGCGTTCGGCGGCGTTCGGCGGCGTTCGGCGAGGGCGGGGTGGCGGTGAGGGCGATGCTTGGGACCGCATAAAGTCAGGCGCGTGACCGATGCCCTTGCCCAAGTAGCCGTCCTCCCTGGCGTGGACGCGGCAGTCATCGATGCCCGCAAGGCGGTGGACCGGCTGCTGGGCCATCGCATTCTGCGTCGTCGCAGTGCGGAAGTCTCCACTGAATCCGCGCTTCGAGGCGCCAGGGCTTCGGCCGCTCTGGAAGGCGTCCCGGTTACCTTGGACGACTTGCGTGGCGGGAACAGCCCTACAGATCCGGTGGTTCAGGGGGCTCTGCGGGTTTCCGCCGAGTTGGGTTCTCTGGCGGAGACGTGGCGCCAGGCCCCTCGCCAGGTATTGGCACGTCTCCACGTACTGGCTGCGGCTGATGCCGTGGATGACGCAGATCTCGGACGTCCACGGGGTGAGGGCCAGGGCGTCAAGGACGTTCTCGACCTGGGCGAGCCGCCGTCTCCTGCCGAGGTGGCGAGCCGTCTCGACATGCTCAGCGGCCTGCTGACCGGCCCGACGAAGGCGCCGGCCATCGTCGTGGCGGCGGTCGTTCACGGCGAGTTGCTCACGTTGCGCCCGTTCGGGTGGGGTGACGGAATCGTGGCGCGCGCAGCTCAGCGCCT
The DNA here is from genome assembly GCF_044326415.1 of Actinomadura sp. 6N118. NCBI lineage: Bacteria > Bacillati > Actinomycetota > Actinomycetes > Streptosporangiales > Thermomonosporaceae > Actinomadura > Actinomadura sp. 6N118. The sequence goes on along the minus strand of NZ_JBIRAZ010000010.1, from coordinate 380,279 downwards.
GACCTTGGTCGCACGCGGCGTGGACCCGAAATCGCTGACGGCGCCGGAAGTCGGCCACGCCGAGCTTGCCGACCAGTACGCCGATGCCCTCCGGGCCTATGCGACCGGGACGCCGGAAGGCGTCGCCACGTGGATCCGCCACTGCGCCGAGGCCACGGCGGCTGCGGCGCGCGACTCGCAGGCGATCTGCGAAGCCTTCATGAGAGGCTGATCGCTCATGGCGGATATGAGGGGCTGATCGTTCATGGCCGACCGCAAGGGAGGTCGGCCTGCGCCGCCCACCGACACGACGATCCGGTCCGAGGACTGGGATGCCCGGGACCTGTCGGGTGAGCAGCACGAACGGGTGTTGTTCGTGGACGTGGACATGACCGAGGTGCGCAATCAGGGGACGGTCTTCACGGACTGTACTTTCCGGGGCGTGCGGTTCAACGCGTCCACGCACGATGACGCCGCGTTCATCAACTGCACTTTCGTGCGCTGTAGGTTCTTCGACGCAACGTTCACCGGCTGCAAGCTCGTGGGCAGCATGTTCGACGGATGTACGTACGACCTGATGAAGGTGAGCGGCGGCGACTGGTCGTTCACCGGTCTGCCTGGAGCGGACCTAGGCCGTACGTCGTTCGTCGAAGTGCGCCTGCGCGAGGCGGATCTTACCGGCGCGCGCTGCAAGGGAGCTACTCTGCGCGACCTCGATCTGTCTGGGGCGTGGCTGCACAAAGCCGATCTTTCGGGGGCAGACCTGCGTGGAAGTGACCTTTCCGCGATCGACCCGTACACCGTGGAACTGAAGAATGCGACCATCGACCCGCAGCAGGCCATCGTGCTCGCCACGGCCATGGGTCTGAACGTTCGCGCCGACTAGCCGGGACCTGTTGGCAAATCCCGCGCCAGGCCTACGGCGCTCCCGCTCTGCCTACGGCGGCTTCCACCTACCCCTACATAGCGAACGGCGCCCCACTAAGGGCGCCGCCGCCAGTCACGTCACACCGGGTTACCAAAGCGTGCAACTTGTATTCGTCGGACGGGACAAGCCCGTCTCGACGCGCCTCCCGCGGCTGGTCGCGCGTGGGTGCCCGGCTGCCGTGCTCGGACACTTGGTCCGTAGCACCTGTCTACGCCTCATTCGCCCAGTTGACAAGCCCCTATTCGTAAAGCGGCGCCCCGAAGCGAGGAAGCGCCCACGGAACAGCAAGGCCCGTTCCGGGTGCCCGTGCCATTGTCGGACGTATCGATCGCCGCTCGCGCCCATCCCCGGAATCGATCACGGAGTGTGATCGGTTCTTTTTAGGCACTGATCTCGGACCCGGCAGAACGATCATTAGATCTGCTGTACGCTCCGACTTCCAGGCTGGGTGCTGACGGGTGGGAACCTCGATGAGAGCGCGCATCCGTGCCCCTGTGGAGCCGCTCGGCTCCTCCGGGTAGGGATCATCTCAACCAGGAAGAAAAAACGACACCCGCAGGCAACTTTGCCGCTCGACGTAAGTCTCGACGATCGGGCAGCATATGTTGTATCTGCCTAGACTGGAGACAGCGTCTTTGCTTCTTCTATAGATCAAACTGGCGTCCGGCTTAGTGCGATCTCACCCGAGGCTTTCTTGGGAAAACGGGCCGGCTCTACCCCCCCGGAGCCGGACCGTTGGGCGACCCCCGCTCTCCCCCCCGGCGGGGGTCGCCCTATACGTAGGGCCGCCCAAGACGGCCCGGCTCCCGGTGGAGGAGCACAGGGGCCGGTTCACTCGGCACGAACGCGGCCCCGGCGGGGTGGGGAACGCCCAAACGAACCCCCGTATCCGCCGTCAGCGACCTGCACTTGCGTCAGCGACCCGCACGTCCGGCCTTGCGTGTCCGCCTGCGGGCTGCACGTCGCAACCCGGGCCGACAGCCGACCTCCGGTCGGTCGGTTATCCACAGGTTGAGGAAGGGTCTTCCGATCATTGGGCTCGGGACCGCATGGTGATGGTCTCCGTGAGGCGAGGAGCCCCCCATGACCAGTCCAGCAATGATCGTGTCAGCCGACCCCGCGATCGTCGATGACCTGCTACGACTCGCAGCCGCTGCGGCGGCCCCGGTAGAGGTCGCCCGTGAGGTCGACCATGCCCGGCCGGCCTGGCACACCACGCCGCTGGTCCTGGTCGGCAGCGACTTAGCGAAGGACCTTGCGGAGACCGCGTTCCAGCGGCGTTCCGGCGTCGTCCTGGTGGCGCCCTGCACGGATACCGAGGAGGTCTACAAGCTGGCCGTACAGATCGGTGCGCAAGACCTCGCGGAGCTGCCGCGTGACGAAGCTTGGTTGATCGACGCGCTGGCCACTGCGGCGGAGCCGGTGAACGGCTGCGGCACGACGATCTGCGTGACGGGTTCGGTCGGCGGCGCAGGAGTCAGCGTCCTGTCCGCCGGGCTCGGCCTGAGCGCCGCACGCCAGGGCTTGCGCACGCTACTGATCGACGGCGATCCACTCGGGGGCGGCCTCGATCTGGTGCTGGGCCTGGAAAACCACGACGGCGCCCGCTGGCCCGACTTCGCCGACCGCAGTGGCAGGCTCAGCGCGGCCACCCTCCGCGAGGCGCTGCCCAGTCTCGGTGACCTGTCTGTTCTCTCCTGGCAGCGCAAGGAGCCGGTGCCAGTCTCCGTGGACGCGGTCCGCTCCCTGATCGACGCGGCGGTACGCGGCTACGACCTGGTCGTCGTCGACGTTCCGCGGTACGTGGGCGAGCTTGGCCGGACGGCCCTTCGCGCCGCCCACGCCACCTTTCTCCTCGTACCCGCCGAAGTACGGGCCACGATGGCCGCCGAGCTCCTCGCGTCCATGCTGCGCAAGGACACCACTGATCTGCGCCTGATCGTCCGCAGCCCCGCCCCGGGCGGGCTCACGACAGGCGTGATCGCAGAGGCGCTCGACCTGCCGCTGGCGGGACTGCTCGAACGCGACCGCCGCCTACCTGCCGCCCTGGACCAGGGCGATTTCGTACGGGCCACCCGCCGCGGCCCCCTGTCCGAATTCTGCACCGGCCTCGTATACGACCTGGGTCTGCAACCAAGCGAGCGCACAACCGAAGAGGCCGCATGACACACCTCGCCTTCCAGCAGATGACCGCAACCAAGTCTCAGCCCCAAAGCCACCTCCTGAATCACGGACACCCACCTTCTGATTCACCGACCGGTCAAGCCTCACCTGGCCCACACGCCCCCAGCCAGCTCCCACAAACAACTCGCCGATCATGCAAACCATCGGCTCACCACCGCCTCTAAACGTGCACTTATTTGGCCTCTCGGCCCCTGTCGGCCACCCGCTTGGTCCCTGCGGATCCCGTGCTGGCCACGCTCACAGGCCCCCATGACCACATCCAGCTCATGCACTCACTCTGTCCTTGCCAACTGCCCCTCGCGGCATTCGCAGGGACCTGTCGGACGGGCTCCCCCAGCACCTTGACCATCTGCTGGGGTGCAGTCGTCCAGCGTCCATGACCACTCACGAAAGCGGGTAGCGGCGTGCGAAAGCTCTCTGATGCCGTACGAGATCGGCTTGCGGACGCGGGTGGTGAACCCACTGCAGGGCAGGTCGCGGCGGCCTTGCGCGCGGAGGAACGGCTGCTAGGTGATCGTGAGGTTCTGGCGTTATCGGATGAGTTACGGGCGGAGTTCGTCGGAGCGGGCCCTCTCGAACCCCTCCTGCGTGCCCCTGAGGTGACTGACGTTCTCGTGAACGGGCCGGACGAGGTTTGGGTGGACGCCGGGGACGGGTTGGTCCGCACGTCGATGCGCTTTCCGGACGAGGCCACGCTTCGTCGGCTTGCCCAGCGGCTCACGGCTGCCGCAGGACGACGACTCGACGACGCCTCCCCGTACGCGGACGCTCGTTTGCCGGGTGGCGTGCGCCTGCACGCCGTGCTGCCACCCGTTTCCGCCAATGGCACTTGCCTGTCGCTGCGTCTACCACGTCGGCGTGCTTTCACCTTGGACGAGCTGGTCGCGGCGGGGGCTTTCCCACCTGAAGGCGCCCAATTGCTGGCCGCCCTGATCGCCGCCCGCGCCGCGTTCCTCGTCACGGGCGGGACGGGTACCGGCAAGACGACACTCCTCAGCTGTCTGCTCTCCGGAGCAGATCCTGGTGAACGGCTGCTCTTGGTAGAGGACTCGGCCGAGCTGAGACCCGATCATCCTCATGTCGTACGGCTGGAAGCACGGCCACCGAACGTTGAAGGGGCCGGAGGCGTCACGCTCCACGAGCTCGTTCGCCAGGCCCTTCGCATGCGCCCCGACAGGCTCGTGGTCGGAGAGGTGCGTGGTGCCGAAGTAGTGGATCTTCTGGGTGCGTTGAACACCGGACACGAGGGGGGTTGCGGGACCCTTCATGCCAATGCGGCTGCGGACGTCCCGGCTCGCCTGGAAGCTCTCGGCTGTGCGGCCGACCTGAGCCGCGAAGCACTGCACAGTCAGCTCGCAGCGGCGCTGGACGTCGTCGTGCATCTCGTACGCGAGCCGGGCGGCGGGCACCGTCGAGTAGCCGAGATCTGCCTCCTGTGCCGAGGTGCCGACGGCCTGGTCGGTGTTCTCCCTGCGGTGTCGTTCACCGCGCAAGGCACCCTCGTGACCGCAGCGGGCGCCGCCGCCCTCGCCGCCCGCCTTGATCATCGCTGGACACCCGATCCCGTCCCAACGGAGGGATCATGATGATCGGTGTGGCTGAGGCAGCCGCGCTCTGCGCTGCCGCTGCCATCTGGATCCTGACCGGGCCGCCCCCGGCGGTCCACAGGCTCGTGCTGGCCCGAAGAGCACAAAGCGATTCCCCACCGAGAAACAGCCTTGCCGGTGCCGCCAAGACCTGGGCAGCCGACCTCAGGGCACGCCGAAGACAAGAGCAACTCTGGCGAACGGGTGTCATCGAGTTGTGCGACGGAATGGCCGCCGAACTCGCAGCCGGTCGTACACCTGAGGAAGCGTTCACAGCGTCCGCCGCCGTCCTGGATCGTCGAGTTGCGGCCGAGCTGCTTTCGCCCGACTCCAGCGTCATCACAACTTCCAAGGGACTCCTCGGCAGCTCAGCCGAGGAGCCAACCACTACGGATCGACTCGAACACCTGGCCGCAAGACCAGGGGCAGGTGGCTTACGACTGCTTGCCGCCTGCTGGAGGATCGGCGCCGAGCGCGGAGGCACGCTCGCGGCGGTTCTCGATGGGCTGGCTTCGGCCTTGCGCGATGAGGAAGCACAGCGTCAAGACGTAGCCGCGCAATTGGCCGGTCCACGAGCGACCGCACGTTTGCTCGCCGGTCTCCCCCTGCTCGGTCTCGGTATGGCAGCCGCGCTGGGTGCCAATCCGCTGGCTTTCCTCTTTGGGACGATTCCGGGCGCTTGCTGTCTCACCGTCGGCGTCGGCCTCGACATAACAGGCCTTTGGTGGACCCAGCGCCTGGCCAAGGCCGCGGAGACCGCCCGATGAAGCAGTCGATCCGAGCGTTGCGAGGACACGCATGCTGATGTTCGCCGCAGCGCTGTGCATGGCTGCCTGCGGCTTCCTGCTTCCACGTTCACCCCGACCAGCCACCCGCAGGCTCAGCAGGCTGATCACGGCGCTAACATCCGGCCACCGACCACCTCTCGCGGCGAACAAAGGTCCAGCGCCCGACCCCAAACACACAACAACCGGCAACGACCTACGAACCCGCCGCGTCGCAGCCGCCGTGGCCGGAATCATCTCCGCGATCGCCTTCGGCGGACCGGTCGGTCTGGTCGTCGGGGTCCTGGTTGCGATTGCTGTGGACCGGTCGTTCGGCTGCTCCGAGCGAACCGAGCGCCGCCGCAGAACGGGCAGGATGATCGCGGACCTCCCGGTCGCGGTCGATCTCCTGGCCGCGTGCCTGCGCGGCGGCACTCCCTGGGGAGAAGCCGTAGAGGCTGTGGGGACGACCGTCGGCGGCCCCCTCGGCGAAGAACTCCAAAGCGTCGTAGTACAGATCAGATTGGGAGTGGACCCAGCCGTCGCATGGCTTGCCCTTGCCAAGGAACCCGCACTGGCTCCCTTGGCCCGTACCGCCGTTCGCGCCGCCGGCAGCGGAACCGCACTGGCGCCCTCTCTGGCGAGATTGGCAAGCGATCAGAGACGCGTGGCCCGTACGGCTGCGGCGGCCCGAGCCCGAGCGGCGGGCGTACGCGCCGTCGCCCCTCTGGGCCTGTGCTTCCTGCCTGCCTTCATGTTGCTGGGCGTGGTGCCCGCCATAGCCGGGATCGCCTCCACAATCCTTCTGCCTTGGTAACGGACGCCTCCCGAGGCGTCCTGAGCAGATCAGCCGCACGTCCCTACGCGGCTGCAGGAGCAGAAGGCAACCAACCGAGCCCTCGTCCGCGAGGCATTCGCATCGGTGGCAGCCGCCAAAGTTATCCACAGAATCGCGTTCACCTGTTGGTCCGGAGCGCGTTGACGCAGCCTGGAGATGGGCGCAATCGAGTGCCCCGACCAACGAAGGGACGGATCTCAGATGGGCGCGATGAAGACGGCGGTACGGCGATGGCGACGCGGTGCGCGGGATCTGGGGATGTCGACGGCGGAGTACGCGGTCGGCACGGTGGCGGCGGCCGCGTTCGCCGGACTGCTGTTCAAGGTAGTAACGAGTCCGGACGTCCGGACCCTTCTGTTAGGGATCATCAAGCGCGCCCTGCAACTCGGGTAACGGGTTCTCCCTCCTGAACTGAAGGAGGGGGCTTTCAGCCCTAGTGGCTGGGGGCCTGCCGTTACCAGCACAAGCCAACACGCATTTGGGAGGTGACTTAGTTGGCTACGTTCCGTGCAGGACGGAAGACCCACCCCTCTATGCCTCCTCAGCAGATGGCTCTGGAATTCGGTTCAGCAGACAACCCCGGGAACAGGGACGAAACGGGGACCGAACACCGCTCTCGGTCGGTATCCGGTGCGGGACATGTGCGAGAGGAGACCACCGTCGTTTCACCTGGCGGCGGTGGCGTCACCCCCGACCCCTCGCGGGTTGGGGAGATGCCGCGTGAGCGGCACCCATCACCATCTGTCGGTCATCCGTCGGTGTTTGTGCTGGACAAGCACGGCACCCCGTTGCAACCGTGCCACCCGGCAAGATCGCGGGAACTGCTCAACAAGGGCCGGGCGGTCGTGGTCCGGCACACCCCGTTCGTCATCCGGTTGAAAGACCGCGCCGCTGGCGCCTCGCAGGTGGACGGGGTGGAGGTCGGTATCGACCCGGGGAGCAAGCACACCGGCATCGCGGTGTTCACCGCCCAGGGCGGCCAGCGGCGCGGCCGGTACAGCATCCAGTTGAACCACCGGGGCGCGCTCATCGGCAAGAAGATGCAACAGCGCGCCGCGTACCGGCGTGGCCGGAGGTCCCGGAACCTGCGGTACCGCGCGCCCCGGTTCGACAACCGGGCCCGGCCGCAGGGGTGGCTGGCGCCGTCCCTCAAGCACCGGGTGGACACCACCGTGTCGTGGGTGGACCGGCTCGCCCGCTGGGCCCCCGTCCGGGTGGTGCACGTGGAGCGGGTCGCGTTCGACACCCACCTGCTCAGCGCCGGGAAGCCCCTGGAAGGCGCCGAATACCAACACGGCACCCTGGCCGGGTTCGAGGCCCGCGAATATCTCCTGGCCAAGTGGGGGCGGTCCTGCGTCTATTGCAACGTGGAGAACGTGCCGCTCAACATCGACCACATCCACCCGCGCAGCAGGGGCGGGTCGGATCGGGTGTCGAACCTGACACTGGCCTGCGTCCCCTGCAACCAGACCAAGTCCAACCGGCCGGTGGCCGAGTTCCTGGCGGCCAAGCCCAAGGTCCTGGCCCGGGTACTAGCACAAGCCAAGACGCCGCTGCGGGACGCAGCGGCGGTCAACGCCACCCGGTGGGCGCTGTGGCGCGCACTGGATCAGCGGCTGCCCACCCACACCACCTCGGGCGGCAGAACCAAGTGGAACCGCACCCTGGCGGGCCTGCCCAAGTCCCACACCCTTGACGCTCTGTGCGTGGGCAAACTCGACACCATCGGGCACCTCGTCGACCGGGTTCTGGTCACCGGATGCGCCGGGCGCGGCACACACGCACGAACCCGCACCGACAAACACGGCTTCCCCCGCCTGAGAATGCCCCGCACCAAAACCTTCTTCGGCTACCAGACCGGCGACCTGGTCCGCGCAGCCGTCCCCACGGGCAAGAACAAGGGCACCCACACCGGCCCCGTCGCCGTCCGCGCCACCGGAAGATTCAACATCACCACCCACCACGGCACCGCCCAAGGCATCCACCACCGCCACCTCCGACTCCTCCAAACAAGCCGACGGCTACGCCTACACCACGACACCAGAAAGGACACCCGCACCGTGACCGACCACCACCCGACACGACAATCCGCCCAGGGGGCAAATCCTCGGCCCCTGACCTGCTCCGCAGGGGCTCCGTTTCTTCCCCGCCCTAAGGACGGGGTCTCCACGGAAGAACAGCCCGATGACCGAGTCAGTCCGTGATCGCGGATCGGTCACGGCGGAGATCGCGGTCGCGCTGCCAGGGCTGGTTCTCATCACGGTGGCTGCTCTCTGGGGTGTCTCAGTTGCTTCCGTTCAGCTCGCTTGCACCGATGCCGCGCGAAGCGGAGCACGGGCAGCCGCTCGTGGGGAACCGCTTCCGGCCGTACGTGAGGTCGTCGCCCGTGCACTGCCGACAGGAGCGGCAATCGAGGTCTCCCGAAAGGGAGACGAAACTCAGGTCGACGTGACCGTCCAGGTCCGAGCACCAGCCCCCATAGGCCTTGGCCCCCTGACAGTCCAGGCGCGGGCCGCCGCCGCAACCGAGCCCGGCGTCACCACCCCGTGAAGAAGCCGGGCTCACCCCAATGGCCGCAGTCGCGCGAGCAAACGGAGTAAGGGTGCTCGGGTTGAGAGGAGTGGTCTAGGTGGTTGCGGGGCTTCAGGGGAAGAGGGCGGCGGCTGGAGGGAGGTGGAGGCTGGTGGGATTGCTCCTGGCGAGGCCGGTGGGTTGGGGGTCGGATCGCGGGTCGGGGGTGGTGTGGGTTGTGGGGTTCATGGCGGTGGTCTGGGTGGTTGCTGTTACCGCCATGACGGTGGGGAGCGTGCGGGCGGCTCGGCATCGGGCGGATGCCGCTGCTGACCTCGCGGCGTTAGCCGGTGCGGCCCGGGTGGCCGAGGGCAGGGCTGCCGCGTGTCGGGCGGCAGAGGCCATCGCGGCAAAATCAGGAGGGCGGTTGTCGGCCTGTGGAGTCCGAGGCAGAGTCGTCGAGATATCGGTGACGGTGGTGCTCAAGGTGCCGATCGCGACTGATGCTCTGCGGGTGTCCTCTCGGGCCAGGGCTGGTCCTGTGGGAACGGAAGGCGTATTCTGACCGCGGCTTTATTGCACGGGTTGCCAATAGGATCTAAGGAAGGTGTGGGGTCCCGGTCGATCGCGACCTGCTCCTTCTTTGTCACCTTTCTGTTACGTTCGCTACCGGCTGGTACGTTACGCTGCCGTAAGCTCAGAGGTATCACGAGACACGGCGGCTGCACTCGCCCCCCGAGGCCGGCCAGGCTCCTCGGGCACGGCGAAAGCGGTTGACGCCGTCCGATGGAGGGATCTGCTCCGTGACCAGGATTCGCAGGGTCGGTGCGGTCGTTCTTGCGACTGGATCTGCCGTCCTGGGCCTGCCCTTGTCCGTGGACGCCGCGACGACCAGCGTGCTCACCCCGAGCAGCGGCTCAGTGATCCGGAGCGGTTCGTCGGTGACCGCCCGGGCTCATTTCGACTTCGCTGTCTCGATGGAGCTCCGCGTCAAGACGCCCGGTGGGGGCGACACGTTCCTCACCAAGAGGGGCCTCACAGGTGACTTGTCGGCCCCCATCTACCTGGAGCGCAACGGTCGTTACACCGTCTACCTCGTGGGGCGGCCGACCAACAAGGTGTACGACTCCAACACGTTCACCGTGGCCATCCCGCCCGCGAGGCCCAGCGGGGTGTCGGCCTCGGTCTCGGGCAGCAAGCTGAACGTCAGCTGGAACCTCGGTCTCGAGAACGACCTCTCTGGTTATTCGGTCAAGGCAGGCGGTGTCGGCTCCACGTCGGGGTCGGCTGGCAAGTTCTGTTCCGGGACCAGTTGCTCCACAAGCTTGACCTTGCCCAGCGGGACCACCGGGAGTGTTCCGGTGAGCGTCACGGCGAAGCGGCCCAGCGGCTCGGGCGGCTCGGTCTACTCGGGCACCGCCTCGACCAGTGCCAACGCCGGCGGTGGGTCAACGACGCCGCCTCCTGGTTCGAGCGCCCCCACGCTTCCTCCGGGAACGACTGGCCCGAACCCGTCCGGCGCGCCGCTGACCCCGTTCAACAACGAGTCACCGCTCACGCTGCCCTCCGTGCAGCCTTATGGGGCGACGCCCGGATTCACCTACCCGACGCCGCAGGTGCTCGACCAGGGGAACACCAAGGCACAGTCTGTCTCGGCCACCAGCAGCCTGCAGTGGGGCAAGAGCGTGGGGATCGCGCTGATCCTGCTGGTCATCGCCGCTCATCTCGGCACCTGGACGCGTCGCCTTCGGGTTGCGCAGGCGGGTGTGAGCAGCAAGGGCATGGCGGCGCGGATGGCTCGCGGTGGTACGGGACGCAAGCGGGTCAGGAAGTCGCGTGAGCGGATTGCCCGCGCCGAGGCTGTGGCGAAGACCGGCACGCTTCCTCCCGTTGGCAGGGCCAGCGCCATGAACGGAAAGGGCGGAGACACGGCTGTGCTTAAGGCGCCGGCGCCTACTGCGGCGAGCAACAGAACCTCGGTCAAGCGTCGTCCGGCCGGGCTCGGCAGGCCTGACGGCGTCGATGTCCAGATCGCCAAGCCGGGTTCGTCCCCCGAGGCTGGTCCCAAGGGGCGTCGCACTGGCCGTCGGCGTAAGGACAAGTAGGAAACGTCATCGGCGCCTTCCGCTGATCTACGTCTGTTGCTTTCTGTGGACCCGTCCACGGGGCGGTGAGGCCTGTTTTCCTGGGGCCATCTCGGGCTGCTGGGGGCGGCTCATTCGGATCCATGACCGGTGAAGTTGTGGCGGCCTTTTTGTTGAAGGTCTAGGCTCCCTAACCAGCTGAGATCTGCCTGATCGCCCGGATTGCCGAGAGGAGATCCTCCGCATGATGATGTTCCTGGGTCTTGCCTTGGCGGTGGCCGCCATCGTGGTCGCCGCGGCCGTTGTCCTGGACAACACCGGAGACGCCGAGATCAGTGCGTTCGGTGACACCGTGCCAGGCATCACGTCCGAATGGCAGGTCTTCTTGGCGGGTGTGGTGGTCGCCATTCTGTTCATGGCGGGCATGACCATAGCGGCGTTCGGATTCAACCGTTCCGTACGGATGCGCCGCGAGCTGCGGGACCTGCGCGAGGAGCACGAAGAGTCGATCCACACCCTCGAACTGGAGAAGCGTCAACTCCAGCGCGAGCTGGCCCGGGTCCGGCAGGCCGCCGCTCCGAACAGGGCTGACCCTGGTCGTTCCGTTCCTACACCTCGATAGGCCACTGGGGCTTTCTCAAGACTTGCAGCTAGGCCTGCCCCGGATGCAGCTGGGCTTGGGTTAGGAGGGGGCTTGGCGGAGGAGTTCGGCTAGGAGGATCAAGGCGCCGGTCTTGTCCAAGGGATCGTTGCCGTTGCCGCACTTGGGCGACTGGATGCATGACGGGCAGCCGGACTCGCACTCGCAGGATTCGATCGCGTTGCGGGTCGCGTGGAGCCATTCGGCGGCGTCGGAGTAGCCGCGTTCGGCGAAGCCCGCTCCGCCCTCGTGGCCGTCGTACACGAAGACCGTCAGCAGGCCCGTGTCGGGATGGACGGCGGTGGAGACACCGCCGATGTCCCAACGGTCACAGGTCGCGAACAGCGGGAGCAGGCCGATAGAGGCGTGCTCGGCCGCGTGAGCCGCGCCCGCCAGGTCCAGGTCGCCGAACGAGTCGATCTGCTCCTCCGAGAGCGTCCACCACACGGCACGTGTGCGGAGGGTGCGCGGTGGGAGATCGAGGGGCTTTTCGCCGAGCATCTCGCCGGTTTGGGTCCGGCGCATCTGGTACGCGACGACCTGGCGAGTGACATCGACCGTGCCGAAGCAAAGCGTGGCTTCGCCCCATGCGGTGGAACGGAGGCGTTCGACGATGGTGATGTCGGTGATGTCGCGCGCGGTGGTCGAGTAATCCGGCTCTGCGGGTTCGACGAGGGCGACCGAGTCGTCGAGGTCCAGGGTCTGGACGATGAACGACTCGCCCTGATGGAGATAGACGGCGCCCTCGTGGACGGTGGTGTGCGCTGACGCCTCGTCCACGGTGCCGAGGAGCCGTCCGGTGGCGGCCTCGACGACCTGGATGGGCGCGCCGCCCGCGCCGCGGATATCGGCCAGGTCGGCTGCCCTGTCCCTGCGCGTCCAATACCAGCCGGCTGGTCGGCGCCGCAGGAATCCCCGGCGCACGAGGTCGGGGAGGAGATCGGCGGTGGACGGTCCGAAGAGCTCGGTGTCCGCTTCAGTAAGGGGGAGTTCGGACGCGGCCGCGCAGAGGTGTGGTTCGAGGACGTACGGGTTGTCGGGGTCGAGCACGGTCGCTTCGACCGGCGTACCGAAGATCGCCTCCGGGTGGTGGACGAGGAAGGTGTCGAGCGGATCGTCCCGGGCCACCAGGATGGCGAGCGCGGACTGGCCGGACCGCCCGGCTCGGCCGGCCTGCTGCCAGAGCGAGGCGCGTGTGCCGGGCCAGCCGCAGACGAGGACCGCGTCCAGACCGGAGACGTCCACTCCGAGTTCGAGGGCGTTGGTGCTGGCGAGTCCTACGACCGATCGTGCGCGGAGGGCGGCTTCGAGCGCGCGACGTTCCTCGGGAAGGTATCCGGCGCGGTAGGCCGCGACCTGCTCCGACAACTGCGGGGCCACGTCGCCGAGCGCGCGCTTGGCGCTGAGAGCGACCGACTCTGCGCCACGTCTGGAACGTACAAAGGCAAGGGTCTGGACGTCCTCGACCACAAGATCGGCGAGCAGGTCGGCGGTCTCGGCGGTGGCCGTGCGCCGTACGGGAGCGCCGTGTTCGCCGCGCAGGTCGGTGAGCGGTGGCTCCCAGAGGGCGAACGTGGCGGGGCCGCGCGGCGAGGCGTCATCGGCGACGGCGACCACGTCCAGCCCGGTCAGGCGGGAGGCGGTGGTCGCGGGCTCGGATGTGGTCGCCGAGGCGAGGATGAAGACGGGCGACGACCCGTACCGTGCGCAGATCCGCCGCAACCGCCGCAGCACCTGCGCCACGTGCGACCCGAAGACACCCCGGTAGCCGTGCGCCTCGTCGATGATCACGTACTGCAGGCGCCGGAAGAAGGCGGTCCAGCGGGAGTGGGACGGCAGCATCGAACGGTGCAGCATGTCAGGGTTGGTGAGCACGTAGTTGGCGTGCTGCCGTACCCAGGTGCGCTCGTCCGGCGGGGTGTCCCCGTCGTACGTGGCCGCCCGTACGCGAGTCAGGCGCAACGACCGCAACGCTCGCAACTGGTCGGCGGCTAGCGCCTTCGTCGGGGAGAGATAGAGCACGGTGCCCTCGGGCGGTCGCCGTATGGCTTGGTCCCCGGCTCTGGCTGCGGTCCCTGATCTGGCTGTGGCTTCGGCTCCGGCTCGGGCTGCGCCTTCGGCTCCGGCTGCGCCTCCGGATCGAGCTGCGCCTCCGGATCGAGCTGCGCCTTCGGATCGGGTTGCGGCCCCGGACCCGGCTGTGGCTTCGGATGGCGCTGCGGTCCCGGACCCGGCTGTGGCTTCGGATGGCGCCGCGGTCCCGGACCCGTCTGTGGCTTCGCCTCGGGCTGCGCCTCCGGATCGAGCTGCGGCCCCGGACCCGACTGTGGCTTCGGATCGGGCTGCGGCTCGAGGTTCGGCGCTTGGGGCCGTTGCTATGGCTTCGGCGTGAACGTCGGTGTCTGCTGCTGGGGGCTTGGTGTCCGCTGATGCTCCGGCTTGAGCGGGTGTGCCCGGCGTTGCGGCCTCGGAGGCTTCGGAATCGGACTCGCTGTCGCCTGCGGCCGGGTCTTCGCCGGACGTTGCTGGCTGGACGACTCGTTCGCTGTACGCAGATTTGTCGCGGGCTTCGGGGGCGGCTTGCGCTGAAAGCTGTTCGCCTGTGGCTGAACGAGCGCCCGGATTATTGCCGACAGGGGCTTCCTCGCCGTAGATCGCGGCGATCGCCGGGAGCAGGTAGGCCAGCGATTTTCCGGATGCGGTGCCTGTGGCGATGATCACAGAACGGCCCGCATGGGCGTGCTCTGCCGCGGTGGCCTGGTGCTCCCAGGGAGCCTCGATCCCCGCTGCCGTCAACCTGTCGACCAGCAGCTGCGGAGCCCAGCTCGGCCATGCCGCGCGCCGTCCCTGACGTGCGCGAACACGCTCGACATGGGTGATGCGATCGCGACGCGTGGGGTCGGCGAGAAGCCGTTCGAGTGCGGTGCGAGATCTTTGAGGGGCCATCAGGTTTTCAGTCTGCCAGTCTGGGCAGAAACCCGGGAACGCCCCGGCGTTGGAGCTCCCCTGCCCCCCTGCCCTGATAGGCAGACCAGCAGGTCAGATGGGATCGCGCGAACTTTCGCCCGAGTGGGCGATAACGCGCGTACGCGGCGCCGGAGCGTGATTGAATCACGGCGGAGTCTCGTTGCCCCCGAACCGCCGGGGGGTATGGGATCAGAGTTTTGCAGTGCGGCGCTGGAGGATCTGTGGACCTGAAGGTGAACGACTACACCACTGACGATGGCCTCACGGTCATCAACGTGGAGGGCGAGATCGACGTCTACACGGCGCCGAAGCTTCGCGAGAAGCTCATCGACCTGGTCAACAAGGGCAAGTTCCACCTCCTTGTGGACATGGAGAAGGTTGAGTTCCTCGACTCCACCGGCCTCGGTGTGCTCGTGGGCGGTCTCAAGCGGGTGCGCGCGCACGACGGCTCACTGGAGTTGGTGTGCACGCAGGAGCGCATCCTCAAGATCTTCCGGATCACGGGGTTGACCAAGGTCTTTGGCATTCACGACTCGATCGCCGAAGCGCAGGAGAAGCGCAAGGGCGCCAAGTAGCGGTCGCGCAGATGGCGACCGTTGAGCTCTCTTTCAGCGCGCTGCCGGTACACGTCCGGACGGCTCGGCTGATCGTCACTGCTGTGGCTCGCCGCAGCGGTGTGGCCGAGGCCCTCCTGGACGAGGTACGGCTCGCGGTAGGCGAGGCCTGCTCCCGTGCCGTGGAGGCGCATCGCAGGCACTGCCCGGACGAGCCGGTGCGGTTGGAGTTGAACGGTGCGGGGAGCCGGTTCGAGGTCGTGGTGAGCGACACCGTTCCGGGTGACGACGCCGCGGGCGGCCTTCCCCCGGTCGCGGCGCCCGACGAACCCGACTTCCTTCTCGACGACGGTGCCGCGGAGCTCGGCTTGGCCGTCATCGCCGGCCTGGCCGACGACGTGGAGATCGAGTCGACCCCCAAGGGCGTTCAGATCCGCATGAGCTGGCCCGCCGAGGCAGCCGCTCCGAACTGAGCCGGAACAGACCCGAAACCAGAGGCCCCGCCACCGGCGGGGCCTCTGCCATGTCCAGCCCTTTCTGACCGACACGGCAGCCGCGCCGTACGCATCGGCCAGCAGGTCAAATGCCGCCCCCCGATGAAGCTGGCCTGCTTTGCCCGGGGCCCGGAGACGCTGAGTCCGGGTTGCGGATGACGCGTGATGTAAGTCCGGAGTGGGTGGCGGTGCCTGCGGTGAGCTGGGCGTGCGCGGTGGTGCCTGCAATGAATTGGGGCACGCGTAGATGCGCGGGCGGTCGGGTTCGTGCTTGCTCTGGCGGCCCATGGATGAGTTGAGCATGCGGCGGTTGGTTTGCAGCCAGCTCAACGTGCACGGCGACGTGTGCACGGAGGCGCACCCGTGGGGCTAGGTGTACTGACCAGACAGGTTAGGAACGCGGGTGGCTGGTGAGTCTGCGAGTGCGGTGTGGCCGCGGTGATGGTTGTACATGTGCAGCCATGGTGCAAGTGCGGCGCGGCGTTCGGTCTCGGATTGGGAGGGACGGGCGTAGGCCATTCCTTGGTGAGGGTGCGGTGGTATCGCTCGACCTTGCCGTTGGTCTGGGGCCGGTAGGGGCGGGTGCGTTTGTGCGTGATGCCGGCTGGACCGGTCAGCCATGCCGGCTGCTCCAAACCGGCGGTACCGGTCAGCCCACCGCTTGGCCGTGGTCACCGCCGCCTGGAACCGCTCGGCCGCCCGCCGCAGCGACCAGCCGTCCTCCACCACACAACGCGCCAGCTCCAACCGGCCCCGGGGTGTGAGCTTGGCAGCAGCGTGGACCATGCAGGGCCTCCTGGTGTTCAAGGTGCAAGTTGTGGTGACTCACACGTCGCCAGGAGGCCCTCCCTCATTTCAAGATCACCCAGCCGTCTCCGCGTTACCAACGTCCGTGGTCAGTACAGCTAGCTCAGCGGTTGTGTGCAGTGGGCGTTGGTCGCCGTCGGGAGTGATCACTTGCTTCTTCGCCGCCGGGCGCCATGGTGGCTTCCCATGATCTTGGCCTTCACCGTGTCTGGATCGTGCCTGAACTCCGGAAACTGCCGGTTGCTCTGCTGAGCCCTGGCGACTACGTGATCCCGAATACCCTGCGGTCGCGTTGATCGAGTACATCCTGGCGACCGGCGCGGGAGTGATCCTGTTGACCGCACTCTTGCGCCGGCCGTTGGGTGGCCTGACGGGAATCAAGTAGGGCTTGCCGGCGTCTGAAGCGCCGCCGCTGCCGCTGCCGCTGCCGCTGCCGCTGCCGCTGCCGCTGCCGCTGCCGCTGCCGCTGCCGCTGCCGCTGCCGCTGCCGCTGCTGCTGCTGCTGCGTGGGGGCGCGGCTTGGCCAGGCTGTTCTGGCTGCCGCTGGAGTGGCTCTGTCGATCTTCAGGCTTGGGTTTGAGCGGCTCGGTGGGTCGCCATGCGTGTTCACTCGGCGCACGCACGGGCGGTGCCAGGTCACCCGCTCTGGCCTTGAGGGCGTTCGGGTGGGGTTTGGCGGTTTTAGGCGCTCGGGCTGGGTGGCGTCTTGAGGCGGTCGGGCTGGGTGGCGGATTGGGGCTCAGGGGCGACTTGGGAGTCAGGGTGGGTTAGGGCGTGGGGTCAAGGTGTGGAGGGCTGTGGCTTGGGGTGGTTACGGAAGGGGGAACTGGGGGTGATGTGACGATTGAGGCTTAAGAGACCCCAGTGGTCAGTGGGGGAATCGGTTATGGGATCGTCTTCCGAGTCGATCTTCGAACCGGATTTAGGTCAGTAGGTAATTACTGTTAATGCCTGACTGGAAACCGGATCGGGCGATATGCGGGGTCTGTGCCTGGTTGCAGACGGGTCATCCGGATCATGTCAAGATCGTCGGGGATAGAGTTGGCTGCCTGCGGATGACCTGCGGAGACTCTGTTTCTCGGCACTTTCAGGTCAAATCGCGGCGTAAAGTCGATTGCTTTTTCATTTCAGGCTCGTTAAGGAACCGACAGGCTTCTAATCCAGACGTGGCGTGCGTAGACTCCCGGCACCCGCGTTGCCGTAGTGAGGCCTAAATCGCCCTCCGCGGGGTACGCGGTAGAGATCGTCTTTTCGGCGATCGAAGATCGCACGCCCCTGTCGAGGAGGACGGATGTCTGGGCTTTCCCTGTCAAGCCCGGCCAGCGCAGAAGTGGATCTCGGCGGCGGCGACCTCACCTTGGTCGTCGTCGTCGGAGTGGTCGCGCTCCTGGCACTGGCCGTCGCCGGAGGTCTGGTACGAGAGGTGCTGGCCGCCGGCCAGGGCACTGAGAAGATGCAAAGCATCGCTCAGGCCGTGCAAGAAGGCGCGAGCGCCTATCTGAAACGCCAGTTCCGCACCGTCGCCATATTCGTGGTGCTGATCCCGCTCGTACTGCTCCTGCTTCCTGCCGATTCGACCGGTGAACGGATCGGACGTTCGGTCTTCTTCGTCATCGGCGCCGCGTTCTCGGCCATCACCGGGTTCGCCGGCATGTGGCTCGCCGTGCGCGGCAACGTCCGGGTCGCCGCCGCGGCCCGCGAAGAAGGCGGCGAGAAGAAGGCGATGCGCATCGCCTTCCGTACCGGCGGCGTCGCCGGGATGTTCACGGTGGGCCTCGGGCTCTTCGGTGCCGCCGTGGTCGTGCTCGCGTACAAGGGCGACGCTCCGAAGGTCCTGGAGGGCTTCGGCTTCGGCGCCGCGCTGCTCGCGATGTTCATGCGAGTCGGCGGCGGCATCTTCACCAAGGCCGCCGACGTGGGCGCCGACCTGGTGGGCAAGCTCGAGAAGGGCATCCCGGAGGACGACCCGCGGAACGCGGCGACGATCGCCGACAACGTGGGCGACAACGTCGGTGACTGCGCCGGCATGGCGGCCGACCTGTTCGAGTCGTACGCGGTCATGCTCGTCGCCGCGCTCATCCTGGGCACGGCGGCGTTCGGCACCGAGGGGCTCGTGTTCCCGCTGATCGTGCCGATGATCGGCGTGATCACCGCCGTGATCGGAATCTTCGCGGTGGCGCCCCGGGACAAGGACCGCTCGGGCATGTCGGCGATCAACCGTGGCTTCTTCATCTCGGCGATCATCTCGGCCGTGCTCGTGGCCGTGGCCGCATTCGCCTACCTGCCTTCCTCGTTCGACGAGCTCGCCGGCGTCACCGACCCGGAGATCCTCGGTCTGGACGCCAACCCGCAGATCGTCGCGATCGGCGCTGTGATCATCGGCATCGTCCTGGCCAGCGCCATCCAGCTGCTGACCGGCTACTTCACCGAGACCAGCCGCAAGCCCGTGAGGGAGGTCACCGAAAGCGCCCGGACCGGACCCGCGACGGTGATCCTCTCCGGTATCTCGCTCGGTCTGGAGTCGGCGGTCTACACCGCGCTCGTGATCGCCAGCGCGGTGTACGGGGCGTTCCTGCTGGGCTTCGGCAACACCACGGTCGCGCTGTTCGCGGTCGCGATGGCGGGCACCGGCCTGCTCACCACGGTCGGCGTCATCGTCTCCATGGACACCTTCGGCCCGGTCGCCGACAACGCGCAGGGCATCGCGGAGATGTCCGGCGACGTGGTGGGCGAGGGCGCGGCGGTGCTCGAACGCCTGGACGCGGTCGGCAACACCACCAAGGCGATCACCAAGGGCATCGCGATCGCGACGGCCGTGCTGGCGGCGACCGCGCTGTTCGGGTCGTTCCGGACGACCGTCGTCTCCGCGCTGTCGGACGCCTCGGCGGACGCCAAGGACGCACTCGGCGACTTCGCCGTGTTCAACATCTCCATCGACAACCCGAACGTGCTGATCGGGCTGATCATCGGTGCGGCCGTGGTGTTCCTGTTCTCCGGACTGGCGATCATGGCGGTCAGCCGGGCGGCGGGCCGGGTCGTGGTCGAGGTGCGCGAGCAGTTCCGCACCAAGCCCGGGATCATGGACTACACCGAGAAGCCCGACTACGACCGTGTAGTGGACATCTGTACCCGGGACGCCCAGCGCGAGCTGGCCACGCCGGGGCTGCTGGCCATCATGACGCCGATCGCGGTCGGCTTCGGTCTCGGGTACGCGCCGCTGGGCGCGTTCCTCGGCGGCGCCATCGCGTGCGGCGTGCTCATGGCCGTCTTCCTCGCGAACGCGGGCGGCGCCTGGGACAACGCCAAGAAGCTCGTCGAAGAGGGCCACCTCGGCGGCAAGGGCAGCGAGGCCCACGAGGCCACGGTGATCGGTGACACGGTCGGCGACCCGTTCAAGGACACCGCCGGCCCGGCGATCAACCCGCTGATCAAGGTCATGAACCTGGTCGCGCTGCTCATCGCCGACGCCGTCGTGACGTACGCGGGCAACATCCCGCTGCGCGTCGGCGTCGCCGGAGCCGCGGTGATCGTCGTCATCGGGGCCATCGTGCTCTCCAAGCGCCGTGCCGACCCCATCGGCTCCGGCGAGGGCCAGCCGGCGGTCGTCGGCGGCACCACGACCGGCACCCTCCCCGGAGCCGGGACCGGTGGCGAGGTCGAGGCGGGCACCCCCGAAGCGCCGACCACTGAAACGGCTGAGGACGCCGAGGGCGCGAAGACGCCACCCAAGCCGCGTTCCGACGCCGACCGCGAGTCATCCGCCAACAAGGCCTGACCCGCAACACACCCCAAAGGGGTGCAATGCACCCCGGGGCGCGCAACGCACTCCAGGACGCAACGCACTCCAGAGGGGGCAACGCACTCCAGAGGGCGCAACGCACCCCGGGGGCAAGCAACCCCAGGGGGCAACGCACCCCATGGGGGCAACGCACCCCACGGAGGCAACGCACCCAAAGGGGGCAACGCAACCCAGGGGCGCAACGCACACAAAGGGGCCGGTGGCACCAGCCACCGGCCCCTTTTCGCTGCTCCACTGAGCGGGGTGGTGGGTGGTGTCGGGAGCATGGAGGGGTGGCCGTACGCTGTACGCGAGCCCACGGGGCCGGTGAGGCAGACCTCCCGGTGGTGGGCCTCGGTTGATGTTCCAGAACGGGAGGCGTGGCGGTGAGCGACGGGAAGTCGACGATGTCAGGGCCCAAGGGGTTCGCCATCGTGCTCGGCGGGATGCTCGGGATCATGCTGGTCCTTTGGGCGATCGGCGCGATGGTCGCCCCCTGACGAACCGCGGCCGGGGAGGTACGGAGGTCGGGCACGTACCGCGCCGGGCGCGTACCGCGGCCGGGCACGTACCGCGCCGGGCACGGACTGAGGCCGGGCACATACCGCGGCCGGGCACGTACCGCGGCCGGGCACGAGCTGAGGCCGGGCACGAGCTGAGGCCGGGCACGTACCGCGGCCGGGGGTACCGTGCCCGGGTGGGCGCGGGGCTAGGGTGGCGGCTATGCCGACGCTCATCGTGCTTCGCCACGCCAAGGCTGTCGCGGGCCTTGGGCTCGCCGACATCGACCGTCCGCTCAACGACCGCGGCCGGCGTGACGCCGCGGCGACCGGTGAGTGGCTCCGGGAGAACGATCTGGTCCCCGATCGGGTGCTGTGCTCCACGGCGGTGCGTACCCGGGAGACCCTCGAAGGGCTCGCGCTCCAGAGCGAAGTGAGCTTCGAGTCCCAGATCTACGACAACGAGCCAGAGACGCTGCTGTCGCTCGTTCGCGAGACTGACGATGGTGTACGGACGTTGCTGCTCATCGGGCACAACCCCTCGGTGCACCAACTCGTCCACGACCTCACCGGCGACGCCCCGGACGCGTTTCCGACCTGCGCGCTCGCCGTGATCGAGCTCACCGCGCCCTGGGCCGAGACACGGCCTGGGGCCGGCACACTCTCTTTGACCCGCACGCCCAAGGGCTGACCGTTACCTTGCGGGTTTGTCCTCCACGGATGGGCCGGGACGGCCGGGGGCGTCTTCCGCGGGCGGGCCGGGACGGCCGGTGGTGTCCTCCGCGGGCGGGCCGGGACGGTCGGTGGTGTCCTGCGTGGGTGGGCCGGGACGGCTGGCGGTGTCCTCCATGGGTGGGCCGGGGCGGCCGGCGGTCAGGCCCGAGTCGATCAGATCGGTGACGTCGCCGCGAAGGGCACGCAGCGTGTAGCGGACGCCGGAGGCCTGGAGCAGGGCGTGGCGTAGCGGGGTGAAGGCATCGGTCTCCACGCCCCCTTCGACCTCCGCGCGGCGCCGACGCGTGATCTTGGTGAGGTACGTGTCGAGGGCGGCGAACTCCTCGTCGAGGCGGGGGTCGGGTTCGAGGGGGTCCATCGAGGCGGGTTCGAGGTCGTCCACGGTGGCGGCGGTCTCTTCGAGCAGGTCGGCGATGCGGTCCAGGATCTCGGGGACCGGGCCGCTTTCGATCTCTTGCTCGCGGGACATGCGGGCCACGGCGATGAGGTGGTCGCGCACACGGTGGGCGGCTTCTGCCGTGGCTCGGAGGCGGGCGATGCGTTCGGTGTCGGGAACGCGTTCCTTGCCGAGGCGGTTGCGGGCTTCGGTGACGGCCTCGGTGGCAAGCTCGGCCGCCATGACCTTGTCGTGCGGCAGGCGTTCGTGTTCGTCCTGCACCACGGCGGCCGCCGCCCGTGCGAGGTCTGCGTGAGCGCTGAGGACGTGCCCGAGTTGAACGGGCAGCCGCTCGGCATATCCCGTGGGCCACAACAGGCGGGACGCCAGCACGGTCAGGAGCGCGCCCGCGATCGTCAGGGCGATCCGTTCGCCGGCTGCGGTCCAGTCCGACGGAACGGAGAAGTCCATCAGCATCATCGCCAACGGCGTCCCGAAGAGCGCCCAGTAGGTGAAGTTCACCGAGCGCAGAGTGAACGCGAGCAGCCCGAACACGAAGAGCACGATCGCGGCCACGATCTGCCCGGGCGCCAAGGCCAGGAGCACGGCGGCGATCGCGCTGCCGATCGCGGTGCCGCCCACTCGCTGCACGACCAGTTCGACCGTGTCGCCGTACGTGTCGCGCATGGTCAGCAGGACGGTGATCGTCAGCCAGTGGCCGTGCGGCAGCTTGAGCGCCGCGGCGATCGCCATCGCGACCGCGACCGCGAGACTGATCCGCATGACCTGCCTGAACGAGGGGGAGCGCGTCCGTACGGCCGTTCCGGCGCGGTCCCAGATCGAGGCCGGGCCCGTGGTGCCGAGCGGCCGGGGCGGGCCGAGGCCCATCCGGAGACCGCCCGCGACGATCCGGCGAGCGGATTCCATGTTCGCCGCGATGCGGTCGATGGAACGCCGGACCTGGCCGATCAGGGCGGCGGCGACGAGGTCCTCGTCACCCGCGAGCCCGGCTCGCCGGATCACTTCGCTCTGCCTGCCGAGGCGGCGGATCGCCGCGGATTCGACGCTGCCGAGCGGGGTCTGGCCGGTCGTCTCGGTCGCTCCGGCGAGCAGGCGAAGCCGAGCCACCAGCGCCGCGATCGCGACGTGCACCTCCATCTCCCAGTCGCGTTGCGGCGGGCGCCGTCGCGCCGCCTCCACGAGCGCACGCAACGCCACGGTCTCGTGCAGGATCCTGGCGAGCACCTCGATTTGCCGTTCGGGCCGGGTCGGCTCCTCGCGTCCGCCGCGGCCCGCCCGGTAGAGGCCGTACGTCGTTCGCGCCGCCGTCAGGGCGCGGGACGCGGCCCGGCGGCGTTGCTCCCAGTCCGGCTTGTGCACCACCGCCGCGAGACCGGGGTTGGTCAGGTCGACGGCGTTCAGGACGCTGGCATCCGGCGCGCCGATGTCCTGAGCGACCGCGTCGAGCGCCTCGGCCACGGCCTCGGTCGCCTCCGAGAGGGCCGTACGCAGCGGCCGCAACCGGAAGGCGGGCCACGGAACGAGAAGCAGGACGCTCACCAGGACCCCGCCGAGCAACTCCAGGAACCCGTTGAACGCCACGTCCTCCGCGCGCGGTCGGATGGCCGTCAGGAGCACCGCCAACCCGGCCGTGGGTCCGATCCAGCCGACCGCGCTCCCGAGAGCCACGATCGGCGGGATGACGGCGACGGCCAGCCAGATGTGCCCGCTCAGGTAGCCGCCGATGGTCGCTCCGATCGCGACCACGATCGTGGCGGCCCCGAGGTTGCGGGCGCGCGCCCCGTACGGCCCCTCCGGCGCCCTCAGCGACACGAGGAAGGCCCCGAGCGCGATCATCGACCCCTGGGCGGCGTGATCCGTCAGCGCGCCCACGAGGAGCGGTACGGCGATGGCGAGCGATGAGGCGAGCCCGTAGAAGGGCGCCGCCCGACCCTCGATCTTGGCGTACGCCTCGCGGGCACCCCGCAGCACCACTACCACCCCCACGTGAGGTCTCCCATCCCGATCACGATGTACCCGCGGTTCTCTACCTCCGACCACAAATGCCCCGCCTGCATCACCTTTTCTCCAACCGGCATAAAACGGGCAGGGCTGGGATTGACGATCGCCGGACGGTCGGCGTCATGCGCCCAACGTGCGGCCGGCGCGACGTGAGCTGGTGCTGGACCAGCGGCTGCTACGCGGAGCGGTGAGTCGGGCGCCAGGGCGATCTTGGGCGGGGCGGAAGGCAGCGCAGGTGGGTGACTGGTATTGGCTGGGTGAGGTTGGCTGGTTGGGTTGGTCAGGCGGGTTTGATCAGGCGGGGTGGGCGTCGGCGGCGTCGGCTGCTTCCACCTCGTCGCGGGAGATGCCCAGGAGGAAGAGGATCGTGTCCAGGTACGGGAAGCTGACGGCGGTGTCGGCGGCCTCGCGTACGACGGGCTTGGCGTTGTAGGCGATGCCCAGCCCGGCGGCCTGGAGCATGTCGAGGTCGTTGGCGCCGTCGCCGATCGCGACCGTCTGGTTGATCGGGATTCCGGCCTCGCGGGCGAACTGTTCGAGGGCCGTGGCCTTGCCGGCACGGTCGATCACGGGGCCGACGACACGGCCGGTGAGCTTGCCGTTCTCGATCTCAAGGGTGTTGGCGGCGGAGTAGTCGATGCCGAGGTCCGCCACGAGGGCGTCGGTGACCTGCGTGAATCCGCCGCTCACGATGGCGAACTTGTAGTCGAGGCGCTTGAGCGTCCGCACCAGCGTGCGGGCTCCGGCGGCCAGTTCGACCTTGTCGCGGACGGCGTCGATCGCGCCCGCGTCGAGACCGGCGAGGAGGGCGACCCGCTCCCGGAGGGAACCCTCGAAGTCCAGCTCGCCGCGCATTGCGGCCTCGGTGACCTTGGCGACCTCTTCCAGGCAGCCCGCGTGCTCGGCGAGGAGCTCGATGACCTCACCCTGGATGAGGGTCGAGTCGACGTCCATGACGATGAGCCTTTTGGCGCGGCGGTGCAGCCCGCCGTGCTGGACGGCAACGTCCACTTGCTGCTCGGCGGCCTCGATGGCCAGCCCGGCGCGGAGTGCCTCGGGGTCGGCGCCGGAGACGTCCATCTCGATGCAGGTGACGGGGTAGTGCGCGAGCCGTTCGATGCGGTCGATGTTGGCGCCGTTGGCGGCGATCCGGCCCGCGATCCCGGCCATGGCGGCGGGCTTCAGCGGGGCGCCGAGCACGGTCACGTGCAGACGGCCGCGGCGGCGCTGCATGGTCTTGATCTTGCCGGTGGAGAGTTCGATCTCCATGTCGAGGTCGGTCGCGACCCGTTCGGCCGCGGCCCACACCCGGCCGATGTCCGCGCCGTCCTCGTAGGCGATCAGGACGCCCAGGACGAGCCGGCCGCGGATCACGACCTGCTCCACGTCGGCGACCGTCACCGGGAAGCCGGAGAGCGTACTGAACAGCCGCGATGTCACCCCGGGGCGGTCGCGGCCGGTGAGCGTGATGAGCAATGTGCGCTGTTCTGTCCCGTCCATGCTGGTCACCACGGTACCGGCCGTGGGTGAACGGACGCGCGCGCGGTCCAGCATCCGGACAACCAGACGGTGAACTCGGGGGAACGGGAACGGGAACAGGGACGCGTGCGGGTGTCGGGTGCGGGCGCAGGTACGGCGGAAGGGGGCGGGGCGTGGGCGTTGGCGCGGTCGACGTCAGCTGGGCAAAAGAAGGTTGAGGTCCCCGAATTCGTGCCAAAGGTAGGACTCGTCTAGGGCGGCCTGGTAGGTGCTCTTGAGGAGGTCGTGGCCGGCGATGGCGGTGAGCATCATCAGGTGCGAGGACTTCGGCTCGTGGAGGCCGGTGAGCAGGCCGTCCACCACGCGTACTCCGCCCTCGGGAGTGATGACGTGCTCGGTCCAGCCGCTGGAGGCGTGGACGCGACCGGTCGGACCGGCGGCTGTCTCCAGGGCACGGACGGCGGTGGTGCCGACCGCGATCACGTTGCCACCGGCGGCCCGGACGTGGTTGACGAGATCGGCGGTCGGCTGAGGAACCTCGTACCGTTCGGCGTACGGGGGTTCGTGCGCCTCGGGTGAGGCCACGCCGGTGTGCAGGGTGATCGGAGCGAGCAGGACGCCGCGCGACACCAGGCGGGTCACGAGCTCCGGCGTGAACGGCCTCGCCGCGCTGGGCATCTCCGCGCTGCCGGTGCTCCGGTCGTACGCGAACGTGGTCTGGTACGCGGCGGTGGGCCAGTCGCGGCGTACGTACCCGTACCGGATCGGCACGCCGTAAAGCCGCAGGTACGGGACCACGTCGGTGCTGAGGCGGGCCATCCACAGCCGTTCCGTCCGCCGCCCGATCAGGGTCAGCGTCGCGCCGCCGGGCATCGGGATCCACTCGCCAGGCGAGCCGCCGGGGTAGGGAACGCTCGCCTTGCCCGTCCGGCGGCGCAACTCCACCAGCCAGAGCCGATCATCGACCTCCGCCGGAGCACCCTGCGTGGCTGCTGCGCTCTCGGAAGCGGACGCCGCGCTAGCGGACGCCGCGCTAGCGGATGCGGCGCCAGCGGACGCCGTGGCGGCGGATGCCGCGCCAGCGGGCGTGCCTGCGGCGGTGCCGGGCGGACTGCCTTGGGGCGCGGGCGCCGCGCTGTTCGGGAGGGGGGTGGAGAAATGGACGGCGATCTTGTCCAGGCGTACGGCTGCGGGGAGGGTCGCGGAGGTGTTGACCACCAGCAGGTCGCCGGGACGGAGCAGGTCCGGCAGGTTGGGGAACTCGTGGTGGCTGACCTCTCCGCCGGCTCGGCGCCCGACCAGGAGGCGGACGCCGTCGCGGGATCTACCGCGGGCCTCCGGGGGTTCGTGGGCTTCGAGGGCGGGCGGAAGGGTGAACTCGAGTGTCTCGATCACGGCTCGTCTCCTGGGATTGCGATGTTCGGGCGTGTGGGATCAGGCCTTCTCGGCTTCCAGCCGGAAGGCGGAGACGACCGCCAGTGCGGCGATCGCGGTGAAGAGGAGGCCGGCGACGACCAGGCCCTGTTCGAGGTGGTCGGTGCCGAATCCCGTGACCAGGGCGCCCGCCAGGCCGACCACGACGGAGGAGCCGAGCGTGTCGCTGATCTGGAGCGCGGAGGAGTTGACGCCCTGCTCCTCCTCGGCCGACTGGTCGAGCATGAGGACGCTGAGGGCGCTGATCGCGAAGCCCATCCCGAAGCCGCCGATGGCCCATGCGGGTGCCGCCCACCAGCCCGACAGCTGCAGGGTGACCGTCACCGCGACCACGCCGACGGTTGTGAACACGGCGCCCAGCAGGACGAACAGCGTCTGGGGGCGCCTGGACCGGCCCTGGATCTGCGAGGCGGCCGACCAGCCGAGGGCGGCGACGGTGAGCACGATCCCCGCCTGGGTGGCGCTGAAGCCGTGCAGCGAGGTGAGGGCGAGCGGGATGAAGACGTCCGTGCCGAAGAACGCACCGGCGAGCAGGCCACGGGCCACGACGACGCTGGGCAGGCCGCGCCGCATCCGGAGCGTTCCGGCGGGGAAGAGCTTCGGCAGGCCGTAGGCGAGTCCGGCCAGTCCGGCGGCTGCGGCCGGGATCAGCGCCAGGCCGGGGTTGTCCAGCCCGTACAGCAGAAGGCCGGCACCGGCCGCCACCGCGACGGCGGCGATGTAGCGGGTGGCGCCCGCGCGGCCTGCCGGGCCGTGCTCGGCGTGCTCGACGGGCTTCAGGTTGCGGAACGCGGGGACCAGCATCGCCGCGGCCGGGATCACCAGCGGGATCAGGCCCAGGAACACCCAGCGCCAGCCGATGTGCTCGGCCACCACGCCGCCGACCGCCGGGCCGATCAGCGAGGGCAGGACCCAGGCGGCGGCCAGCGCGGCGAACACCCTCGGCCGCAGCGACTCGGGATACACGCGGGCGATCAGCACGTAACTGGCGACCATCGCGACGCCCATGCCCAGGCCCTGAACCACGCGGCCCACGACGAAGATCGCCATCGTGGGGGCCGCCCCGGCGATCGCCAGCCCGGCGACGAAGACGGCGAGCCCGATCAGGAGGGGCTTGGCGGGCCCGGAACGGTCGATCCAGCCGCCCGCGAGCACCGTGGCGAGGACGCTGGCGATCAGGGTGCCGCTGAAGCCCCACGCGTACAGCGACAGGCCGTTCAGGTCCCGCGCCGTCACCGGCATCACCGTGGCGACCGCCATGGCCTCGAAGGCCAGCAAGGTCACGGTCAGCACGATGCCGAGCGTGGGCGTGCGGTACGGACCGCTCAGCAGACTCTCAGGCCGCGTCCCTCTCCGCTTTCGCTGCGGCTTTCGCCGACCGGGTGCCGTTTGAGTGTGGTCGGGCTGCTTGTCGCCTAGGTCGACGGGCTGCTTGCCGCCGAGGTCGTCGAACTGCTTGGCGCCGAGGTCGTCGAGCTGGGGTGTGGTTTCGTCGGTGACGGTGGGGGAGTCGGGGCCCATCGCTGTGGTCATCGTGCACCTGCGAGATCGGCGGCCTGATAGCGGCCGCTGGGGGAACGTTCGGTGATGAGGTGCCGGAGAGCCGCGGCGGCCTCTTCCGGAGGGGGCGCCCCGTCCACGTCCTCGCCTGCGGCGCGGAGCATCTCGGTGCGCATCTCGCCGGGGTCGACCCACCAGACGGCCACATCGGGCTCTTCGGCGGCGAGGACGTTGGAGATCTGCTCCAAGGCCGCCTTGGTGGAGCCGTAGCCGCCCCAGGTCTCATAGGGCTCGCGGGAGGCGTCCGACGTGATGTTCAAGATCGCTCCGCCGCGTTCACGCAAGGTGGGCAGCAGAGCCTGGACGAGCGCGAGGGGCGCCAGCGTGTTGATCCGGAACGCCTCGGCCAGGTCGTCGAGCGGCTGGTCGGCGAGGCGGGGCAGCGGAGTCGTGCCGAGGGTCCCGGCGTTGTTGACCAGGAGGTCGAGACCGCCTGCCTCGTTCACCGCCTGGACGAGCCGCGCGCGGTGGTCCAGGTCGGCAACGTCGCCCGCGATCGTGGTGACCCTGACGGGTACGGGGGCGTTCCCGGAAGTGAGTTGCTTCGAGGCTGCTTCCTTCGAGGCGGCTTCGAGGATCTCGGCCGAGGCGGCTTCGAGGGCTTCGGCGCCGCGTGCGTTCAGGATGAGGTTCCAGCCGTCCCGGCCGAGCTCCTGGGCGAGTGCCCGCCCCAGCCCCCGGGAGGCGCCGGTGATGAGTGCCGTTTTTCGCGTCATGCTTTGACGCTAGAAATCCCAGCTCCGAAGGTCATCGGCCGACCGGTCCCGCACCTTCTCGTCTTATGGGCCTAGGACCTTCGACGCCACATGGGACCCGGGGCTGATTTGGGATGAGGCGGCCAGAGAGTACGGTCTTCACATGTGAGCCACGACGGGCTCAGGCGGCGCGATCGGAAGCGGGGTGGGATGAGCGTCGACCAGCGCGGCTGCGGCGATCCCGGGGCGACCCTGCACGCCGTCAGTTCCGCCGTGCTCGCCGTGACCCGGCATCTGTCGGTGCATGAGGTGCTCCAGGTGATCGTCCGGGCCGCCGCGCAACTCCTGGACGCCCGATATGCCGCCCTGGGGGTGCCGGACGACGAGGGATCGTTCGCCGAGTTCGTGGTGGAGGGTGTCTCAGATGCCGAGTGGGAGGCCATCGGGCCCCTGCCCCGCCAGCACGGCATGCTCGCCGCGATGTTGCGCGACAACGAGCCCAAGCGGCTGAGTGACATCCGGCGGGAGCCGGAGTTCGAGGGCTGGCCGTCGCCGCACCCCGTCCTCAAGGATTTCCTGGGCGTGCCGATCCAGGACGGCGAGGACGTGCTCGGCATCATCTTCCTCGCCAACAAGCAGAACGTCCCCAAGGGCGAGGGCTTCACCCAGTCGGACGAGGAGCTCCTCACGCTCTTCGCCGCGCATGCCGCGATCGCCATGGCCAATGCCCGGCTGTACGAGCACAACCGCGAGCTCACCGTCGTGGCCGAACGCAACCGGCTCGCCCGGGAGCTGCACGACGCGGTGGCGCAGAAGTTGTTCTCCCTCCGGCTCACGGCCAAGGCCGCCGCAGCGCTCGCCGAACGCGATCCGGTCCGTACCGTCTCGGAGCTCGGCCAGGTGGAACGTCTCGCCGCCGAGGCGCTCGCCGAGCTCCGTGCCGTGATCTTCGAGCTCAGGCCCGCCGATCTCGCCGACGGCCTGGCCGCCTCCCTGCGCAAGCACGTCGAGGTGCTCGACCGCGCGTACGAAACCGCCGTACGGTTCGCTGGAGACGGCGCGGTCGCGCTGCCCGAGGACCAGGAGGCCGCGCTGTTCCGGATCGCCCAGGAGGCCCTCTACAACGCCCTGCGTCACTCCGGGGCGGACGTCGTCGAAGTACGCCTCCAGGGCGACGGCGAGCGGGTCGTGCTGGAGGTGGCCGATGACGGCGCGGGCTTCGACCCCACGGCGCTGAACGGCGGCGGCCGTGGCGGCCGCAAGGACCCATGGCCCAGCGAGCCGCCTCCCGGCGGGCTCGGACTGGCGTCCATGCATGATCGGGCACGTTCGATCGGCGGTGTCCTGTCGATCGAGGCCGCCCCGGGAGCGGGCACGGTCATACGGCTGGAGGTGCCCGCATGACCTTTGACTCTGGCGCCGCGATCATGGCGGCTGGCACCCTGGCTCCGGGGAGGACGCCGTGATCAAGGTGCTGATCGCCGACGACCATCCGGTCGTGCGGCAGGGCCTGCGGACCTTCCTCGGGATCCAGGAGGACATCGAGGTGGTCGGCGAGGCCGAGGACGGCGTGTCCGCCGTGAAGCTGGCCGAATCGCTGAAGCCCGATATCGTGCTGATGGACCTCAAGATGCCCGGCGCCGACGGCTTGGCCGCGCTGACGGAACTACGGGCTCGAGGGGTGGCGGCGCGCGTTCTGGTCTTGACGAGCGTGACGGAACGTGGACACGTGCTGCCGGCTGTACAGGCAGGGGCGGCTGGGTACCTATACAAGGATGTCGATCCGCAGGCGCTGGTCCAGGCGATCCGAGCGGTGCACGACGGGCATGTCCTGTTCGCGCCCGACGCCGCCGAGGCAGTGGTGCGTGTGGATTCGGCGGGCGTAGACGACCGCGGCCTCGCCGCGCTGACCGAACGTGAACGGGAGGTGCTCGTGCAGATCGCACTGGGCAGATCCAACCGGGAGATCGGGCGTGCGCTCATGGTCTCTGAGAAGACGGTGAAGACACACGTCAGTAATCTGCTCATGAAGCTGGGAGTCCAGGATCGGACGCAGGCGGCGTTGTACGCCGTCCGGCACGGCCTGGCCGGCGACTGATACAAACTCCCACGACAGGATCGTCATCGAAATCGGTATGAACGTAACAATCAGGTACGCAGCAGGCAGTGACATCGGGTGCAGCCGAGAGAACAACGAGGACTCGGGCTACGCCGGTGCACGGTTGATCGCGGTCGCCGACGGCATGGGCGGCTACGCGGGCGGCGAGGTCGCCAGTTCCACCGTCATCGGCTCACTGCGCTCGCTGGACACCGACGCCCATAATGACGACCTTGTCGAGAGCCTGGGCCGGGCCGTGGCCGAGGCCAACGAGAAGTTGCGGATCGTACGCGAGGAACGTCCCGACCTCAGCCGCATGGGCACCACGCTCACCGCGATGCTCTGGTCCGGAGCCCGCGTCGCCCTCGCCCACATCGGCGACTCCCGCGGCTACCTCCTGCGCGACGGCGAGCTCTTCCAGATCACGCAGGACCACACGATGGACAAGTTGCTGAACGCCGAGGCGACCGAGGCCGGCCAGGTCCCCGACCCCGCCGAGACCTCACGCCTGTCCCACGTTCTCTACCGCGTCCTGGACGGCCGTGACGACCGCGAGCCCGACCTGCGCCTCCGCGAGGCGCGCCTGGGCGACCGCTACCTCCTGTGCTCCGACGGCCTCAGTGGCCCGGTCGACGCCCAGACCATCTACGAGGTGCTCACCGCCGAGGCCGAGCCCTCCTGGGCCATCCAGCGCCTCATCCAGCTGGCCCGCGACGCCGGCGGCCCCGACAACATCACCGCCGTGATCGCCGACGTCGTGGAATCCGAGCAGGTCACCGACACCACCCCGCCCCAAACCGTAGGCGCCGCCGCCCAAGCCTGAACCCAACCCCACCTTCACCCCGTTCCAACGCCCCAAGAGGCCCCACGCTCCACTAGGCCCCAAACGCTCCGTACATGCAGCCAACGGAGCCGCCCCTACGCCTGGCCCGCCTAGCCAACAACAACCTCGGCTCCCGCTGCGGGTCCGCCGACGCAGCACTTCCGCCGACGCAGCAACCTCGTGCTTTCGGCACGCTGGCCGCCCCCGCACCGGCCTCAGCTGCCAGTGCATATGCCCGCCCCCCGCAGCGGCCTCAGCTGTCAATGGGCCAGCCTGCCCCCGCAGCGGCCTGAGCTGCCAGTGGGCCAGCCTGCCCCGGCAGCGGCCTCAGCGGCCGCCCGCCCATGTAGCAACCCGAGTTCCCGGCATACAGCCGCGTCCAACTCGCACTATCTGAACCGGTGGGTACGCAGGCCGCCGTGCGCAGGACTTGCCTTCGCGGTAGGCCTGGCTCTGGCGCGCAGGCCTTTTGCGGGTCCGGCGGACGTGCCGTAGCAGGGTGCCATCGCGGCTTGGGTGTGGTTGCTCGGCGAGGCTTGCGGGATGGGGCTCGCTTTCACTTTGGGTTGGGGTGGCGTTCAGTTCGGTTGCAGGGAGCGTTCAGCTCTTCTTGAGGATGCTCGGGTCGGTGTGGCGAGAGTTGGAGTCCGGTTGGGTCTAAATTGCTCCCATATGAGGCGGACGGGGCGCTGAAGTGCGCTGTTACATGTCGCCCATCGACGAAAAGGGGGCCCATTCACTTGGTGGTTTGTCCTAGTCTTGCCATCAAGGTGGTGTCATGGCCGTTCAGGTAACGGTCCGATCGCGGATGGTCGCCGGGCCTTGACCTACCTGGGGGTGAACCCGATATACGGGTCACTCGGATTTAAGTCATCGAGGCGGAGGATTCGTTGGGGGGAGCGCCCGGGGCGACCGTCGCCGGGGCACCGCAGGGTGCGCCGGGGACCATGGTCAGCCGGACCCTCACCGCTGCGCGGCATGGCCCTGTGGGTGTGATGCTGCGCGTCGCGGCCATGGCCACTGCGGCCATGGGCGCGGCATGGATCCACCGTGTCAACGACCCCGGTGTGCTCTGTCCCCTTCGGGCAGTCACCAGCGTCCCCTGTCCTTTGTGCGGCGGTACGACCGTGTTCATCGAGCTGGGTTCGGGCCATCCGGTCCGTGCCGTGCTCGCGAACCCGGTGGCCTTCGCCGGTGCGATCGTGCTCGCCTTCGCACCGTTGGGACTGGGAAGCCGGTGGTGGGCACTCCGACCGGGCGCTCGTGCATGGGTGCTTGGTACCGCCCTCGTGGGGTCGGAGCTGTGGCAGCTTGTCCGGCTCGGTCTCCTGCGGGTTTGAGGCCGTCTTCCCTCGTCGGCCAGACTTGCGGAGCCCTCCGGGTCCGGCGGGCGTCACAAAACCACAGGGTCAATCAATAAGGAGCAAGTGTGGGTAACCCCTACGACCCGTACGGGCAGCAGCAGCCGGGCTACGGCGGTCAGCAGCAGCCTGGCTACGGTCAGCAGCCGCCTGCCCAGCCCGGCTACGGTCAGCCCCCGGCGCAGCAGCCTGGCTACGGCCAGCAGCCGCCTGCCCAGCCCGGTTACGGTCAGCCGCCCGCGCAGCCCGGTTACGGTCAGCCGCCCGCGCAGCAGCCCGGTTACGGTCAGCCCCCGGCGCAGCAGCCTGGCTACGGCCAGCAGCCCGCCGCGCAGCCTGGGTACGGTCAACAGCCTTACCAGGAAGTGCACCACCACCACTACGGCTCGACCGGCCAGCTGGCCGAGTGGGGCTCGCGTGCGGGTGCGCTCATCATCGACTGGCTCGCAGTCGGTGCGCTGCCGGGCATCATCTACTTCATCGGCTACATCATGCTGCTGAACGGCTCGGGCGTCGGCGCCCTGCTGGCGTTCATCGGCTTCATCGGCATCGTCGCCGGTGGTCTGTGGCTCACCTATCAGGAGGGCACGACCGGTCAGACGATCGGCAAGCGCCAGATGGGCATCCGCCTGGTGGGCGCCCAGAGCGGGCAGCCGATCGGGTTCGGCATGGCGTTCCTCCGCCGTCTCGCGCACGCCGCCGACAGCTTCGCCTGCTACATCGGCTACCTGTGGCCGCTGTGGGACGAGCGCAAGCAGACGTTCGCCGACAAGATCTGCAACACGCTCGTCGTTCGCGGCTAGCAGCAGGACGCGCAGCCCGTTGCCCTGAACGACGGGCCTGCGCCTCCGCCTCTGAACGGGGCGTTCCCTTCCACGGGGAACGCCCCGTTCGCCATTTGCAGGCGACTCAGGTCAAGGGCGTTCCCAAGCCCGCGTTCGGGCGGGGAGAGAATCGATCGCGGTGAGTCCGGCGGGCGGTGAGCGCTGGTGAGTCCGGCGGGTGGTGAGCGCCGGGACGGATCAAGGTACGGGGTCGAAGGCGCTGTTGCAGGCGGCCACGAGGGCGCGGCGGACGGCGCCGTCCAGGAGGCGGAGGGCGTCGCCGCGGCGGTGCATCTGGTCGGCGGTGAGGCCATGGGCATCGAGGCGGCGGGCCAGTTCGACGACGACGGCGAGGCGGCCGGCGAGGGCGGCGACGCGGTGGGCACGCTGCGGATAACCGGGAGCCAGCGGGTGGCCGTTGCGGCCTGGATCGCGGAGGTCGGCCAGGGCGTCGGCGATCTCGGGCGGGATGCCGGAGACGTCGTCCACGGTCAGCAGCGCCTCGGTGGCGTCGCGCATGGCGAGGGTCAGCTGCCGGTCGGCCTCGGCCAGTGAGGGGACGTCGGGCAGGCCGGGGGCGGCGTCTTGCGCGTTCCAACGGACGCCGACGTACGACGAGCCGCGCCGGTCCTCCACCGGGACCAGGCCGAGCGCGCGGTCCGGCAGCGAGACGATCACGGCGGCCCCGGCGTCGAGAGCGGCACGGTTGAAGGCGGGCGGGCCGGTCAGCCCGAGTGGATCGCCAGGGGCGGGCAGCGCCAGCCGGAACGCGGTCATGCCCGCCACCCGCAGGTCACCAAGGCCGCGCCGTAGCGTTACCTCGTCCAGGAGTGCCACGCTCGGCGTGGGGTCGGCAGCGGTCGGCGCCGTGCCGAGGATCTGCGGTCCCGAGGCGTTCTCGACGGCGTCCACGGCCTCGTCGAGCCCGACGTGACCCGACAGCCAGGCGTTGCCCCAAGCGACCAGTGCGGTCGCGGTGTCCGCGCCGTTGTAGCTCATCCCACCCTCCGAACAGCGGCGTGCATGCAGACCACCATAAGCGCTGAGAATTGCACAGGCGGCCTTGGAGCTCGCGGCCTCGCGGGCGACGACGGCGTCTCCGGGCGTGCAGCCGGCTCCATGATGGGAACCGTACGGCCAGGTCACGACATTCCCTGGGGGTCACCGGCGAGACACACATCCCGAACCGATTCCCTTCCAGGCCACGGAACCGGCGCTTCCCACTGGAAGTAGGCTGTCGATGGATCATTCGGCACGGCGGGTTGGGGACATGCACGTGATGGCCGGCGATGTACTTGAGCTCCGCGGAGTCGGAGTGAAGCGCGAAGGCGCGACCCTGCTGCACGACGTTTCGTGGACGGTGAACGAGGACGAGCGCTGGGTGATCGTCGGTCCCAACGGGGCGGGGAAGACCACGCTGCTGCAGATCGCCGCCGCCCTGCTGCACCCGACCGCGGGGACGGTGGAGATCCTCGGCGAGAGGCTCGGCCGGACCGACGTGTTCGAGCTCCGGCCGCGCATCGGCATCGCGAGCGCCGCGGTCGCCGAGCGCGTGCCGACCGACGAGAAGGTCATCGACCTGGTCCTCACCGCCTCGTACGCGATCTTGGGGCGGTGGCAGGAGGAGTACGACTCGACCGACGTCACCCGGGCCGTCGAGCTGCTCGACGCCCTCGGTTGCGCCGACCTCATCCGGCGCCGGTTCGCCACTCTTTCCGAGGGCGAACGCAAGAGGGTGCAGATCGCCCGGGCCCTCATGCCCGACCCCGAGCTGCTGCTCCTGGACGAGCCGGCGGCCGGTCTCGACCTGGGCGGCCGCGAGGACCTCGTGCGGCGCATCGCCCGGCTGGCGGACGACCCGGTCGCGCCCACCATGGTCATGGTCACCCACCACGTGGAAGAGGTCCCGGAGGGCTTCACCCACGCGCTGCTACTGCGCGGGGGCGGCGTGGTCGCGCAGGGCAAGGTGGACGAGGTGTTCACGAACGAGCTCCTGTCCGAGTGCTTCGGCGTTCCACTCGGCGTGGAGCGCCACAACGGCCGCTGGTACGCGCGCCCCCTCGGCTGAAAATTCACATCTGTCCCAAAAGGGGAAGCCGACTTACGATCCAGGAGTGACCCCCACGCTGATCCTGACCGTTGTCGCCATTGCGGTCGGTGCGCTGGTCCTCTACCGCTCGGTGCGGATCGTGCCGCAGGCGACGGCCGACATCATCGAGCGCTTCGGTCGTTACCACCGGACGCTCAACGCCGGGCTCAGCCTCGTGGTGCCGTTCGTCGACCAGGTCCGTAACCGCGTCGACCTGCGCGAACAGGTCGTCCCGTTCGCCCCCCAGCCGGTGATCACGGCGGAGAACCTCGTGGTCAGCATCGACACGGTCATCTACTACCAGGTCACCGACACCAAGGCCGCCACGTACGAGGTCGCCAACTTCCTCACCGCGATCGAGCAGCTGACCGTCACGACCCTGCGCAACATCATCGGCGGCATGGATCTCGAGCGCACCCTGACCTCCCGCGAGGAGATCAACACCGAACTGCGCGGCGTTCTCGACGAGGCCACCGGCAGATGGGGGATCCGGGTCAACCGGGTCGAGCTCAAGGCCGTGGACCCGCCGGACTCCATCAAAGAGGCGATGGAAAAGCAGATGCGCGCGGACCGCGACAAGCGCGCCTCCATCCTCACCGCCGAAGGCCAGAAGCAGTCCGCCATCCTGACCGCCGAAGGCGAACGCACCTCCGCCGTCCTCCGCGCCCGGGGCCAGGCCGAGGCCGCCGTGCTGTCCGCCGAGGCCGACGCCAAGGCCCAGGCCGCCCGCGCCCGAGGTCAGGCCCAAGCCATCGCCACCGTCTTCAAGGCCATCCACGAGGGCAAACCGGACGAACGGCTGCTCGCCTACCAGTACCTGCAGACCCTCCCTCTCATCGCCGAAGGCGACTCCAACAAGCTGTGGATCGTCCCAAGCGAGATGGGCAAGGCCCTGGAAGGCCTCGGCGGCTTCTTCGGCGCAGTCAAGAGCGCCACCGCCAACAACGACGGCCCCGCCCCGGTCCCGGCCCCTCCGGCCCACATCTCCGCCGAAACCACTGACCTGGACGGCCCACCCCGCCCCCGCGACGAAGACGACTACCGCCCCTACTCCCCCTAGCCCCCGCGCCCCACCGCACGTACCCAAGCGCCCGCGCTTCCGCGTGCCCGCGCTTCCACTAGTTACGCGGGGTGAGTGGGCGTGTTGGCGCGGTAGCATCGCGCACCCGGTGATGTGGGTGAGCTGGGGCCTCCCTACGATCGGGAAGCCGTAGTGAAGTCGCGTTGATGGGTGGGCCGGATTGAACGTTGTGGACGCGGCGGCTATCTTCGCGGCGGGTGTGGCGGCGGGGGGGATCAATACGGTCGTCGGGTCCGGGTCCCTGATCACGTTCCCGACTCTTGTGGCGCTCGGCTATCCGCCGGTGGTGGCCAACATCTCCAACAACATCGGGTTGGTGCCCGGGGCGATCGCGGGGGCCTACGGGTACCGGAAGGAGCTCAAAGGGCAGCGAGAACGGCTGCTGCGGCTGGGCAGCGCCTCGTTCGTCGGGGCGCTGATCGGCGGAGCGCTGTTGCTGGGATTGCCCGCCGACGCGTTCGAGATCATTGTTTCGGCGCTGATCGGGATCGCGTTGGTGTTGGTGGTGGTGCAGCCGCGGCTACAGGCCTGGCTGCTGGCAAGGAGGGAGAACCACCGTCCACATGGCGGGCCGTGGTTGTGGGTGGGGGTCCTCGCCACGGGGGTCTATGGCGGGTACTTCGGGGCGGCGCAGGGGATCGTGCTGGTCGCGATACTGGGGATCGCGCTTGATGACGATCTTCAGCGGATGAACGCCGCGAAGAACGTGTTGTCCGGGGTGGTCAACGGGTCCGCGGCGCTGCTGTTCATCGGGTTGTCGATCGTTGGAGAGGCCAGGATCGACTGGCCGGCGGTGCTGCTCATCGCTCTTGGCGCGACGGTCGGCGGAGTGCTGGGAGCCAAGGTCGGACGCCGGATCCCGCCCCTCGTGCTGCGCGGTGTCATCGTGGTGGTGGGGGTCGTGGCGATCGTCAATTTGCTTGCCTGACCAGCGGTTTCGAGGGTTCGGGTCACCTTTGTCGGGGTATAAGTCGAATATATGTTCGATAAGATGAGGGGCCACCAGGAATGAAGGGTGACAGGGTCGAGATCGTGATCGACGCCGGCGGCGAGGGCACGCGGACGTACGAGGTCGTCGCCACCCGGGCGGGACGCCGCGTCGAGGTGACCAACCGGCGCGGGGTGGTGGAGGTCAGCGAGGTGACCCGTACCGGGACCGCGGTGCGGACGGCGAGGTTCATGGCCAGCCGGGTCCTGGCTCTCGTGGAGCAGCCGATCTCCGACGGCGAGCCGACGGACTCCTAGGGAACGGGACGTACCTGGACGGTCCCGTCATCCAGCACTCGGGTCTCGAATGAGGGCTGCCGGCCGGTGGCGGGACCGTGGACGACCGAGCCGTCACGGACGCGGAACGTGCTGCCGTGCCAGGGGCACACCACGCACGGGTCGGCGTTGTCGTCGGTGATGATGCGCCCCTGGTGGAGTGGGCCCGCCAAGTGGCTGCATCTGTCGGCGAGGACGTGGATCTCGTCGCCGCTGCGCATCACGAAGAGGCTGATGTAGCCGAGCCGGCGGTGGACAGGCCAGCCGTCGGGCAAATCGGAGGCTGAGCACAGATCGTGCCAGCCGAGAGGGACCAGGTGGGCCACCTGGTCCGCGTGATTGGCGCCGGCGCCGAGCCTGAACGCCAGATGCCCGCCGAGGAAACCACCCGCGACCAGAGCCGTCAGACCCGCGTAGCCGAACGCGCGGCCGGCCGAGTCGCGGCCCTGGTGACGTGCGAGGAGGGAGGCCGTGTAGAGCAGGCTCGCGCCGGCCGTCCCCATCGCGTGAACGAGCCCGACTCGCTGCTGCTCCTTGTGGA
The DNA here is from genome assembly GCF_044326415.1 of Actinomadura sp. 6N118. Classification (NCBI taxonomy): domain Bacteria; kingdom Bacillati; phylum Actinomycetota; class Actinomycetes; order Streptosporangiales; family Thermomonosporaceae; genus Actinomadura; species Actinomadura sp. 6N118. The sequence goes on along the minus strand of NZ_JBIRAZ010000010.1, from coordinate 341,284 downwards.
GGGCCGACCAGTCGGCCAAGCCGGTGAGCGCCGTCGGCACCGCGCCCGCGAGGCCGACGGCGATCAGGGTCTTGGACGCGCGCTGCGTGCCGGGCAGCAGGTCCAGGACCGCCGCGGAGATCCAGCAACCCATGGGAAGGTCGGTCAGCGGAGGGTGGGCCGGGTGGCCGCCGGGGACCCCGTGCAACGCGTCCTTGGCGGGCCCCGGGCGCAGCACGCGGTGGACGGTCCCCGAGATCACCCGGATGGCACGGTCCAGACCGTGCGCGTGTTCGAGGCTCTCGGCCAGGTCAACAGGGTGCGGCCTGGTCGGCTGCCGGGCGCCGCGCCGGAAGAGCTTGCTCGCCCGTCGGTTCAATGTCCCTCCTCGGGTCGCATTCCGGTGTCGATTGAGACGGCCGTAATGGGACGCGTAATGCGACATTAGTCTCCGCCTGTACCCCGGGCCACCCGGGAATGGCCGACGGTCCTGAAGGGAACCGCGAGGGGGCGGAAGAACACCCACGTAGTCGGGTACCTACCAATGGGTAAGAAGCCCTAAACCAGGGGTTCCGTCCAACTGCCCGAGCGGTGCGGAGCCCGGTCTCCCAGCGCCTTCAACGGGACGAAGTAATCGCTTACAGTGAAAAGCGAATGCACCGCGACCTGGGCGAGGCCGAGCCTCATGGACGTCCCCCCGCCGCCGGAAACCGCAGAAGCGGTGACTCCGGAGTACGCGCAGACCGAAGACCCCTTCCGGGCTCTCATCGAAGGCATCGAACTCCAGTTTCCCGGCTGGGGCGCTTGGCGCAGCGACACCGATCGCTGGTGGGCGTTCCGCACCGCCGCCAACCCCCTCACCATCGAGGAACTCCGTGCGGGCCGCCGCCTGATCGTCCAGGCGGACACCGTTGACGAGCTCCGCGCCGCCATCCGTGCCGAGATCGAGCCGGACACGGACGGTTCGGCGCCCGGCGGCGGATCGCCCACGGCACGGTCGCCCGAGCATCCCCGCTGACTGCGCTGGCCAGGGCCTCTGGTCGGCCAGGTGCCTCAGGCCGCTGCCAAGTGCCTCACGCCGGCCAGGTGCCTCAGACGGCTTCGAGGGTGACGGGGACGCCGTTGAACACCGCCGTGCCCGAGAGCGGGTCGATCTCCTGGTCGTCGGTGACCGCGTTGACGTTGACCCCCGCGTTCTGGCTCGCGACGCCCGTGCGCGTACCGGGCCTGTCGTGGCCCCAGCCATGGGGCAGGCTCACCACGCCCGCCATGACGGTGGCGGTCGGCTCAGCGACCGCCTCGATGGTGCCGGAACGGGAGGTCACGCGGACGAGGTCGCCATCCTGCACACCCAGGCGCTCAGCGTCGGCGGGGTTGAGCTGGAGCGTGCAGGTGTTGGAGCCGCGCACCAGCTCGGGGACGTTGTGCAGCCAGCTGTTGTTGGAACGCAGGTGGCGGCGGCCGATCAGGAGGAGCTCGCCGGAGCCGTTGGGTCCGCCGGAGCCCTTGGACGCGTGCGCGTCGAGGGCGGTGTGGAGGCGGTCGGCGTCGGCGGCGAACGAGGGCGGGCAGAGTTCGATCCGGCCGGACGAGGTGCACAGGACCTCGTCGAGACGCGGCTTGAGGGCACCGAGGTCCAGGCCGTGCGGGTGCTCGTCGCGCAGGCGCGGGAGAGTGAGGCCGTCGGGGTCGGCGCCGAAGCCGTCGCCGTACGGGCCGAGGCGCAACATCATGTCGAGCCGTTGCTCGGTGGTCGGGGTGTTGGTGTCGAGCATCTTGCGCAGCTCGTCGGGTTCGCGGCCCTCGACCGGCGACCCCTCCAGCGCGGACGCCTTCTGCAGGGTGCTCATGATGATCATCTCGTCCAGCGCCGCCGGGGTGGCGTCCAGGCCGGACGCGATGACGGCGAGGCGGCCGAGGATCTCGGCCTCGCTGGGGCGGCCGTCGGGAAGGGGGAGCGCGGGCGGCGAATAACGGACGTAGTCGCGGACCGTGAATCCGAGCAGCGCCAGGTCGTAGTGCGGCGTCTGCGTCGGCCTGGGCGGCGGGAGGATCACGTCGGCGTGCCTGGTGGTCTCGTTCAGATACGGGTCGACGCTCACCATGAACTCGAGCCCGGCGAACGCGCCGTCGAGCCGGGCGCCGCCCGGAGCTGACAGGACCGGGTTGCCGCCGATGGTGATCAGCGCGCGGATCTGCCCCTCGCCCGGGGTCTCGATCTCGTCGGCCAGCGTGGCGACCGGCAGCTCGCCGTTGACCTCGGGCAGGTTGCGGACGCGGCTGCGCCACCGGCCGGTGTTGAACGGGCGCTTGCGCCGGTAGACCGGGGAGTGGGCGGAACGCGGGAACATCGCGCCGCCCTCGCGGTCCAGGTTGCCGGTGAGCACGTTGAGGGCGTCGACGAGCCAGCTGTTGAGCGTTCCGTACGCCTGAGTGCAGGTGCCGATGCGCCCGTAGACGGCGGCGCGGTCGGCGGCGGCGAGTTCGCGGGCCATCCGGCGGATGTCGGCCGCGGGAATGCCCGTGATCCCGGCGACCCGTTCGGGCGCGAAACCGACGGCGAGCGCGCGCAGGTCGTCCAGCCCGTTGATCCGTTCCGCGAGGCCGTCGAACCTCGTGAGGTCCTCGGCGAACAGCGTGTGGACGAGCGCGATGAGCAGGTACGCGTCGGTGCCCGGCCGGATGAACACATGCTCGTCCGCGAGCGAGGCCGTACGGGTCTGCCGCGGATCGACGACGGTCACCTTGCCGCCGCGCTTGGAGATGGCCTTCAGCCGTCCGGGGAAGTCCGGAGCCGAGCAGAGGCTGCCGTTCGACTCCAGGGGGTTGGCGCCCAGCATGAGCAGGTGGTCGGTGCGGTCAAGGTCGGGCACCGGGATGGCCAGCGGGTCACCGAAGATGTGGCCGCTGCTGACGTGCTTGGGCATCTGGTCGGCCGTGCTGGCGGTGTAGACGTTGCGGGTGCCGAGCGCCTTGATGATCGCCGAGCCGTACAGGGGACCCGCGATCGAGTGCGCCGTCGGATTGCCGATGTAGATGGCGACCGCGTCCTTGCCGTGGCGCCCGACGACCTTGGCGATCTCCCGGCGTACGGTCTCGAACGCGTCGTCCCAACTGCCGGCCACGTGGTGGTCCTGCATGTGGTGGGCATGGTCGCGGAGCATCGGCTCGGCCAACCGGTCCGGGTCACCGTCGAGGCGCCCCAGTGTCGCGCCCTTGGGGCAGATGAACCCCTTACTGAGAGGGTCCTGCTTGTCGCCCCTGACTCCGGTGACATTGCCCCCGTCGTCAAGGGTCAACTCCAGGCCGCACAGGGCCTCGCAGAGCGGACAGGTGCGGTAGGCCGTGCTGCTCATCAAGATGCTCCTTGTTGCCGGGAACGTACCAATCATGACGCGCGATACCTCGACCGCGCCAATACCTGAGAGGTAAACCTGTTGCGGCATGCCTGGTCAGGACCCCGATCCCGGACCGTAACCCAGCGAGTCCCGACCAGAATCCCGCCCCCGCACGGCACGCATCAAGGCTGCTGTGCGGGTGACGCGACCCTGCCGGCGGCCTGGTTTGGGGGAAATCCCAGGAAGGTCGGGTCAGGGCATGGTCGAGGGGACTTTTCCGGAGTTACCTTGACCATAAGGACAATCGGCCGCCTCTAAGGAGTTGCCATGGAGGCGTGGGTCGCCTGGCTGATCGTGGCCGCCTTGCTCGGGATCGCCGAACTGCTGACCCTGACGCTCGCACTCGGCCTGCTCGCCGTCGCCGCGCTGCTGGCCGGGCTGGCGGGCGCCGCCGGATTGCCGGTCGGCTTGCAGATCGTGGTGTTCGCGGCGTCGTCGGTCGCCGGGCTGGCGCTCGTACGGCCGATCGCGCAGCGGCACATCAAGCAGCCGCCGCCCTTGCGTTCGGGGACCGCCGCGCTGGTCGGCCGCGAGGCGGTCACCCTCACCGAGGTCAGCCGCGCGGGCGGGCGCGCCCGGATCGGCGGCGAGGAGTGGACCGCCCGGCCGTACGACCCGGATCTGGTCATCCCGGCGGGACGCGTCGCCGACGTGCTGGCCATCGAAGGCGCCACCGCCCTGCTCTACCCGGCTGAGCCGACGCCGGACTGAGGAGGTCCGCATGACCGAGCTCGCCCTCGCCATCCTCATCGCGCTCATCTGCGGGTTGGCCGTACTGTCCATCACGGTGATGCGGTCGGTCTGGATCATCCCGCAGGCCCGTGCCCGCAACGTCGAACGGCTCGGACGCTACAGCCGCACCCTCCAGCCCGGGATCAGCTTCATCGTCCCGTTCGTGGACCGGGTCAAGCCGCTGATCGACCTCCGTGAGCAGGTGGTCGCGTTCAAGGCACAGCCCGTCATCACCGAGGACAACGTGGTCGTCCACATCGACACCGTGCTGTTCTTCCAGGTGACCGACCCCCGTGCCGCCGACTACGAGATCGTCGACTACATCAAGGCGATCGAGCAGCTCACCGCGACGACGCTGCGGAACGTCATCGGCACGCTCGACCTGGAGGCCACGCTCACCTCGCGAGACCGCATCAACACGGCGCTGCGCGGGGTCCTGGACGACGCCTCCGGCAAGTGGGGGATCCGGGTCACCCGGGTCGAGATCAAGGCGATCGAGCCGCCGCCGTCCATCAAGGACGCCATGGAGAAGCAGATGCGCGCCGAACGGGAGAAGCGCGCGGCGATCCTCACCGCCGAGGGCGTCCGGCAGTCGAAGATCCTCACGGCGGAGGGGGAGAAGCAGTCGGCCATCCTCCAGGCGGAGGGCGCCAAACAAGCCGCGATCCTGGAGGCGGAAGGCCAGGCCTTGGCGATCGAACGGGTCTTCACGTCGATCCACGACCATGACGCCGATCCCAAGCTCCTGGCTTACCAATACCTCCAGACCCTGCCGAAGCTCGCCCAGGCCAAGGGCAGCACGTTCTGGGTGATCCCCAGCGAGATGACCTCCGCGTTGCAGGCGGTCTCCCAGGCTTTCGGGGGCTCGGCCGAGCCACAAGCAGGATCCTCTCAGAGAGACATCGGGCCCAGGCCACAGGCTGAACGTGGTCAGCTCCAGTCCGCCACCGCGGCGACTCCTCCGTACGAGCTGGCACCAGGGGAAGAAGTGCCGGACGGGCACCCTGCCGCCGTCGGCCGGAATGACGACGCGTCCACCTGATTATTGGAACGGATGCCAATAGTCACTTCTTGATATCGGCTGACAACGGCAAATGGTGACGGGCCGTCTGCGGCTGCTCACTTTTGTCACAAAGCGCATAACTTTCGATTGTCAATTGTGTTGCGCAGGGCACTGTCGCCGAGATGATCTTCTTCGCTAGCGTCTCGGTGACCTGCGCGGGGCAGGCGCTCACTTGCCGGGGATCTGCGGCCGCACAGTCGGGGCGGCGCAGTGGGAGCGGCACAGTCGGGGCGGCACTGACATCGGAGAAGACGTATGGCGAGTGAAAGCCGCCGTTTGCGCATGGCTGCCATGGCGACGACCGTCATCGGAACGGTCATGGCAGGCGCACTTCTAGTACCGGCTGAAGCGGGCGCCGCTGCGCTTAGGAAGGCGGACTCCGGAGCCGCCATCACGGCCCAGAAGCGGATCGACGCACGCACCTTCGACGCCACCGTGCGTTCTCCCGCACTGCGCACGTCGGTAAAGGTCCGCGTCATCACGCCCAAGGGATGGTCTCGAACGTCGAAGAAGCGCTGGCCCGTCCTCTACGCGTACCACGGCGGCAATGACAGCTACATCTCCTGGACCCGCAGCACGGACATCGAAAAGCTCGCGGCCCGCTACAACGTGATGGTCGTGATGCCAGAAGGCGGCACGAACGGCTCGTACACGGACTGGTACAACTACGGCAAGGGCGGATCGCCCAAGTGGGAGACCTTCCACACCAAGGAGGTCATCCAGCTCATGGAGCGGAATTACCGCGCTGGTACGGCGCGGGCCGCCATGGGTCTGTCGTCCGGTGGCCAGGGTGCCATCACATACGCCGCGCGTCATCGGGGGCTGTTCAGGTATGCCGCTTCTTACAGCGGCATCGTGCACCTCACCAAGCCGGGAATTCCGGCGATCGTCATGGCCGAGGGGTTCGTCTTCAACCCCGGACAAGATGCCTTCAGGATCTGGGGTAACCCGGACAAGCACGCGCGCAATTGGCAGCAGCACGACCCTTACGTTCTGGCCAAGAACCTGCGCGGCACAGGGATCTACCTGTCCTCCGGAACGACCGGCAACCCCGGGAAGCTCGACCCGCCCTACGTGGGCTGGGAATTCGTCAAGGCACGGCTGGTCGGAGGCCTCAGCGAGGCGGTCTCCGGAGCGACCAACGTCTCGCTGGCCGCCCGTCTCCGGCAGCTCAAGATCCCGGTGACCACCCACATCTACAAGGACGGGTGGCACCAGTGGGGTTACTGGATCGTCGAGATGAACCGTTCCTGGCCGCTGATGATGAAGTCCATCGGAGCCAAGCGAACATCCTGACCTTTGCCCGGACTTCGCCCGATTCGGCCAGAACTCGGACCCGCCCCACGGCATCCAAGCAGGGGACGACGGTGCAGACGGGGAGGCCGCGATGCCGATCGGACGTGGGGCAGGGCGCGCAGGGCGGGCAGGGCGGTTCGCCGCAGTTGGGGCGTTGCTGACGCTGGGGGTGGCGCTGAGCGGCTGCGCGCTGGTGGGCGCCTCCGGCGAGGGGCCTGGAGGCGGCGCCAAGCACCCGCTCACCATCGCCTTCGGCGGGGACGTGCACTTCGAAGGGGAGCTCGCGACGAGGCTCACCTCCTCTCCCGACACCGCGTTCGGGCCCATCGCGGCGCAGTTCCGCCAAGCCGACCTGGCCATGGTCAACCTGGAGACGGCGATTACCACCGGCGGGACGCCCGCGCCCAAGGACTACACCTTCCGCGCCCCGCCGACCGTCTTCCGGGCGCTCAAGTCGGCGGGCTTGGACGTGGTGACGATGGCCAACAACCACGGCATGGACTACGGCGACACCGGGCTCCAGGACTCCCTGGCGGCGAGCAAGCAGGCAGGGTTTCCGGTCATCGGCATCGGTCGGAACGCGGCCGAGGCGTACCGGCCGTACAAGATCACCGTCAAGGGCACCCGCGTCGCGATCATCGGAGCCACCCAGGTGCTCGACGACCACCTGATCGAGACCTGGACCGCCACCGACGCCAAGGCCGGGCTCGCCTCGGCCAAGAACGCGCCGCGCCTCGTCCAAGCCGTACAGCAGGCACGTAAGGACTCGGATGTCGTCGTCGTCAATCTGCACTGGGGACAGGAACGTAACTCCTGCGCCACCCCAGTGCAGCGCCAGCTCGCCGCCCAACTGGCCGACGCAGGCGCGGACGCCATCGTGGGCAGCCACGCACATGTGCTGCAGGCCGGCGGTTATCTGAAAGGCAAGTACGTCCACTACGGACTCGGTAACTTCGTCTTCTACAACTCCAACGGCCCGACAGCTCAGAGCGGCGTTCTCACCCTCACGCTCGACCCCAAGGCGAAGGCCACCCGGGTCACCAAGGCCGACTGGGCGCCGGCCGTGATCTCCGGAGGCATCCCGCAACCGCTCACCGGAACGCTTGCCCAGCAGGCTCGGACGCAGTGGGAGGGGTTGCGCAACTGCGCCGATGTCAAGGCTCAGCCTGCCTGACCATCGTCAAGCCGGACAGCCCGGCGATGTTTCACGTGGATCTTGTCCCGGGCGTCGGCGTGCCGGGTGCAGGCGTGCCGGAAAGGCGGGCGCGGCCGGAATGCGGGGCGCCGGTGGGCAGGCGCCGGACTCGGGTCGTTGGGGCGGTCGGTGCCGCATGGCATGCTTGGCCGAGTCGATCAGGGGAGACGAGGGTCCGATGCGCAGGAACGCGATGGCGGTGACCGCCGTGACCGGGGTGTTGGCCCTGGCAGCGGGCGCATGCAGCAGTGGCTCCGGGAGCTCGGAGGCCGAGGGCGGCACGGGCCCGACGAAGTCCGGAGCACCCACCGCCAGCCGGTCACCGGCCCCCAACACGGTCGCCGCCGACAAGCAGCCGATCATCATCGCGTTCGGTGGCGACACGCACTTCGAGGGCAACCTCCGCGCCCGGCTGGCCAAGCCCGCCACGGCCCTCGGCCCCATCGCCAAGACGCTCCGCGCCGCCGACCTCGCCATGGTCAACCTGGAGACCGCCATCACGACCGGCGGCACGTCCGCGCCCGGCAAGGAGTTCACGTTCCGCGCGCCTACCTCAGCGTTCACGGCGTTGCGCGCGGCCGGGGTGGACGTGACCTCGATGGCCAACAACCACGGCATGGACTTCATGGACTCCGGGCTGCGCGACTCCCTCAAGGCGATCCGCAGGACCGGCTTCCCGACGGTCGGCATCGGCAAGAACGCCGCCGAGGCCTACCGAGCCCACCGGGTGACCGTCAAGGGCAACCGGCTCGCGATCGTCGGTGCGACACAGGTGCTTGACGATCACCTGATCCCGGCCTGGACCGCCACCGACGCCAAGGGCGGCCTTGCCTCGGCCAAGGACGTTCCCCGCATGGTGAAGGCGGTACGAGAGGCACGCCAAGGCTCCGACTACGTGATCGTTCACCTGCACTGGGGGCAGGAGCTCAAGGCGTGCCCGCTGCCACGCCAGCAGGACCTCGCCAAGCAGCTCATCGCGGCCGGTGCCGATGTCGTCGTCGGCGGCCACGCGCACATCCCGCTCGGCGGTGGTTACCTCAAGGGCAAGTACGTGCACTATGGCCTGGGCAACTTCGTGTTCTCCTCGGCCGCAGGCCAAACCGCCAGCTCCGGTGTCCTTCAGCTCAAGCTGCAGGACGGCAAGGTCTCGGCCGCAAGATGGAAGCCCGCCCGCATCTCCGCTGGCCTCCCCATCCCCTTGCGTGGCGCCGCCGCGACGACCGAGGTCAAGCGCTGGAACTCCCTACGCTCCTGCACCGGCCTAACCGCCACCCCGTAGACAGACCACCCCATAGACAGGTGGACTCTCCCCTTGTGGGAGGGCCCAAGCTTGACGTGTGAGTGAAGATCTCCTGCCGATCGGGCGGTTCGCCCGCCTGTGCCGTCTGAGCGTCAAGCAGTTGCGGCACTACGACGACCTGGGCTTGCTGGCTCCCGCATGGGTTGATCCTGCCTCCGGCTACCGCTACTACCGGCCGGACCAGGCTGGGGAGGCCTTGTCCATTGGTCTCCTGCGGTCGCTGGATGTGCCGTTGCCGGACATCGGCACGGTGTTGTCATCTGGGACCGGCGCCCTGGAGTCGGTACGGGACCGGATGCAAGCCGACCTCGCCCGCCGCCGTCACGCGCTCAATCTGCTTGAACGCGTACTGGCCGAGGGACTCCCCCGAGCAGAAGTGACGGTCGTGCGTGAGCCGGCTCGCACCGTCCTCGTTGAACGGGACGCGGCGACGCCCACCACCATCGGCGCGGCGACGTCGCGGTGCGTGGCCCGAGTGCTGGCCGCGGTGACACTGCAAGGCCCGTTGATCGGGCTCTTCCCGCTGGATCTGGCGGACGAGTTCGTGGTCGGCGTGGCGGCCGAAAGTGACGACAGCCGCGCCGATGAGGTCCTGCCAGGCGGCTCGTACGCGTTGGCCACGCATGTCGGGCCGTACGACCAGATCGCCCTGACCGCGCACGGCCTGCTCGCCTGGTGCGGGGATCACGGGCACCTCCCCGCCGGGCCGCTGCGGGAGGTCTATCTCACCGCCCCCACCCTGACACCCCCCGAACGGCTGGTGACACAGCTGATGATCCGCCTGGAGGACACACCATGAACGACGACGAGCAGTGGTACGAGGCGGCCGACGAGCCGGAGCTGGTGGATTTCGGCCCGGTGCACGTCCTGTCCGTCTCTGGTCAAGGCGAGCCCGCCGGCGCCGTCTACGGCGTCAGCGTGCAGGCGCTCTACGCGGTTGCCGGTCCGCTGCTGGGCATCGCGGGTGATGCGGGCAGGGGCTTTCCGATGCCGTTGCTGGAGGGTCGCTGGTGGGTCGAAGAGGAGGGCCCTCCGTTGGAGGTGCCGCGGACGGAGTGGTGGTGGCATCTCGCTCTGCGCCTGCCCGCCGACGTGGAACCGGCCTGGATCGACCAAGCACGGGAGGTTGCGAGACCCCAGACGCCCGCCGCCGCACGTGTACAGCTCGTCACGTTCACCGAAGGACAGTGCGTCCAGATGACGCACCACGGCGCATACGCCGACGAGCCGCGGAGCCTTGCCGAGATGGACGCGTTCATGCAAGACAAAGGCTTGGTGGCGAACGGCCTGCATCACGAGATCTACCTGTCCGATGTGAGGGAGACCGACCCGGAGAAGATGCGGACGATTCTCCGCCATCCGGTCCGCGCAGCCTGACAGCCCACCTGCCCGTGCGCCGCATTCATGCCCTTGGACACCTGGCCTGAGGGGCGTACGTTCGCAACAAAGGGCACCCTCACGCAACAAAGGGCACCCTCAGCCGCGGAGGTGCAGGATGCGGGATCACCGCGTGAGATCGGGCGAAGTCGAGCTGGCCGTACGCGAACGGGGCGAGGAGCAAGGACCTGCCGTGGTCCTGATCCACGGTTATCCCGACACCAGCGCGATGTGGGACGAGGTGGCCGAACGGCTCGCGACCCGGTTCCGCGTGATCGCCTACGACGTCCGCGGGGCCGGTGCCTCCACCACTCCCGAGAACCCGCTCGACTACAGCCTGGACACGCTCATGGGCGATCTTGCGGCCGTGCTCGAAGGGGTCGGTGTGGAAGGGCCGGTGCATCTGGTCGGCCACGACTGGGGCTCGATCCAGGGCTGGGAGGCGGTGACCGGTGATCGCCTCGCCGGCCGGATCGCCTCGTTCACCTCGATCTCGGGCCCGGCGCGGCAGCATGTCGGGCGGTGGGCGCGGGACACGGCGCGGACGGGCCCGCGCGGCGTCCTGGAGGTCCTGGGACAGGCACGGCGCAGCGTGTACATGCCGCTGCTGATGGCCCCGCGGGCAGGTGAACTGCTCGCGCGGGCCATCCCGCTCGTGTTCGAACGCGGGATGCGCGCGATGGAGGGCGCCGAACCACGACCTGGCCACCCGGCACCCACGCTGCATCGCGACGCTCTCAACGGGCTGGGCCTATACCGGGCCAACATGGGACGGCAGAACCCACCCGAAGGCGAGGCGCGCACGGATCTTCCGGTCCAGCTGATCGTGCCGACGAAGGACCGGTACGCCGTCCAGAGCCTGCTGTTGTCGGCGCGCGGCAGGGCCAGCCGGTTGTACGTGCGGCGCGTGCCGGCCGGGCACTGGGTGGCGCGCAGCCATCCGGACGTGGTGGCCCGGTGGATCACCGAGTTCGTCGACCACGTCGAGGGCGGGCCGGAGACCCAGGATCTCCTGCGAGCTCGGGCGGCGGGCGAGCCGGGCAAGGACTTCGGCGGCCAGCTCGTCGTGGTCACCGGCGCGGGCAGCGGGATCGGCCGTGCCACGGCGGTGGCCTTCGCGGGTGCGGGGGCCAGGGTCGTGGCGGCCGACATCGATGAGGGCGCGGCCAAGCACACGGCGGATGAGATCGCTGCGAAGGGCGGTGAGGCCCACGTCTACCGGGTGGACGTGGCCGACGCCGACGGGATGGAGCGGTTCGCCGACTACGTGCGCGCCACGTTCGGCGTGCCGGACGTGGTCGTCAACAACGCGGGCATCGGGATCAGCGGAGCGCTGCTGGACACCGACGAGGAGGCGTGGAACCGCATCCGCTCGGTCAACCTGGACGGCGTGTACCGGGGCTGCCGGTTGTTCGGACGGCAGATGGCCGAGCGCGGCGAAGGCGGTCACCTGGTCAACATGGCGTCGATGGCGGCGTTTGCGCCCAGCTCCGCCCTGCCCGCCTACGCGACCACCAAGGCGGCCGTGCTCCAGCTGAGCGAGTGCCTCCGGGTGGAGCTTGAGCCGGACGGGATCGGCGTGACCGCGGTCTGCCCCGGCCTCATCAACACCCCGATCACCCGCCATGTGCAGTTCGTCGGCATGGACCCCGCGGTCGCCGAGCAGCTGCGCGAGCAGGCGGTACAGATGTTCGAACGCCGCGGCTACCCGCCGGAACGGGTCGCCGAGGCCATCATGCGGGCCGTTCAGCACAACCGTGCCGTGGTCCCTGTGGCGGCCGAAGCGCAGGCCAGCCGGGTGCTCTACCGCTTCTCACCAGGCGCCGGACGCGCCATGGCGCGCCTCGGACGCCGCGTGGGCGAACGGACCCAGCAGCGCCTCGAACGACAGCAGCCGGAAGACGGGACCGGCCAGGAGATCAAAGGCGTATGACCGAGCCCCCCGCCGGGCCCGGCGCGTATTCGTGTGGACCTTGGATGTTCGTGTGGACCTTGGATGCCTGTTGCGGACCTTGGAACTGATCGCGGGACAGGACCGTTGAACGGCTTGAAGGCACGCAAGGTGCTCGTCACCGGCGCCGAGGTTCTATCGGGAGCATCCTCGTCGACCGGCCGGCGGTCCCGGCGCGGACATCCAGGCCCGCGTCCATGACGGTGTCGATGGCCGCGAGGTGATCTTCCCTCGCGGCCTTGATCCGAGTCCCCTGAGCCATGACGCCGTCTGCGTGCAGACGAGCCGACCGATGTCCAGCACGTGGCGGACGCCTGCCCACGGGCCCGGGTGAGCCTCTACGAGGGTCTGGCGCGTACCTCGGAGTGGGACAACCTGGACCAATTGGTTTCCGGAGGTAGGACACAATGAGCAGGCACCGGGCTCCGCGGGGCCCGTCCAACCGTATGCGCTGGTCGATGGGCATCGCGGCCGTGTTGCTGGGCCTGATGACGGTCGGCGCGTACGCCGCGTACACCGGGCTGGACGGCAACATCCGGCATGTGAGCGCCGACGATCTGGGCGACCGGCCGCCCAAGCGCACCAAGGCCGAGAACATCCTCGTCGTCGGCTCGGACAGCCGCGCGGGGGCCAACTCGCAGTACGGGAGGGAGGACGGCGCCCGCACCGACACCATGATCCTTTTCCATGTGCCGGCGAGCGGCCAGAATGTGCGGGCGATCAGCCTGCCGCGGGACTCGGTGGTGCGGATCCCGTCATGCCAGACCGCGAACGGCACGACCCTCAGGGCGCAGACCGGGATGATCAACACGGCGTTCAACAATGCCGGGCTGACCTGTGCGTGGAAGACCGTCGAGGCCACCACCGGGGTACGCGTCGATCACGTCATGGAGATCGACTTCAGCGGGTTCAAGAGCATGGTCGACGCCCTCGGCGGGGTGGACCTCACTGTCCCGAGGGCCATCAACGACCCCAAGGCCAAGCTCAGGCTGGCCGCGGGCAGGCAGCACCTGGACGGCGAGCAGGCCCTCGCCTACGCCCGCGCCCGCTACACCGTGGGCGACGGGTCCGACCTCTCCCGGATCAAGCGTCAGCAGCAGCTCATGGGCGCCATGGCCACGAAGGCGAAGGCGGAGCTGGCCAACCCGGCCAGGCTCTACTCGTTCCTGCGGGCCGCGACCAAGTCGATCACCACCGACCCGGATCTGGGCCTGCGCTCGATGTACGACCTGGCACGCAGCACCGGCGACCCCGCCACGATGAAGTTCGTCACCGTGCCGGTCGAGCCGTACCCCGGTGACCCGAACCGCGTCCAGTGGTCTCAGCCCGCCGCGCAGCGGCTCTTCGCAAGCCTGCAGTGAGCGGGATTCTTCGCGAGCGTGGAGTGACCATGACTTGAGGCGCGGCGAACCGGGCCACCGGCCCCCGCCCGATGGCCCGGCACGTCGTGCCTCAAGTCCGGAGTGAACGGATCAGATCCCGGTACCAGGCGTACGAGCGCTTCGGTGTGCGCTTGAGGGTCTCGTAGTCGACATGAACGAGGCCGAAGCGCGGGCCGTAGCCCTCGGCCCACTCGAAGTTGTCCATGAGCGACCAGGTGTAATAGCCGCGAACGTCCACGCCGTCGTCGACGGCGTCGCCCACCGCCTTGATGTGGGCGTCCAGGAACTCGATCCGGGCGGTGTCGTCCACGGTGCCGTCGGGCGCGATCTCATCGGGGAACGAGCAGCCGTTCTCGGTGATGTAGATCGGCGGCAACACGTCCCCGTACCCCTCCCGGAGGCCTCGGAGCAGGTCGCCGAGCGTGGCGGGCACGATCGGCCAGCCCATGCCGGTGGCCGGATAGCCCTCGATCTCGGTCATCTCGAACGGCAGCGGGCCGTCCTGCGGCGGGGCGGCCAGGCGGGTCGGCTGGTAGTAGTTCACGCCGAGGAAGTCGATCGGCACCGAGATGACCCGCAGGTCCTCGTCCTTGACGACGCCCGCCAGGTCCGGGGCGACGAGATCGGGATACGTCCCGCGCAGGACGGGATCGGTGAAGAGCCCGTTCATGAGGGCATCGAACGCGGCGGCGGCGGCCTGGTCGGCGGCGTTCGCCGGATCGGCGGGCCAGGCGGGCGAGTAGTGGTTGGTGATCCCGACTTGGCGCACGCCGCGGCCGCGCAGCGCGTTGACCGCGAGCCCGTGGCCCAGCAGCTGGTGGTGCGCGGTGGGGAGCGCGTCCAGCATCAACGCCTGGCCCGGCGCGTACACGCCGAAGGCATAGCCGTAGGCCATGACCACGACCGGCTCGTTCAGCGTGATCCACTTGTCGACGCGGTCGCCGAGCCGTTCGGCCACGATGTAGGCGTACTCGGCGAACCGGTAGGCCGTGTCACGGCTCATCCAGCCACCGGCGTCCTCCAGCGGCTGCGGCAGGTCCCAGTGGTAGAGCGTGGCGGCAGGGGAGATGCCCCGTTCCAGCAGGCCGTCGACCAGGCGCTCGTAGAAGTCCAGGCCCTTGGTGTTCACGGCGCCGCTGCCAGCCGGCTGGACGCGCGGCCAGGCGACGGAGAAGCGGTAGGAGTCGATGCCGAGACCGGCCATCAGCTCCAGGTCCTCGGGCCAGCGGTGGTAGTGGTCGCAGGCGACGTCGCCGTTGTGGCCGTCCTTCACCCGGCCGGGGGTGTGTGCGAAGGTGTCCCAGGTCGAGGGTCCGCGGCCGTCCTCATCGACGGCCCCTTCGATTTGGTACGCGGCGGTCGCGACGCCCCACTGGAAGCCCGCTGGAAAGCCCATCTGATCTCTCTCCCCACCCGAACGCGAATGACCCCTTGAACGCGAATAACTCTCGCATTTTAGGGGTTGTCCAGGGAAGTTAGGTAGCCGTCAAGCGCAGCTTGTCCGTTGAAAGGGTGGCTGGGTGGGGGCTGTGGGATGGCATCGCGGTGTACCTACGCAAGGTGCCGGTCCCGTAGCCCGCCGCCACGCGCGACAATGGGACGGTGACGGATATCCGGACCCCACTGCGCCGCCGCCCCGCCCAGCGTCGCAGCGCCGAACGAGTCCAGCGCATGCTCGACGCCTGCGCGGAGATCCTCGATGAGGACGGCTACGACGGGCTCACCACGACGCGGATCGCGCAGCGCGCGGAGGTCGCGATCGGGTCGGTCTACCAGTTCTTCCCGGACAAGCGGGCGGTCGCCCAGGCGCTGGCGCTGCGCAATCTGGAGCTCTTCGGGCAGCGGGTCTCCAGGCAACTGGCGGAGGGGGCCTTCTCGAACTGGTCCGACACCGTCGGCGTGATCATCGACATCTACGTGGACATGCATCGCAAGGTGCCCGGTTTCCGGGTGCTGCGCTTCGGCGATGTGGCCGACATCAACCTGCTCGACTCCGCCGCCGACAACAACGCCGTGGTGGCCGACCGGCTCCGCAAGATGATCGTGGAGAACTTCGCGGTCACCGACACCCCCCAGCTGGCCCTCGCCCTGGCCATCTCCGTCGAGACCGCCGACGCCGTCTTCAAGATGGCCTTCCGCCGCAACCCCGACGGCGACCCCGAGATCCTCGCCGAGGCGGAGCGCCTGATCCACGGATATCTGGCGGGTTACATAGAGGAGACCTGATCGGATAGATGTGGCACACTCGCCACACTCCTCCCGACGCACAATAGAACAGGACGCCTCCCATGGATCTCGAGAAGCTCCAGATGCAGAGCCGCTTCCTGGTACGCCAGCGTGTGCGGATGATGGTCAACCAGTATGAGGTCCGCGCCGAAGCGCCGGACGGCTCCGAGGGCGAGATGGTCGCGTTCGCCCAGCAGAAGCGGCTGGCCTTCAAGGAGCAGGTGACCCTGTACTCCGACGACTCCAAGTCGCGGCCGATCCTCGGCTTCAAGGCCCGCAGCGTCATCGACGTGGGCGCGACCTACGACGTCACCGACCCCGGCGGGCAGCCGATCGGCAACTTCCGCAAGGACTTCGCGAAGTCACTCCTGAAGTCGACCTGGCATCTGGAGCAGCCCGGCCTTGGCGTGGCCACGGGGAGCGAGCGCAACAAGAACGTGGCGATCCTCCGGCGGGTCTGGGAGTTCATCCCGTTCGCGAACAACATTCCCTTCGCCTGGCCGTACCACTTCGACTTCTACGCGGGTGAGCAGCTGGTCTTCTCCGTGGAGAAGAAGTTCGGCCTGCGCGACCGCTATGTGGTGGACATCAAGGACCCCAACCTCGACCGCCGCCTGGTCCTGGCCCAGGCCGTGGCCCTGGACGCCCTCCAGTCCCGGTAGGCCCAACCCCCTCGCCTCAGAGGGCCGAGAAGGTGTCGAGGATCAGTTTGGTGGCGTCGATCTGGTCTGTGGTCTTGCCGATCCCGATCGGGAGGGCGCCCGGCCAGGTGTGCCCTCCGCCGGTGATCGTGTAGAGGTCCAGGCGGGTGCCGTTCTGGCAGCCGGTGTGGCTCACCCGCTTGATCTCGTTCGCCGGTGTGTCGCGGGTGGTGCCGGTGCAGCCGAACGTCCGGGCCCATTGGCCGGCGAGGGCCGTCACGGGCGGCAGGGCGAAGACGCCGTCGATGGGGTTCATCCAGGCGGGGATCTGCGTGCGGTCACCGCCGAACGGGCTGCCGCCGCGGTACGGGATGACCAGGTCGGCCGTCCCGTGGAAGGCCACGATCGTGGTGGGGCGGGCCTGCGGGCACGGGCGGGCGAGGTTGAGCCCGGCCACGGGGGCCACGCCCGCCAGCCTTCCGTTCAGGCCGCAGACCAGCGCGGCCGAAAGCCCGGCGCCGTTGGAGAAGCCGGTCGCGAACTCCCGCCGCTTGTCGACGCACAACGTTCGTTCGAGATGGTCGAGCAACGATCCGACGTAGGCGATGTCCGCCGAGCCGTTCGCCATCCCGGGCAGCTTCCAGCCCGTCCTGCCGTCGGCCCCCTCCGGCTGGACGACCGCGAACCCGCGCGCCGACCCGACCATCGCCATCCGGCTGTAGACGGCCTGCTCGAAGCCCGTCGAGCGCAACCCGTGCAGATCGACGACCAGCGGCACCGGCGTCCGCACGTCCGACTTGGGCAGCGTCAGCAGGTAGGACCGGCCGCCGTGCGTGTGCCGTCCCGTGGTGGCCTGGCGGCCGCATCCCGCGCTCGGCACAGCACTCGAACGCGCAGCCGGAACGTGGGTGCGCGGCTGGGCGGAGGACGAGGATTGGGCGGGGGACGAGGATTGGGCGGGGGACGAGGGCTCGGTGGAATCCGAGCATCCGGTCAGGAGAGCGCCCCCGAGCACGAGCAGGGCGAGAATCGACCGTCGCATCGCTCGATGCTATGCGGCCGGTCGGAGCGAACCCCTGGGACTTTCGGGTCTGGTGGGCGGTCGCTTTACATGTTACGAAGGTATGTAAAGCGGTGGGTTCGATCAAAGAGGAGGCCCACGGCGCGCCCCGCAGGAGGTTCACACGTGAGTTCCTACGACCGCTACGTCACCCCGGTGCCGCAGGAGACCTGGAATGTGCCGATGGCGGGGGACGCCCGCTTCACCTGGGAGTACGACGACGGCCGCGACCGGCTGCTGAGCCTGTACCAGAAGGGCAAGGACAAGCAGTGGGACGCGCAGAAGCGCATCGACTGGGACATCGAGGTGGATCCCGACAACGTCGCCGGGCTGCCAGAGCACTTCAACCCGCTCTTCGGGTCGGAGATCTGGGACCGGATGACGCAGAAGGAACGCGACGAATTCGGGCGTCATCAGGGCGCGTGGCTGTTCAGCCAGTTCCTGCACGGTGAGCAGGGTGCCCTGAACGTCTCCGCACGGATCGTCCAGTCGGTGCCGGATCTGGACTCCAAGTTCTACGCCGCCACCCAGACCATGGACGAGGCGCGGCACGTCGAGCTGTACTCGAAGTTCGTGCACGAGAAGATCGGCATGTACTACCCGATCAACCAGGACCTCGCGAAGCTCCTCGCGGAGTCGCTGGAGGACTCTCGCTGGGATCTGCCCTACCTCGGCATGCAGGTCCTCATCGAGGGCCTGGCCCTCGCGGCGTTCGGGCTCTACCGGGACCTGTCGACCAACCCCCTGGTCAAGCAGCTGCTCGCGTACGTCATGCAGGACGAGGCGCGGCACGTCGCGTTCGGCCGGCTGGCGCTCAAGGACTACTACGCCGAGCTCACCGAGAAGGAGCGTGCGGAACGCGAGGAGTTCGTCGTCGAGGGCTGCTATCTGATGCGCGACCGCTTCAAGGGCCGCGAGATCTTCGAGCAGCTCGACATGCCCGTCGACAAGTGCATGGAATACGTCGACAACTCCGAAATGCAGACGCTCTACCAGTCTCTGCTCTTCAGCCGGATCGTTCCGTGCGTGAAGGATGTCGGGCTCTGGGGTGACAAGGTGCAGGCGGCCTACGCGGACATGGGCGTGCTCGATAACGCCAAGGCCGACCTGGAGGCGCTGATGCGCCAGGACGAGGAGATCGCCGAGCAGGTCGACGAGGAGCGGCACGCGCAGGAGCTCGCCGCTCGCAAGCAGGAGGTCGACGAGGCGATCGTCATGGGCGGCACTCCGGCATAGCAGCATCAGGTAAAAAGCGAGGGCGTCCCGGAGTCCATTCGGGGCGCCCTCGCTTTGTCTCTACGCAATTGCGGTGCCAGTGCCGATCAAAGTGGTCGTCATGGGTGGGGGTGAATGTCGGACTATGTCTGTGCATTTGAATGGCTCCGATCCATTTCCGTAGATCTTTTAACGCCTACTTCAATTCATTCGGGAATTCGCTGTGCGGCCACTGTGCGTGTACTAACGTCCCCGCTCGACGGTGCGGCGGAATGCCGGGACCAATGAGGATCACCGGGTTCCGTCGCGCACGCACGTGCAGGGTCAAACGTCGAACCCCCGGGGGGGAAAATGAATCGAACTGCCAGAAGTCTGGTGAGGGCCTCCGTCCTCGCTCCAGTGGCTGTGGTGGTGGGTGTCGGGTCCGTTCCGGCGCACGCGAACGAGAGCCCGGTCGCGGGTCTGCTCAAGGGTGCCGTCACGAAGGTGACGCCGCCGGAGGCGGCACCCATCCTCGACCCGGTGACCGGGCTCGGCTCCGTCCGCCTGGACAGCGCGCCCGGGGCCAACCGGGTCAAGGAACGGGGCTCCGTGAACGCCCGGCGCGCCCAGGGCGGCTCGCAGAGCGTGGTCGCCGGGCTCGGCAACGAGACCCTCAAGACCGCAAGCGGCGACATGGCCCTGGGAGGCGCCGCCGCCGAGTGCACCCAGGCCGCCAATGGCCCGGTCCACGGCGCCACCGGCGTCGTGAAGCAGGGCCCTGCGGGCTCGCTCCGGACGGCAGCCGGCTCTCTGGTGTCCAAGGTCCCCGCCGCGCCGCCGGCGGCCTTCCGTGTCGCGTCCACCGATCCCGGCACGGTCGTCGCGCTGAACAAGCAGGTCCGGGACCCGCTGGGCGGCATGACGAGCTTCGGGGTGAACGTGGACAGAGCCCCCGGGGCCGGCGGCCTCCGCCCTGGCTCCAGCGGCGGCGACTGCCTGCAGGCGAAGGACATCGCCACCCAGGTCACCGAGGTCGCCAAGGTCACCAAGGTCGCCAAGGACCTGGACGTCGATGGCATCACCCATGGTGTGCCGCTCGACACGGTCACCGGCGACCGGCCGCTCGGCAGCATCTCCAATGACCTGCCCATCGGTAGCGTGACGAGCGGCCTGCCGATCGCTCAGCGGCAGCGAGCGCACGATGGGAAGATCGACACGGTCACGAGGCTGCTCGGCGCCGTCACGAACACCACGAGTGCCTTGCCGCAGCGAGCCCCGGTCATCGCGGGTCTCGGCAACCTGCTGCGCCAGCCGGTCGAGACGAGCACCAAGACGGGCAAGACCAGCGGCTCGCAGACCGGCGCCTCGCAGACCGGCGGCTTGCTGACCGGCGGCTCGAAGAGCGGCGCGCCCGGTCAGGCTCCCGGTCGCGCGGCCGGCAGCCAGGACCGGGTGGCCGGGGCCACCGATGAGCCGCCGGCGCCCGCACCTGTGCCCGCGCCCAACCAGGGCCCTCTGGCTGGCCTGTTCGGGGGCCTGCCGGGTCTGGACCGCATCCTGCCGACCAGCGAGCTGCCGGACGGTCCCGCGCAGCCGACGAAGTTCTCCAAGAACGAGCCCCAGGGGCCGGTCAACACAGGGGACGGACCGGTCGAGCCGGAGACCGACTGACCGCCCGTCCGGCGCGCGAACGGGGCGTCCGAGGTGCTCGCCGGCACTTCGGGACGCCCCGTTCGCGTTGGCAGGGAATGTTCGCCGGATTGCCGTTATCGCGCCGAGATCGGCGTTTCATCGCCAGGTAAAGGCGATCTTGAATTTTCTCTACCCAGAGTGTTTGATCCACTTCATAGGGCCAAATTAGGGGTGATAAACCCCACAAAAGGGCCAAGATTTGTCAAAGGATCGAAATCCTCGACATACGGTCTGGGACTTGTGTGCGGGCCCTGAGACGAGAGCTATGAGACCAGCGGGGGCCGCACCTGCCGGACGCCAGTACCGCGATGACGCGGAGCGCCTCTAGAGCGCACAGCGGCGGGAGCTCACGGGGTCGTTTCCCCCGGCGGGCCGTGCCGCGGGCGGCGATGAATTCGGGCCGGCCGACAGCATCCGTCGGCCAAGGCGCCTGAACGGCCGCGAGCAACGGCGGTGAGTTGACACGCCGGGCGTCCGGGGTCCTGTCCCCGACCAAAGGACTCCTCTGTGGGTAGCCGTGGAAAACATCGCCCCAAGACCCGTTTTCGTACCCTCCTGATCGCCTTCGGCGTCGCCGTGGCGGTCCTCGCAACAGGAAGCTGGGCCGCTCTGGCCAGTACCAGCGGCGGAACACCAAGATCCACCCAGGCCGCCCCGGCGACACCCCCCTCGTTCGCCCCACAGGCGGACCCGCCGCGGGAGACCCCCGGCCGCACCAGCCGAGGCGGCGCCCGGGAGGCGGCCCCCACGCCGAAGCCCAAGGCCGTCAAGCCGTCGGCGAAGCCCAAGGCCAGGAAGTCGCCGTTCAAGGTGATCGGGTCGGGCTCCTGTGAGGCCTCGTACTACTGGGAGAGCCAGCCGACGGCCAGCGGTGAGCGGTTTGACCCCAGCGAGCTCACCGCTGCGCACAAGACCCTGCCGATGGATTCGAAGGTCCGCGTGACCAACAAGAACAACGGCAAGGCGGTGGTCGTCCGCATCAACGACCGCGGGCCGTACGTGGGCGGCCGTTGCCTCGACCTCTCCAAGGCCGCGATGGCCGAGGTCGGCGGCACCGGATCGGGCGTCATCCCGGTCCGCTACCAGGTCCTCGCCCGCCGCTGAGGATTGCTCTCCGCTGACCAGCTGTCGCGTCAGTTTGCCGCGTCAGTTTGCCGCGCCCGGTGAGACTGCCGCGCTCGGTGAGATCTGCCGTGGCCGGTGACGCCTGTCGTCGCCGGCCGAGTCTGGGTGCCGTATCAGGCGCGGCGGCCGATACCGCTGGCGGCCTCCAGCTTGGAGCCTTCGAGGTGGAGGGGCACCGGTCCCTGTGCGGGCCGGTGCCCGGCTGGTTCGTGGGACGGGCGAGCAGCTTCGTGGGGCGGGTGAGCGACCGTCTGGGCGGGCGGCTGCCGGCCCACCGTGGCGAGCCGTTCGCGGAACCAGTCGGAGAGCGCGCCGTCCACCCGTACCGCCTCGGTGGTGGGCGGCAGCGGATCGGTGCCGGGCTCGGCCGTCAGTTGATGGCCCATCCGGAACGTCGCCGACTCGGCCGCCTCGGCGCCGTGCTGCCTCAGCAGGTCGCGCAGCGCGGTGATCTCACCGGGCGGGACCAGGCGGTCCTTGGCGCCGCCGATGAGCAGCAGCGGGGCACCGTGGCCGGCGATGTCCCCGGCGAGGGTGCCGAGGTCGAGCCTGTCGGCAACGTCGCGGACGCGGCTGGACCAGGCTCGTTCGCGACCGGCCCGCTTTTCGAGGAACCGTACGGCGCGGGCCGGGGCGATCATGGGCATGACGACCGCCGCGGTGCTGACGGGCACGAGGCCCCTAGCCAGTGTCAGTAGCGCCGCGGCACCACCGACTGAGAATCCCGCCAGTCCGATCGGGCCGTCGGCGACCCCGAGGTCGCGCCGGAGCCCCGCCAGCACGGCCGGGAGTCGTGTGGCCGCCTGCTCGACGATCGCGGCGTACCGCTCGATGCCCGCGTCTTCCAACAGGTCGCCCGAGGAGAGCGCGTGAGGCGGATCGCCGTTCGCGGTCGGCAGGTCCAGGTAGATGCGCCAGGTCGGCACGCCGGTCAGCGGCACGGCTGCGGCGAACGCCGCGGAGGTGCGGGGTGGATCGAAGCCGGGCCAGGCGATGAGGAGCCGGGTGGGGCCCGCCGGCCGGGCGTCGACGGCCGTCGGAGGCAATGCGAGATACGCGGTGCCGGCCGTGGTACCGGAGATGATTCGGCTGGTGTCGGGATGGTTTGGATGCTCGCCGGTCATGCCTGTGTCAGCTCCCCGTGCTCGACGCTGGGGAGACCACGCCAGTCAGGAGCGGCGCTCTCCTGCACGTTCTCGGGTCTCGAAAGCCATGTTTCCAGCAGGCGCCGGGAAACGCGCCCAAATCACCGCCTTTGGTATGGGTACGTGAGGGAATCCTTACCACTGGTAACCAAGCGTCAGACCGTACGCCCGGGGAAGAGCGTCTCGCGGCGGATGATCTTGCCGTCCTGGAAGTGGTGCCAGTCGGTGAAGCGCAGCCGCACTTCCTGCCCGTCACGGAGGCGCCCCTCGAACCTGCCGCGGACGGCCACGCAGGTGTCGCCGGGCAGCACCTGGTCGAGCTGGTGGACGCCGGCCTCGATGACGCGGCCGGACTCGTAGAAGGTCCGCAAGGCGGGAAGGCCGACGATGGTGGGGGTGCCCTGCCGCTCGTACTGGATGTCGTCGTGGAAGAGCGCCAGGAGTGCCTCCAGTTGCCCGCAGTCCACATGCTCGTAGTAGCTCCGGACGATGGCCTCAAGGCTGCGTGGCTGCATCTCAGCTCCAAGGGGATTACCCGGGCAAAAGGGATGCGCACGCTACTCGCGATCATCGTCGTGCCGCCGCTGCCTGACCGCCTCCGGTCAGGGCGAAGGGTGATCCGGATCATGCTTGACCAAGGGAACAACCCGGGCGTATCGCGCGTCGTAGTTAGTCGTGGGCGCCGCGGGGGCGCGCCCTTGTTCGTGTGATGTAGGAGTGCCTGTGAACAAGAAGCGCGGTGCGGCAGCGGCCGGACAGGCCTGGCAGATTTACAGCGAGACGCTCCAGCCCGAAGCCCCGGGCCTGTTCCAGCGCATCCGTGCGGTGCCGCGAATGATCAAGTCGGTGCTGGGCGGCGACTACAAGGGCATGTCGTACGGGACGCTCGGCCTGCTGGCACTGGGCCTGATCTACATCATCTCGCCGATCGACGCGATCCCCGAGGTCCTGCCGGTCGTCGGTATCGCCGACGACACCGGCGTGGCCCTGTGGCTGGCCGCGCTCCTGATCAAGTCCGCGGGCGACTTCGTCACCTGGGAGCGCGGTGGCCGCCCCAACGTCGTCGTAGGCGAAGTCATCGACTAACCGCCAGGCCACGAGAGCGATTGCGCATGCGGGGCGGTGACCGGAGGATCCGGCGCCGCCCCGTTCACGTGCGGCCGGACTGTCAGGGCCAGGCCGGCGTAGCCGTTGTTGTCAGGGCCAGGCCGGCATAGCCGTTGTTGTCAGGAGGCGGCGGGTTTCAGGTCGGCGGTGAAGCGGGCGGCTGCGTCCTGCATGACGGGGACGATCTCGGTGACGGTTTCGGCGGTCATGCGGGCGGACGGGCCGGAGACCGAGATGGCGGTCAGGGTAGGGGCGCCGGGCAGGGCGACGGCGACGCAGCGGACGCCGATCTCCTGCTCCTCGTCGTCGAGCGCGTAACCCTGGGCTCGGATGCGGGCCAGCTCGTCGACCAGGGCGTCCGGGTCGGTGAAGGTGTGGGAGGTCTGCGCGGCCATGCCCGTACGGGCGAGGATGTCGCGGACCTTCGGCTCGGGGAGCTGGGCCAGGAGGGCCTTGCCGACACCGGTGCAGTGCGGCTGGACCCGCCGCCCCACTTCGGTGAACATCCGCATGGAGTGGCGGGACGGCACCTGCGCGACGTACACCGCCTCATCGCCTTCAAGCACGGCCATATTGGCGGTCTCACCAATGGCGTCCACGAGCTGGGCCAGCGTCGGGCGGGCCCATACACCCAGGAGGCGGCTCGCTCCCTCGCCGAGGCGGATCAGTCGCGGCCCGAGGGCGTAGCGCTTGGACGGCTCCTGCCGTATGTATCCGTGGTTTACCAGCGTGCGCATCAGACGGTAGATCGTCGGCATCGGCAGGCCCGAGGCCTCCGTCAATTCGGAAAGGGCCATCTCGCCTCCGGCGTCTGCCAGGTGCTCCAGCAGCTCAAAGGCACGTTCCAGCGACCGTACGGCCTCCGCCACTGGGGGTCTCCTCTCTCCGCGAGCCCTTGATTGTACGGAGAAATGATTTCGCTTAGCGAAAGCAGGGTGGTCACAAAGCCTGGATGATTGACGTTAACGCTGGTGCTGACGTGGCAATACTCTCTAGGTCCGGTGCCGAACGGCGTCGTCCCCCCGACGAAGAGCGTGACAAAGGGGGAACGGGTGCCTGCGAGGGACCGAGCCGTGTGGAGGCTCCGGCGATGGGGTGCGGTCGCCATCTGCGGCGCGCTCACCCTACCGCCAGTCATCCTTCTTTCTTCGTCCTCCCGGGCCTCTGACGTGCGGATGACGACCGTACTGACGCCCGCCGGCCCGGCAACCGGCACCGATCTGCTCCGCATGTACGACGTGGAGGTGCGGACGAGTGGGGGAGTCGCCCACAGGGCCACGTTGAAGCTCATCGCGCAGCGACCGCTGGTCTGGGAGGCGCACCCGGCGGAGTGCGTGGCCCGCCAAGCGGGGCACCGGCTGTGGTGCTCGCTCGGCGACGTCGACGGATTCCGGAAGCTTCAAGTTGGCGTGCGGACTTCGGTGGCGATGCGGACCATGCGGGCGCCTCGCATCGTGGCGGTCGCGTCCGCTGCCAATGTCACGCGAGAGTCAACGCTCGCCGTTCAACTGCCGACGGCACCAGAGGGTCCGGAACATCCCCCGGAGGGTCCGCAGCGTTCCCCGGAGGGTCCGCAGCGTTCTCCGGAGGGTCCGCAGCGTTCTCCGGAGGGTCCGCAGCGTTCTCCGGAGGGTCCGCAGCGTTCTCCGGAGGGTCCGCAGCGTTCTCCGGAGGGTCCGCAGCGTTCTCCGGAGGGTCCGGAGCCTTCCCCGGAGCGTCCCTCGGAGAGTCCGAGGGATCCCTCGGCCCCTCCGGGGCATCCCTCGGACACTCCGGATCCGTCCAGCGGGCCGAGCCAGAAGCCGACCAGCACCGACAGGCACAGCCCGTCCAGGGAGCCCGGCGAGACGGCAAGGCCAGTCCCCACGCGGACGCCTGGCGCGACGGAGAGGCCAGCCCCTACGCGGACCCCCGGCGCGACGGCGAGGCCAGCCCCTACGCGGACGCCCGGCGCGAATCCCAGTACGCCACGGAAAACTGCCGCGCCTAGCCCTAAGCCGTCTCGACGCCCCGCCACGAGCAAGCCTGAACCGCCTATCACTCCGCGGGTGCCCAGGGCGATGCCGCCCACTCCGCAGACCACTCCGCCGACGTCCAAGCCGAGGCCGTCCACCACGTCGAAGCCGTCCACCACGTTGAGGCCGCCTGCCGCGTCGATGTACCCGGCGCCACCGGTGCCCCGGCCTCCGGCGCAGCGGACTCCCGGCGTGAAGACGACACCTCAGCCGGGCGTGCCTACGCCTTCGGTCCTGCCGACCCCTTCGGTCCTGCCGCCTATCAACTCCCCGGTGCCCACGCAGGCGGTGCCGTCCCCGTCGGCTGCTCTGCCCACGATGGCTCCGCCGCCCACGCCGAGCACCCTCGCCAGGCCGGACGCCAATCAGATGACCTTGATCTCGCCGAGCGCGTCGGAGGAGGACGAGGGCGCTTCCTGGGCAGTCATCCTCGGGCTCGTGCTCGTTGGCGAGGTCGCGCTGCTGTGGGGGGTCGCGTGCCTAGGCGTCCTGCGTCGTCGCCTCGAGGCTCGGCGCCCCGGTTCCGCCCGCCGCCGCCCGTAGCGGGGCTGCTGCCTGTAACCGGCTGCTGCCTGTGATTGGCCACTGCCTGTAGCAAATCGTTGCTTTGAGCAAAAGGCGCGAATGCCGGTCTTACCGCGCCAAATCGGTGGTCACATCACTAGGCTGGCCGCGTCACGTCAAGCGGCTTTCGACGCTTGTCACCGCCGTGACAAAATCAGCCCACTCTTATGTGTTCGCGAGCTAAAGCACCTCATGCTTACCATCCGGTAGCTTCACGCTGCACGATCATTCCGTGTGCCGGGGGGCGCCGACCGTCGTCCGGCCATCGCGCTCACGTCCGCCGACCGCGCCCCACCCCCACGCCGGCGCCGCGAGGCCCCTTCCACCGGGAGATGGATCTATGGCATTGGGTTCTCTGCTTCCCGAACTCCAGCCCGGAGGCGCCGGCCGTACGCCGCTGATCGAGCGCGTCGCCCAGTGGGCAGCGGAGAAGCCGGAGGCGCCGGCCTTCACGTTCGTGGACTACTCCGTCAACCCGGCTGGGGCCAAGGTCACGCTGAGCTGGGCGGAGGCCCACCGGCGCGCGCGGGCGATGGCGGTTCGGTTGCGGCAGTCCGCCGAGCCGGGTGAACGGGCCGCGCTGCTGCTGCCGCAGACCCTCGAATACATGATGACGATGCTCGGCGCGCTCTACTCGCACGTCGTCGCGGTGCCGCTCTTCTCGCCGGACCTGCCCGGGCACGCGGACCGGCTGATCGGGGCCTACCGGGACTCCGAGCCGGCGGTCATCGTCACCTCGCGGAACGCTCTGCCGCACGTCGAGAAGTTCCTGGCCGACCAGGACGTGCCGAAGCCCAGGGAGATCATCTTCGCGGAGGAGGTCGACGAGGCGCTCGCCGACCGGTGGCAGAACGAGCCGATCGGCTTCGACGACCTCGCGTACCTCCAGTACACCTCGGGCTCCACCCGCCGTCCCGCCGGCGTTGAGATCACGCACGGCAACGTGACGGCGAACGCGGCGCAGCTGTGGGCCGGGTGGGCGCCGGAGAAGCCGAACCCCGAGCTGGTCAGCTGGCTGCCGCTCTTCCATGACATGGGCCTCATCGCGACGATGGCCATGCCGCTGGTGAACGGCGACCACGCGATCTACACCGACCCGGTGTCGTTCATCATGAACCCGGTGCGCTGGCTGGAGCTGATCGCCGAGCGCCCCAACAAGAACGTCTACACGGCCGGGCCGAACTTCGCCTACGAGTACGTCGCGTCCATGGCGACGCCGGAGAGGATCGCCAAGCTGGACCTCACCGGGCTGACGGCCTGCCTGAACGGTGCCGAGCCGATCCGGACCTCGACGTTGAGGACGTTCGCCGAGACCTTCGCGCCCGCCGGGCTGCGTCCGGGCGCACAGGTGCCGGGCTACGGGCTGGCGGAGGCCACCGTCTTCGTCACCGCCGCCGGAGACGACACGCCACCGAAGATGATCAAGGTGGACCGGGCGGCGCTGACCCAGGGCGAGCTGCGCCTGCGCGACGGTGACCCCGGTGCGGACGGCGGCGCTGAGGCAGACGGCGGCGCGGGTGCAGGCGGCGGTGCGGACGGCAGCGCTGAGGCGGATGGCGGTGCTGAGGGGATCAGCACGCTGGTCTCGTGCGGCCGCGCGGTCGGGCAGCTGGTGGCGATCGTCGACCCCGAGACGCGGATCGAGCGGCCCGACGGCAGGGTCGGCGAGATCTGGGTGCACGGCCCCAACACCGCCCCCGGTTACTGGCGCAACTCCGAGCGCAGCCAGGACACGTTCGGCGGCGAGCTGGCCGAGCCGGGCGAGCTGCCCGCCGGCCCGTGGATGAAGACCGGTGACTACGGCGTGATCCACGAGGGCGAGCTGTACGTCACCGGCCGCATCAAGGACCTGATCATCGTCGACGGGCGCAATCACTACCCGCAGGACATCGAGGTCACCACACAGGAGGCGCACCCGGCCGTCCGCCACGACCATGTCGCCGCGTTCGCCGTCCAGGGCGAGGAGACCGAGCTCCTCGTCGTGGTCGCCGAGCGCAACCGGCGGGTGCCGCTGGCCCGCCTCGACCTGGCCGAGGTCGAGAGCGCGGTGCGCGGTGCCATCAACGTCGAGCACGAGATGAGCGTGCACGAGTTCGTGATGGTCGAACCGGGCGCGGTCGCCCGTACCTCCAGCGGGAAGATCGCCCGGTCGGCGACCCGCCAGCGGTTCGAGGCCGGGGAACTGCCGACCACGGAGGCCCGGCTGGCAGGACGCAAATAGAGGTAAGCCACGCAAGCAGAGGTAAGCAAAGCCGGGCGCGGTCGGCGCCGGACTGACCAAGGCCGAAGAACCACAGGAGGATCATGCTCGCCGGGCTGGGGCGTCTCATTCATCGACGACGCTGGACCAGTCTCGTCCTGATCCTGATCATGACGGTCCTGGCCGGTGGCTGGGGCCTCGGTGTCTTCGCCAAGTTCAAGCAGGGCGGCTTCGAGGACCCGAAGGCCTCCTCGACCCTCGTCGCCAAGCTCGGCGCCACGTACTTCGGCAGCACCAACCCCGACGTCCTGGTGGTCTACAGCAGCGACACCACGACGGTGGACGACCCGCGCTACATGGCCAGCGTCGTCACCACCGTGTCGCGGCTGCCGAAGGACAAGGTCGCCGAGATCATCTCGTACTGGTCGTTCGACGCCAAGGACGCGGCGCCGTTCGCCTCGCACGACAAACGGCGCACCTTCGTCGCGTTGAAGCTGGCCGGGACCGACGCGGAGAAGGGCCTCCACTACGAGGACATCAAGGAGCGGCTCCAGGCGCCCGGCCTGACGACGCAGCTCGGCGGCGCGGTCCCGCTCAACATCGAGTTCGGTGAGCAGGTCGTCAGCGACATCGTCAAGGCCGAGATCATCTCGATGCCCATCCTGCTGATCCTGCTCGTCGTGGTGTTCGGCGCGCTCACCGCCTCGGTGCTGCCGCTGATCGTGGCGCTGTTCTCGATCGTGGGCGGCCTCGCCGTGCTGCACGTCGTCACGTACGTCACGGACGTGACGTCCATGGCGCTCGAGGTCGTCACGATGATGGGCGTCGGTCTTGCGATCGACTATTCGTTGTTCATCGTGAGCCGCTTCCGGGAGGAACTGGAACGCGGCATGCGGGCGAGTGGCATCGAACCCGGGAAGCCCTGGAAACGTGCCCCCGACCGGCGGCAGCGCAAGGCGGAGAAGAAGGCGTACCGCCGGGCGCTGCGACCCGTGCAGCAGGCGGCGCTGGCCCGCACCATGGCCACCGCCGGGCGCACCATCGCGGTCTCCGGCATCACCGTGTCGGCCGCGCTGGGCGGCCTGCTGGTCTTCCCGCAGATGTTCCTGCGGACGATCGGCCTGGCGGGGATCGCGACCGTCCTCGTCGCGGTCTTCGGCGCGGTCGTGCTGCTTCCTACCTTGCTGGCGCTGCTGGGCACGCGTGTGGAGGCCGGGCGGATGCCTTGGCGCCGCCACACGTCCAAGCGCGCCCGGCGTGATCCCGACAGCGGGTTCTGGTACCGCCTTGGGCACAGCGTCATGAAGCGCCCGCTGCCCTACTTCGCGGTGACGCTGGTCATCCTTGCCGTGCTCTTCGGGCCGTTCCTGAACGTCCAGTTCGGCAGTGTGGACGCGCGTGTGCTGCCCAAGGACAGCCCGACCCGCGCCGTCGTGGAGCTCGTCAAGGGGGAGTTCCCGAACGGGTCCGCCGAGCCGATCGACGTCGTCGTGTCCGGCGACCTCATCCCGCGCGACTGGAAGCCGGTGCGCAGCGGCGACAACATCCCGCCCTACCTGGAGGAGTTCCGCACGCGGCTCAGTGAGATGCAGGGCGTGACGCAGGCCAAGTTCACCGGTTACTCCGGCTCGTACGGCGGCGTGCGGATCTCCGTCACGCACAAGTACGAACCGCTGGACCAGCGGGCGCTGGATCTCGTCACCGAGATGCGGGCGATGACCCTGTCCAAGAACGGCTTCCCCATGCACATCGACATCGGCGGGAGCACCGCCGCGCAGATGGATCTCATGGACGCCCTGATGCGCAGCCTGCCGAAGATGGCCGCGCTCGTCTGCCTCACCACGTTCCTGCTGCTGTTCATGTTCTTCGGCTCGGTCGTGCTGCCGCTGAAGGCGATCGTCATGAACGTGCTGTCCATCGGCGCCTCGTTCGGCGTGATCGTGTGGGGTTTCCAGTACGGGCATCTCGCCGGGCTGCTGGACTTCACCCCCACCGGCAGCGTCGAGGCCACCAGCATGATCCTCATTCTGGCGGTCGTGTTCGGGTTGTCGATGGACTACGAGGTCTTCCTGCTCAGCCGGATCCGCGAGGAGTGGGACAAGACGCACGACAACCGAGCCGCGGTCGCGGTCGGCATGCAGCAGACGGGCGGGATCATCACCAGCGCCGCGCTGCTCTTCCTCATCGTGATCGGCGCGTTCAGCATGGCGGGCCTCACGGTCGTGAAGCTCATCGGCGTCGGCATGTTCGTGGCGGTGGTCGTGGACGCCGCACTGGTGCGGTCGCTGCTCGTTCCGGCCACAATGCGGTTCATGGGCGGGGCCAACTGGTGGCTCCCCCCCGCGCTGGCCGGCCTGCACGCCAAGATGGACCTTCGCGAACGCGACGAACTGCCGGGCGCCGCAGTCAACGTCGCGCCGCCGCGTCTCCCCGACGAGCAGCCGTACCCGTACGCGATGCGCTGGGAACAGCCCGCCCCGGCTCCTGCGCATGCCCCAACTCCTGCGCACACCCCGGCTCCTGCGCCTGCTCCGGCTCCGGGTCCGCCGCCGCCCCGCTCGAACGGAGCATCGGCCTCACCTGCGTTCGCTGACTACCAAGAGGCCGCTCTACCGAACATCACGTTCCAGCGCGCGGCCCCGCCGAACACGGTCTCGCAACAATTCTCCTCAAGCTCTGAGGGCCCCGGCAGCGCGCCGGGGATCCCGACCTACCCGCCGACCTCGGCGGACCCATCCATGCCGCCCTCCGCCACCGATCCGCAGACCCCTTGGACTCCGTGGGCGAACGGGCAGCCACAACCAAGACCCATGCGCACCACCCGCACCAGACGTGAGATAGTTCCCAATCCAGGTGGTTCGGGGTGGCGCTGGAGGACAGTGGAGGACAACGATGCCTACTGAGTCACGTCGCCGTGGCGCCCGGAAGGCGATGGCCGTGTCCGCGGCCGCCGTCGTCGGTGCGACCGTTCTGCCCATGGGCGTGGCCGCTCCCGCAGAGGCCGCCGCTTTCAGGAAGGCGGACAGCGGTGCTCGCATCACTGGGTACAAGTGGCTGAACAAGGGCAAGACCGCGTTCGACTTCACTGTGCAGTCGCCGTCACTCGGGCGCAAGCAGAACGTACGCGTGCTGCTGCCCAAGGGCTGGAAGCTCAAGTCCCGGCAGAGCTGGCCGACCGTCTACGCCTACCACGGCGGTCGTGACAACTGGAAGTCGTGGACCCGGAGCACCGACATCCAGAAGCTGTCCCGCAAGTGGGGCGTCATGGTCGTCATGCCTGAGGGTGCGAACGGCTCGTACACCAACTGGTACAACTACGGCAAGGGCGGCCGCCCGAAGTGGGAGGACTTCCACCTCCGCGAGGTGCGCCAGCTGGTCGAACGCAACTACCACGCGGGTGGTTCGCGGGCTGCGATGGGCATCTCCTCCGGAGCTCAGGGCGCGTGCACCTACCCCGGCAGGGCTCCCGGCATGTTCCGCTACGCGGCGTGCTTCAGCGGGGTCCTCTCCATGAGCTCGCCGGGCATCCCCGCGCTGCTGATGTACACCAACAGCGGCAACGGCGTCGACCCGTACGCCATCTGGGGCCGTCCGATCCTCGACCAGGCCAACTGGGACGCGCACGACCCGATCAAGCTGCTGCCGCGCATGCGCTCGACCCGCTTCTACGTGTCGGCCGGGACGACCGGGAAGCCCGGTCCGTTCGACAACCCCAACACGGCTCCCTGGGACATCGGCCTGATCAGCGAGCGGGCGATCGGCCCGACGGCCAAGGAGTTCGTCCAGCGCGCCAGGCAACTCCGCGTGCCCGTCACCGCGCACATCTACGGCAACGGCCGGCACAGCTGGCCGTACTGGAAGCGCGAGATGCACACCGCCTGGCCGCTGATGATGAAGGCCCTCGGGGCCAAGCGCCGCTAGAGGGAGTCCAGCAGGGCACACGCCTCGGCGACACCGTTCTCGGCCTTGATCCGGAGGCCCAGGTCGGCGGCCCGGGAGGCGATGTCCTGGGAACGAGCGGCCCGGATCGCGGCGGCCAGCCGGGGGACGGTGAGCGAGGAGAAGGGCACCGGCTCCGGGCCCGCGCCCAGCGCCGCGACGCGTTCTCCCCAGAACGGCTGGTCACCGAAGAACGGGGTGACGACCGTCGGCACACCGGCCCGCAGGCCCGCCGCCGTCGTGCCCGCACCACCGTGGTGCACAACGGCCGCCATCCGCGGGAACAGCCACGAGTGCGGCACGTCGTCGACCGCGAGGATGTCGTCGTCCGACGTGGCCGGGTCGCCTTGGACGATGCCGCGGACTCCCGCCAGGCGCAGCGCCGTCCGGACGATCCTGCCGGTCATCTCGGAGTCCTTCGGCACCATGCTGCCGAAGCCCACATAGACGGGTGCCGGACCGGACGCGAGGAAGTCCGCCAGCTCACCCGGCGGCTGCCATTCGGGCTCCTCAAGGAACCAATAACCGGTCACATGAACGTACGAAGGCCAATCAGCCGGCCTCGGAACAACGGCAGGACTGAAACAGGCCAGCACGGGCCTGCGTTCATCGCGCACTTTGTGCATGGGGCCGCGTAGCGAAAGCGGCGACAGGCGCAACTCATTTCGGCGCCACGGGTTGATGAATGGCCGCGACAACTGCCACGCGATCTGGTCGACGGCCAGGAAACTGGCCTTGTTCGCCCATGCGCCGAGCAATCTCGCCTGCGGCACGAACGGATGCGGAAAAGCCCGGGTCGGCTGGCTCGGCTGGAAGTGGATGAACGCCCACGGAACGCCGAGATGCTCGCCGATGTGCTGGGGCAGAAACCCCAAAGTCGGCCCCAGAACGATATCTGCGTCCTTACATGCATCCAGGCATTCCGAGAGCAGCCGTTCGGCCATGGGCCCCAGAATCCGCCGGAACCCCCCGAGGAACTTCACCGGGTTACGTCCCCCCGCGAGCAGCTCCTGACCGGCATCCGATTCGAGGATCTCCGCCGGATCAGCGGTCAGCGGCGCGAGCTCCAGCCCAGCAGAGAACGCGAGCCTCGCATACCGGTTGCTCGCGACCAGCCGTACCTGGTCGCCGCCAGCGGCCAAGGCCTGCCCGAGCGCCACGCACGGCTGAATGTCCCCCCGCGACCCGGCGGCGAAGATCACAATACGGCGGCCCATGACGCCCCTCCCAACGCTGTCACCAGGCATCCCCCCGAGGCCGTTCGCCGTCCTCGGGCTCAACCGCGTCGCCGGGCACGTAAGGCTGGTACCAGCCCTCCGGCGGTGGCGGCGGCCACACGTCACCAGAACCCGCCAGATGATCGCCGACAACCACCTGACGCGCCGAATACCGCGGCTTGGCCGGATACCGAGGCGTAGCCGGATAACGCGGCTGCTCTGGCTCAGTCTGCAGCGCTGGCTCGTCTCGCAGGACTGGTTCGGTCTGCGGTTCCGCCTCGGCATGGAGTGCTGGCTCTGGCTCGGCTGGCGCCGTGGCCTCGCCTCGCCACGTTGCCTCGGCTTGCAGCACCGGCTCATTTCGCCACGTCGGCTCAGCCAGCTCCGTTGGTCCGGCCTGCAGCGTCGGCTCGGCCACGGGCTGCTCAGCTGCGGTGACGGCCCACGGCTCTGGCTCGGCCCCTAG
Organism: Actinomadura sp. 6N118; assembly: GCF_044326415.1. Taxonomy (NCBI): domain Bacteria; kingdom Bacillati; phylum Actinomycetota; class Actinomycetes; order Streptosporangiales; family Thermomonosporaceae; genus Actinomadura; species Actinomadura sp. 6N118. Next base: position 307,017 of record NZ_JBIRAZ010000010.1, on the reverse strand, counting down.
TCGCGGCTCGACGCCCGGTGCTGGCTCAGCCAGCCTCGTTAGCTCGGCCTGGAGCACCGGCTCAGCTTGCTGTGCTGGTTTGCCTTGGCGTTCTGGTTCGGCGGGCGCCGCGTCCTCGTCATGCCATGTTGGCTGGACTTGGAGCACCGGCTCGTCTTGCCGGACTGGCTCGACCCTCTGGGCTGGTTCGGCCTGCGGCTCAGCGTACGTTGCTGGCTCACCCTGAAGCACTGGCTCGGCCCACAGCTCGGGCTCGGCCGCCGGCTCTGGCTCGGACCGCCACGTTGGCTCGGTCTGCAGTGCTGGCTCGTCTTGCAAGACTGATTCAGTCTGCGGTTCCGGCTCGGCATGTAGTGCTGGCTCTGGCTCGGCTGGCGCCGTGGCCTTGCCTCGCCACGCTGGCTCGGCTTGGAGCACCGGCTCGTCTTGCCGGACTGGCTCGACCCTCTGAACTGGTTCGGCCTGCGGCTCAGCGTGCATTGCTGGCTCGTTTTGGGGTGCTGGCTCGCCCTGTGGCTCTAGCTCTAGCTCTGGCGTGGCTGGCGGCGCCTCGTTCCACCACGCTGGCTCTACCCATGGCTCCGACTCGGCGTGTGGTGCTGGCTCGCTTTGGGGCTCTGGTTCGGCCGGCGGCGTGGCCTCGTCTCGCCACGTTGGCTCGGCTTGGAGCGTTGGCTCGACTGCCTGGGCTGGCTCGGCTTGGGGTTCTAGCTCGGTCCACGGCTCTGGCTGAGCTAGCGGCGCAGCGTCGGCTTGCCACGTTGGCTCTTCATGCGATGTCGGCTGGGCCGTCTGGATTGGCGCGGCTTCCTGCAGAGGCTCGGCTCGCGCTAGCTCATCGTGCGGCTCCGGCTCGGCCGACGGCTCTGGTCTGGCCTGCCACGGTGGTTCCGCCTGCAGGACTGTTTCGGCCTGCAGCTCTGGCTCGGCGTGTGGTGTTGGTTCGTTTTGGGGTTCTGACTCGGCCTGCGGTTGTGATTGGGCTGGTGGCGTGGCCTCGGCGCGCCACGCTGGCTCGGCTTGGGGTTCTAGCTCGGTCCACGGTACGGGCTTAGTTAGTGGCGCGGCGTCGGCCTGCCACGTTGGCTCTTCATGCGATGTCGGCTGGGCCGTCTGGAGCAGAGGCTCGGCTCGTGCTGGCTCGGTGTGCGGCTCTGGTTCGGCTTGTGGCGTCGCCTCGGGCTTGGGTTGTGGGAGCTCTATGGGTGGGGCGAGGGGGGCCACCGGGAGCCGGTCTTCGTGGCCGTTGGAGGCGTTCGCTTGGAGGACGGGGATCGGGTCTGGGGTGGTGGCGCGGGGGTCTGCTGGCTCGGGGTAGGGGATGCGGTGGGACTGCTTGCCGTGCTTCGGGCCCAGCCAGCCGCGCTTGCTGGGGAGTGTCAGGCCGCTGATCAGGCCGCCGATCAGTACGAGGGTGGCGCCGAGGATGAGGCCGTTGGAGGTGCCGTTGCGGAACGCTTCGAGGCTTTGCGTGCTGGCGTTCTCCGGGGGGACCTCGTGGATGAGGAGGCCGACGATGGCGATGCCGAAGGCGCCGGAGACCTCGCGGATGACGTTGAGGATGCCGCTGGCGACGCCGGCCTGGTCTTCGGGGACGGACTTGAGGACGTACATGGCCAGGGGCATGCAGAGGGCGGAGCCGATGCCGACGATCATCACGCCGGGCATGAGGTCGGCGAAGCCGTCGCCGCGGTGGAGGGCGGAGAACATGACCATGCCGGCGGCCATGGCGGCCATGCCGCCGCCGATGATGGGGCGGGGGCCGAGCTTGGCGGCGAGCCAGAAGCCGAGCGGGGTCAGGACCATGATGGCGATGGCCGGGGGCATCATGACCAGGCCTGCTTGGGGCGGCGAGAAGTCCAGGTAGCGCTGCAGGAACGTGGCCGAGTAGAAGATCATGCCGTTGAAGCCGATGCCCCAGAGCATCTGGGAGAGCAGCCCGCCGACGAAGACCCGGTTGCGGAAGAAGCGCAGGTTCATCATCGGGTCGGGTGCCCACGTCTCGACGACCACGAAGCAGGCCAGGGCGATGGCCGCCAGGGCGAAGACGCTCAGGACGGAGGGGTCGGTCCAGCCGTGCTTGCGTCCGGTCTCCAGGCCGTACGCGAGCGCGAAGAGCATGGTGGCGGAGATGAGGACGCCCGGCAGGTCGACGCGGGCGTTCTTGTTCTCACCCTTGGAGGTCAGGACGACGAGGCCCAGGAGGATGACGAGGATGCCGGGCACGATGTTGATCAGGAAGATCCAGCCCCAGTGCCACTGCTGGACGATGAAGCCGCCGATGGCGGGGCCCAGGGCGGTGGCTCCGGAGGCCGCGCCCACCCAGACGATCGTGCCGATCGAGCGTTGTTTGTCCGTGCGGCCGACCGTGACCATGACCAGGGTCGCGGGCAGGGCGAGTGCGGCGCCGGCGCCCTGGACGATGCGCCCCAGGATCAGGATCGCCTCGTCGCCGGCCAGGCCGCAGACGGCGGACGACGCGGTGAAGATGACCATGCCCGAGGTGAACGTGAGGCGGCAGCCGTAGACGTCGGTGAGGCGCCCGCCCGCGATCATCAGGCAGGAGAACATGAGGATGTAGCCGGTGGCGACCCAGTCCTTGGCGGAGTTGGACATGCCCAGGTCGCGCATCATCGTGGGCAGCGCGTTCGCGACCACCGTGTTGTCCATGGTGATCATGAATGCGCTGACGGCCACGACCGCCAGCGCCCATCTGTACCGGCCCCGGGTCAATGCGTCACGCGGCTGTTGTCCTCACCGGGAGAATCGCCGCTTCCCCCCATATGCGTGAGTGAATATAGTTACAATTCGTTGGCACGTGGTCACCCTGACCCGCCTGTTGGTCGAGAAGGTCCCAACTATCCCATCAGGCCACATTGGTTACCAGTGAGTCTTGTCATCGCCGTGACAAGTCACCAGTGAGAAAAGTGGTCTGGGTGCGCATCGTGAGACGGTCACCGTAGGACAAAGTGGGCCCCCTCGCTTCGAACGATCCCAGGTTCAGTTGGGGGAACCGCACGTATGCAAACGACCGATCGTTCCGGAGCCGCGCAGGACGAGACGCGGATCAGTGAGGATTCGATTCGTCGGTATCTGATCGACCAGATCGCGCGTCGCTCCCGGATCCCCGCCGAAGAAATCGACCCCGACCGCCCACTCGAAGAGTTCGGTCTCGCGTCCCGGGACGCCGTGGCCATCGCCGGTGAGCTCGAGCAGATTCTCGGCCGTGCGCTCCCGGCCACGCTCGTCTGGGAACACCCCACGATCAACAAGTTGTCGGTCGCGCTCGCCGGTGGCGCCGAACCGGCGCCCGTCGCCGCGGCCACCGTCCGGCGCGACGACGAGCCCATCGCCGTCATCGGCGTCGGCTGCCGGTTCCCCGGCGGCGAAAGTGATCTCAACGGGCCCGGCGACTACTGGCGCTTCCTCACCGGTCGCGGCGACGCGATCCGTGAGGTGCCCGAGGGGCGCTGGGACGCGTTCGACGACGGTTCGCCCGAGGTCGGCGACCTGCTGGACAAGACCACCCGCCTTGGCGGCTTCCTGGACGACATCGCCGGGTTCGACGCGCAGTTCTTCGGCATCACCCCGCGCGAGGCCGCCGTCATGGACCCCCAGCAGCGCCTCGTCCTGGAGGTCGCGTGGGAGGCGTTCGAGCACGCGGGCATCGGGCCCGCGGCGCTCCGCGGCAGCCGTACGGGCGTGTTCGTCGGCGTCTCGGCGCCGGAGTACGCCGCGTTCACCGCGTCCGACCTCGCCTCGCTCGAACCGTTCACGGCCACCGGCGCCGCGCTCAGCATCATCGCCAACCGGCTGTCCTACCTGCTCGACCTGCGCGGCCCCAGCATGATCGTCGACACCGCGTGCTCGTCGTCGCTGGTCTCCACGCATCTCGCCGTCCAGGCGCTGCGCAACGGCGAGGCCGATGTCGCGCTCGCCGGCGGCGTCAACATCCTGCTGTCGCCGACCGTCACTATGACGTTCGACCTGGCGGGCGGCACGGCGGCGGACGGCCACTGCAAGGCCTTCGACGCCTCGGCCGACGGCATGGTCCGCGCCGAGGGCTGCGGCGCCGTCGTCCTCAAGCGCCTGTCCGACGCCGTCCGCGACGGTGACCGTGTGCTGGCGGTGGTCAGAGGTTCGGGCGTCAACTCCGACGGTCGTTCCAACGGGCTCGTCGCGCCCAACTCCGACGCACAGCGGGCGCTGCTCCGGGACGTGTACGCGGCGGCCGGCATCGACACCCGCGAGGTCGACTACGTCGAGGCGCACGGGACCGGCACGTTCCTCGGCGACCCCATCGAGGCCAAGGCGGTCGGCGAGGTGCTGGGCGTGGGCCGCGACGCCGGCGCGCCGCTGCTCCTCGGCTCGGTCAAGTCCAACCTCGGCCACATGGAGTCCGCGGCGGGCATCGCCGGGCTCATCAAGACCGTGCTGGCCCTGCACCACGGCACGATCCCGGCCTCCAACCACTACAAGGAGCCGAATCCGCACATCCCGTTCGACGAGCTGCGGCTCGCGGTGGTGGCGGAGGAGACGCCGTGGCCAGACCGGGGCCGCCCGCCGCGCGCCGGGGTCTCGGGGTTCGGCTTCGGCGGCACGAACGCGCACGTGATCCTCGAAGCCGCCCCTGCCTTGGCCGGTCCGGCCCGGGAGTCAACGGTCGTGCCCGGTTCCCTGCACACGTTCACCTTGTCGGACACCGCCGACGACCGGATCCGTGACCACGCCGCCGTCCTGGCCGGATGGCTGGAGGCGCACGAGGACGTCGCTCTGGCGGACGTCGCCCAGACCCTGTACCGCCGGAACGGCCGTGGCCGTGTCCGCGCGGCGGTGTCGGCCCGCGATCGCGCCGGGCTTCTGGACGGGCTCACGGCGCTGGCCGAGGGCCGCCCGCATCCCGGCGTCGTCTCCGGTACCGCCCTCGGGATGCCGGGCAGGCCGGTGTGGGTCTTCTCCGGGTACGGGGCGCAGCGGGCCGGTATGGCGCAGCGCCTCCTGGAAGAGGAGCCCGCGTTCGCCGAGGCCATCGACGACCTCGACACGCTCTTCGCGGAGGAGGGCGGCCCCGAGCTCTGGTCGCTGCTCGAATCCGGGGAGAAGCCCACCGACGTCACCACGACGATGCCCGTGCTGTTCGCGATCCAGATCGGGCTGGCCCGGATGTGGACGTCGTACGGCGTCACGCCGGGGGCGGTGATCGGTCACTCGATGGGCGAGATCGCGGCGGCGGTGGTCGCCGGCGCGATCACCCTTGAGGACGCCGTCAAGGTGATCTGCCGCCGGTCCCGCCTGCTCACCCGGATCGTCGGCGGCGGCGCGATGGCCGTGCTGGGCGCGTCCGCCGAAGAGGTCGCCCGTCTCGGCCACGACCTCCCCGAGGTGTACGCGGCGGTGCACTCGTCGCCCAGGCAGACCGTGGTGACCGGGAACGCCGACCAGATCGCCACCATCGTGGAACGGGCCGAAGCCGAGGGCCGTCTCGCCCGCATGGTCCAGGCCGAGGGCGCGGGCCATTCGCCCCAGGTCGACCCGCTGCTCGACGACCTGCGCGAACTCCTCACGGACGTCGGTACGGAACGCGGTATCCCGTTCGCCGAGGGCATCCGGCTCTACACGACCGCCCTCGACGACCCACGAACCTTCATCGACGCCGAGATCGATGCCGAGGACGCCCGGCAGGACGCCCGGCTCGACGCCGGCTACTGGGCCCGCAACCTGCGCAACCCCGTCCGGCTCACGGACGCGGTCGCGGCGGCGTCCGAGGACGGGTTCCGCACGTTCATCGAGCTCAACGCGCATCCGATCCTGTCCCACGCGGTCGGCGAGACCCTGGACGGCACCGGGGCCCTGGTCACCCACACGCTCAAGCGGGCGCGGAAGGGCCAGGAGACCGACGACGTCCTGACGTTCCACTCCCAGCTCGCGCTCCTCGCCGCCAACGGCCTTCCGGTCGGCGCGCCGACCGGCGGCTCGGTGATCGATGTGCCGTCGTCGCCATGGCGGCACGAACGCCACTGGATCGACACGTCCAAGCGCGGCAGGGGCGGCCGTGACGAGCACCCGCTGCTCGGCGCGCACGTCGAGTTGCCCGGCGAGGACCGGCACGCCTGGCGCGCCGACGTCGGCACGGCCGCCCAGCCGTGGGTCGCTGGAACGCGGATCCATGGCCTGGTCACACTGCCGGTCGCCGCGTTCGCCGAAATGGCCCTTGCCGCCGGAGCCCAGGCGTTCGGCACCGACGCCGTGCGTGTCAACAGCCTGTGGATAGAGCGGCCGCTCGCGCTCGCCGAGCAGACCACCGTCACCACGACCTTCACCGAGACGGAACAGCGGGTCGAGATCCACGCACTGACACCCGCCGGCACCTGGGTCCGGCTGGCCAGCGCCGACGTCGGCGACGACCACCTCGGCCCGGCCGTGCCGCTGGCGGGCGCCGCCACCGAGGTCGCGGCGGCCGAACGCGGCAGCAGGCATTACCGCTTCCATCCAGAGGTCCTCGACCGGGCCCTGTCCGTGCTCTCCGCAGAAGCGGGCGACGGGGTCTGGCTGGCCGAGACGGTGGGCAGCCTGCGGGTGTACGGGCCGACGCACCGGGGCGGGCACGTCCGCGCCGAGATCGTCCGGGACGACGAAGAGACGGTCGGCGCGTTCCAGCTCGTCGGCCCCGACGGCGAGGTGCTCGCGGACGTCACCGGCGTCGTCCTGCGCCGTGTGGAACGTCCCGACCTGCCCGTTCCGCTGGCGGACAAGCTCGTCGAGGTCGTCTGGGACGAGACCGGCGTTCCCGAGCCTGTCCATCCCGAGGGCACCGGCACCTGGCTTCTGCTGGCCGAGGCGGACGACGCACTCGCCGTCGCTGTCGCGGCCGACCTTGACGCGCGCGGCCACCGCGTCATCCGCCGCGTTCTCGCCACCGACCCGATCGCCGAGGTCTCGGCCGCCGCCGAGAGCGTGGCGGCGGCAGCGGTCACGGCGGCCGGAGAACCGCCGACCGGCGTGGTCATGGTCCCCTCCGCCGATCTCGTGGACGAGGAACTCGTCCTCGCGGTCACCGACGTCGCCAACGCGCTCCCCGACGGGACGCGCCTTTGGATCGCCACCCGCAACGCCCTGCCCGTGCGCGAGGGCGAGGCGGGCGAGCCCGCCCAGGGCTTCATCAGGGCGATCGTCCGGGTGCTGGGCTTCGAACGGACCGTGCTCCGCACGACCCTCGTCGACGTCGACCGCCCGGGTGACCTGGTCGGAGAACTCCTCGCCGATGACGCGGCCCGTGAGGTCGCCTACCGCGGCGGTGTCCGGTATGTCGCGCGCCTCGACCAGGCCACTCTCACCACCGCTGCAGGGACGGGCCGCAAAGCGCGGCGGATCGTGCGGCGCGGCAGCTCGTACATCGTCACCGGCGGCTATGGCGGCATCGGTCTTGTGACCGCGCGCCTGCTGGCCGAACGCGGCGCCGGGCGGATCGTGCTCTCCGGCCGGTCTGGGCCGAACGCCGACGCCGAGAAGGTCATCGCCAAACTTCGCGAGGGCGGCGTCGACGTCGGTGTCGTCCTCGGTGACATCGCCGCGCCCGGTATCGCCGAACGGCTCGTCCAGGTCGCCCAGGAGGGCGGCAAGAAGCTGCACGGCATCGTGCACGGCGCGGGTGCCATCGACGACCGCCTGATCGTCGACCTCGGCCGCGAGGACCTGCACCGGGTCTGGACGGCGAAGGTCGAAGGTGCCCGGCTGCTGAGCCAGGCGACCTGGGATCTCGACGAACTCGACTGGTTCGTGATGCACTCATCGGCCGCGGCTCTGCTCGGCTCACCCGGCCAGGCCGCCTACGCCGCCGCCAACGCCGCGATCGACGCGCTCGTCGCCTACCGCCGCGCCTGCGGCCGCCCCGGCACCACGATCAACTGGGGCACCTGGTCGCAGGTCGGCGGGGCCACCGATCTCAAGGTCGCGGTGATCGAGCCGATCAGCCCGGACGAGGGCGCCGAGGCGCTGGAGGCGCTGCTGGCCGGCGGCCGTGCCGCGACGGGTGTACTGCGGTTCGACCCGGCCGCCGCCGTGGGCCTGTTCCCCGAGATCAAGAACATGCCGTACTTCGCCGCGCTCACCGCCGCGGCCGCCGACGGCGAGGGCACGGCGGAGGGGGGCGACTGGCCGGGCATCGACGCGGTCAAGGAACTGGACCCAGCCGCCGCGCGGGAGCGCATCGCCGCACAGGTGCGCTGGCGCATCGCGACCGTCCTCGGCTTCGACGCCGAACGGCTCGACCCGTCGATCCCGCTCACCGACCTCGGGCTGGACTCGCTCGTGGCGGTCCGGATCAAGAGCGGTGTCGAACACGACCTCGGCCTCACCGTCCCGGCGGCGGTCCTGCTCAAGGGCGCCAGCGTCAACGTGTTCGAGGAGTGGGCCGCCGAGGAGCTCGGGCTCGCAGGCGCGCCCGCGCCCACCTCGGGCGTGAGCGCCGTCTCCAACGCCGAGGCCGGCTACGTCATGGCCCGCGACGCCGCCGAGCGCCTGGCCGTACGGATCATCGAGGACGTCCTCGGGCTCGACCGGGTCGGCGTCACCGCCGACTTCTTCGCCGACCTGGGCGGCACCGAACGGCAGGCCGACGAGGTCGTCGCGCAGGTGGCGGCGGAGCTGGCCGAGGAGGTCGGACGGGGTCGGTTGGTCGGGGAAAGCAGTGAGGTCACGCGAGGTGAGCTGTTCGCGACGCCGACCGCCGAGCACATCGCCGAATACCTGCGCGCCGCCGACGAGGAGGCCGCGCGGCAGACCGTCCGGCCGCTCAAGACTGCGGGCACCCGCCGTCCGGTCTTCATCGCGCACCCGGCGGGCGGCACCACGGCTTGCTATCGGCAGCTGATCGACCTGCTCGGACCGGACCAGCCGGTGTACGGGCTGGAGCGGTTCGACGACGCGCCCCCGGTGGAGGAACGGGCCGCGCGCTACGTCGAGCACCTGCTGGTGGCCCAGCCCGAGGGCGCCTTCCGGCTCGGCGGCTGGTCGTTCGGCGGCGTGCTGGCGTACGAGACCGCCCGGCAGCTCGTCGCCGCCGGTCGCGAGGTCGAGTTCGTCGCGCTGTTCGACGCCGGCCTGCCGCTGCCGGTCGAGGACGAGTCGGACACCCTGGCCCGCCGGTTCGCCGCGTTCACCGACTACATCAACGAGACCTACGACCTGGAGGTGAACCTCACCTACGAGGAACTGTCCGGGCTTGCCGAGGAAGCGCAGTTCGCGCTGGTCATGGAGCGGGCGGCGGCCCTGGCCGACCTGATCCCGCCGGCGGCGCTGCACCACCAGCTGACCTCGCACCAGGACACCCGATCGCTGGAGGCCTACGAGCCGCAGCCGTACGACGGCCGCGTGATCCTTTACTACGCCCCGGAGGAGACCCCGTGGGCCGTCCAGGACGCGCGGTACGTGCTCGATGGGATGAACGGTTTCGGTGAGCTCTGCGCTGCCCTGGAAAAGGTCACGATTCCCGGAGCTCACCACCTGAACCTGCTCGACCCGCCCGGTGTGGAGGCCCTGGCCGCCCACCTGGAGGAACTGCTCGCCGCGAACGAAGACCGGCCCGCCGCCGCCCGCATCCGGGCGAACGACGCCCGCAGCGGGACGAACGACCCCCTCAACGGGACGAACAACGCCCGCGATGAGGCGGTCGACGCCCGCAACGGGGTGAAGGGCACCCGGTCCGAGCTCAACGGCGTGAACGGTGTGAACGGCGTGCGCGACGCACGCGCGTCACGGGACGTATCGGAGGCCGGGGGCGCGTACGAGGCCGGTCTCTCCGTGTCCGACATTCAGGCGCCCTGACCCGGGCCCCTTCCCCGACCCCCGCCTCAACGGAGGAGATCGATGTCCGACCCCCTGCTCGAAGCCGTACGGTCCGGCGCGTCCGAGAAGGAGCTGCTGGACTGCGAACTGCCCACCCGTTTCCGCGCCGCCTTCACCCTCAAAAACGAGGTGGGCATCTTTGAGGGGCAGATCGACAAGGACGTGCGCCGCTCCCTGCACGTCGGCGAGGTCGACATGCCCGAGCTCGCCCCGGACGAGGTCGTGGTGGCGGTCATGTCGGCCGCGATCAACTTCAACACGGTCTGGTCGGCGATCTTCGAACCGGTGCCGACGTTCGCGTTCCTGGAGAAGTTCGGCCGCCAGGGCTGGCACGGGGCGCGGCACGACCTCCCGTACCACATCCTCGGCTCGGACGGCTCGGGCGTGATCGTCCGCACCGGCAGCGGTGTGAAGAGCTGGAAGGCCGGCGACCGCGTCGTCCTCTCGCCGTCGTACGTGGACGAGGAGGACCATGGCTCCTACGACGACGGCATGATGAGCGAGACCCAGCTGGCCTGGGGGTTCGAGACCAACTTCGGCTCGCTCGGCGAGTACTGCATCGCCAAGGCCAACCAGCTCATCCGCAAGCCGCGCCATCTGACCTGGGAGGAGTCGGCCTCCACCACGCTGTGCGCGGCCACCGCGTACCGCATGCTGGTCGGCACGCACGGCGCCCGGATGAAGCAGGGCGACGTCGTGCTGATCTGGGGTGCCACCGGCGGCCTCGGCTCGTTCGCCACCCAGCTGGTGAAGAACGGCGGCGGCATCCCGGTCGCGGTCGTCTCCTCCGAGGAGAAGGCCAAGATCGTCCGGTCGCAGGGCTGTGACCACGTCATCAACCGCAACGAGCTGAACCTCGGGGAGCAGGGCCTGCGGCACCCCAAGGCCGGCCGTGTCCTCGGTGAGGCCATCCGCGGCCTGGTCGGCGAGGACCCGGGCATCGTCTTCGAGTACCTGGGCCGCGAGACCTTCGGCGCCTCGGTCTACGTCGCCAAGCGCGGCGGCAAGATCGTCACGTGCGGCTCGTCCACGGGGTACAAGCACGAGTACGACAACCGCTTCCTGTGGATGCGCCTCAAGAGCATCATCGGCTCGCACGGCTTCAACTACCACGAGGCCGTCGAGGTCAACCGGCTGATCAGCCTCGGCATGGTCCACCCGACGCTGTCGACGGTCTTCCCGCTCGACGGTGCCGGTGAGGCCACCCGTGCGGTGCAGACCAACCAGCACATCGGCAAGGTCGCCGTTCTCTGCGGCGCGACGGACGAGGGCCAGGGCGTGGACGACCCGGCGATGCGCGAGCGCATCGGCGAGGAGAAGTTCCACCTCTACCGACGCTCTGTTTGATGGCTTCGCGGCCTCGGTGGCCGCGCCCTGGGGGCGCGGCCACCGAACCGCAAAGCCGCCGCCAAGCGGAGCTTGTCCGTTGAAAGGGTGGCTGGGCGGGGGGTGTAGCGGGAGGGAGCGCGACATCGCTTCGCGATCTCTCGTGAAGCCTCGCCTTCGGCTTGCTTCACGACCCGGTCGCGCGCTCGCGGTGCGGGGTTGAGCGCTGATTGAGCCTTATTGGGGCTTTGGTGCGTATTAAGCGTTGTGTCAGGGCTCCAGTGCTTTGTGCTCGGCAGGAGCGCGTTCGCCGTCCGGGTGTTCGCCGTCCGGGTGCTCGCCGTCGTGGCCGTTCGGCGCGGTGGGAGGCTCGGCGAGATCGGCCATGAAGTGCCGGTTGAGGGCCGCACGGACCTTGCCGAGGCGGCCCCGGAGCTCGGGTGCCTCGACGCCCTCGCGTTCTGGCCGTCCCAGCGGCAGGGCGGGCCGCGGCCGGGGATCGGTGATCGCACCGACGACCTCGGCGGGCAGAGTGCGTTCGACCTCGATGTACTCGCCGCTCGGCCGCTGCCGGATGACGCCGGTCTCCAGGCCGTGCTCCACCAGGGCCCGGTCGCGGCGCTGCAGGCCCAAGCAGATGCGGTACGCGATGACGTAGCCCAGCACCGGTCCCAGGATCACCAGCCCGCGGAAGAACCACGTCGTCCAGAACAGTGGGATCTCGAACCGCTCCGCGATCACGTCGTTGCCGCCGGCCGCCCACAACCCGCCGTAGAAGATCACGCCGGCGATGCCGATCCCGGTGCGGGCGGGCACGTCGCGCGGCCGGTCGAGCAGGTGGTGGATCTCATGGTCGCCGGTCACCCAGCGTTCCAGGAAGGGGTAGACCGCCAGCCCGGTGAACAGGACGCCCGGCACGACCAGGGCGGGCACGATCACGCTCATCGGCAGCGTGTAGCCCCATGCGGTGATCTCCCACGAGGGCATGATCCGCAGGGAGCCCTCCAGCCAGCCCATGTACCAGTCCGGCTGGGAGCCCGAGCTGATCGCGCCCGGGTCGTACGGGCCGAACAACCAGACCGGGTTGATCTGGAAGAACGTCGCCAGCAGCACCGTCACGCCGAAGACCCACAGGAAGAACGCCGTGGTCTTCGCGATGAAAATCGGGAAGAACGGGCCGCCCTGGACCGTCCTGTTGGTGCTGCCCTTCCCAGGGAACTGCGTGTGCGTCTGCCGCCAGGTCAGCACCACGGCGTGCAACGGGATGAGGGCGAGCAGGATCCCCGGTATCAACAGGATGTGGATGACGTACAGCCGCGGGATGATCAGGTCGCCCGGGAACTCCCCGCCGAACAGGAACATCAGCACGTACGAGCCGACCACTGGGATCGCGAGGATCACGCCCTCCAGGATCCGGATGCCGGTGCCGGAGAGCAGGTCGTCGGGCAGCGAATAGCCGAACAGCCCGTTCACCATGACGAGCATGAACAAGGTGATCCCGATCAGCCAGTTCAGCTCGCGGGGCTTGCGGAACGCGCCGGTGAAGAAGTTGCGCAGCAGATGGACGACGATCGCCGCCATGAACAGGATCGTCGACCAGTGGTGGATCTGCCTGACCAGCAGCCCGCCCCGCACGTCGAACGTGATGTGCAGCGTCGACGCGTACGCCTCGCTCATCCGCACCCCGCGCAGTGGCTGGTACGACCCCTCGTAGACGACCTCGGTCATGCTCGGCTTGAAGAACAGGGTCAGGAAGACCCCGGTGAGCAGGATGATCGCGAACGAGTACAGCGCGATCTCGCCGAGCAGGAAGCTCCAGTGGTCCGGGAAGGCCTTGCGCAGGGCCTTACGGGCGAACGAGCCGCCGCCGAACCGCTCATCGATCGCGCGGCCGCTCGCCGCCAGCGCTTTGGGAGGCTGCGGGGACGCGGGCATTCGGGACCTCCACCACCGGTGGCCCGGAACCGACCACCTTTCGCATTGGTCGTTCGTCTTGCCTCTACCAATGTCGCACTACCCGTAAAGAGGGGCCAGAGCCCAGCCCTGAGGCGTGTTGTCTTTGGGTCCGGCCGAATCTGGTCGCGGCTCGACCTAGACTTTGCGCCCAGGTGACGAAAGGGACATGATTTCCATCACACGGAGCACATAAGTAATCAATTACCCCTTGTGTCCGGCGCTGTACGCGGGGGTGCGAACGGTGGGGAGGCGCACGTGCACAACGGTGCCGAGGCGAGGGGCAGACCCTGGGTGGACCTGCCTCGTGAGCTGGCGGACCACATGCGGCCGCACCTCGACGAGGTCGCGGACGACATGATCCAGGAGATCCAGACGCGCGTGCGCGAGTACGACCGGCCCGGGGAGGGGCCCTATTCGAGCACGCTCCGGCTCGCCGTCGAGCGCGTCCTGCACTACTTCGTCGAGCGGGTCGCCGATCCGAAGGAGCCGGACTCCTCGGTGATCGACTTCTTCCGTACGATCGGCCGCGGCGAGGCCGGGGAGGGCCGCAGCCTGGACGCCGTGCAGACCGCGATGCGGGTCGGCGGCATGGTGGCCTGGCGCCGCATGGCCGAGGGCGCCGCCGTTCTGGAGGTCCCCGCCCGCACGCTGGGCGCCGTCGGCGAGGCGTTGATGTTGTTCCAGGACGAGCTGGCCGCCGCGGCCGGCGAGGGGTACGCGCAGGCCAAGGCCGCCGTGGCCGGTGAGATGCAGCGGCGCCGCAGGCGCCTGCTCGACTTGCTGTTCGCCGACCCGCCCGCCGCGCCCGAGGCCATCGCCGACCTCGCCGCCGCCGCGCACTGGCCCATCCCCCGTACGGTCGCCGCGGTCGCCCTCGGCCAGGAGACCCGCCAGCCGACGGCGTTCCCACCCGACATCCTCTCCGACCTCAGCCGCCGCACGCCGAGCCTGATCATTCCCGACCCCGACGGGCCGGGCCGCGCCAAGCTGGTGGACCGTGCCCTGAGCGGGTCACTGGCCGTGGTCGGCCCGACGGTGCCGCTGAACGAGGCGGCGCGTTCGATCGAATGGGCCTGCAAGACCCTCGGCCTGGCCGAACGCGGCGTCATCGGGGCGACCACCGGCGTGATCCGCAGCGTCGAGCACATGTCCACGCTGATCCTCTTCCAGGACGAGGAACTGATCACGTCGCTGGCGCGGCTGCGCCTGGCCCCCCTGTCGCACCTGCGCTCCAGCCAGCAGGACCGGCTCGCCGAGACCCTTCTCGCCTGGCTCCAGTCCGGCCGGAACGCCAACGAGGTCGCCATGCGCCTCCACGTCCACCCGCAGACGGTCCGCTACCGGCTCCGCCAGCTGGAGGAGCTCTTCGGCGACCAGCTTCTCGACCCCGACCTCCGCTTCGACCTGGAGATCGTCCTCCGGGCGCGCGCCCTGCTCGGTGACCGTCCCGGCGAGCAGATCATCCCCTCGGCCCGGGAAGCGGTGGGCGACACGGCGGAGGTCGTCAGCTTCCGTCGCTAGGTTCCGCTGTTGGTCGTCGCCGTCAGGTCCCGTCGCTGATCGCGGCGTGCGGGATCAGGACGCGGATCCGGCAGCCGCGGGGGCTGTCGACGACGAAGATGTCCCCGCCGTGCAGGTCGACGGCCCAGTGGGCGATGGCCAGGCCCAGGCCCGTACCGCCGCCGGAGGTACCCACACCGGTGCCGGACGCGGCGCCGCGATTGAAGCGTTCGAAGACCCGGGAGCGTTCGGCTGGCGGGATTCCGGGGCCTTCGTCGGAGACCTCAAGACTGAGCCCGCCGTCCGGCGCCGGGCGGGCGGTGACCGTGACGGTGCCGCCGGGCGGGCTGTGGCGGACGGCGTTGTCGAGCAGATTGGCCAGGACCTGATGCAGACGGTCCTGGTCTGCCACGGCCTCCAGGCCTGGTGTGACATCGATGTCCAGGTGGGCGTCCGGATATGCGGCGGTCGCCTCGGTGACGAACGCGGCCACGTCGAGCGTGGTGCGTTCCAGGGTGTCGGCCCCGGCGTCCACGCGGGAGAGGTCGAGGAGCTGGGTGACGAGGCGGCCGAGCCGTTCCGTCTGCTCGACCGCGGACTCGAGGACCTCCGGGGTGGCCGGGGTGACGCCGTCCGCGACGTTCTCCAGCACGGCGCGGAGCGCGCTGATCGGGGTGCGGAGCTCGTGCGACACGTTCGCCACGAACTCGCGGCGCTGGCGGTCCACGGCGCCCAGGTCGGCGGCCATGCGGTTGAACGCCTGGGCGAGCTCGCCCACCTCGTCGCGGGAGCTGGCGCGTACACGGCGGCTGTAGTCGCCCCGGGCCATGGCCCGGGCGGCGGCGGTCATCTCGCGTAGCGGCGCGGTCATGCCGTGTGCGATCAGCTGCACCACCCCGAGAGAGATGAGGACACCGACAGGCATGGTCTGGCGGGCCCGGAAGCCCAGCGCGTACCCCCAGAGCACGATCAGGATCGCGGTGCAGGCGGTCACCACCGTGACGACCCCGAACTTGACCTTGATCGAACGCAGCGGGTCGAGCGGGCGGGGCAGCCGTACCCACAGCCTGTGGAGAAAGCTCACAGCGCGGCCCTCAGTCATCACAGCGTTGTCTTCAGTAATCACGCAGATACCTCGAACGAGTAGCCCACCCCATGGACCGTGCGGATCAGGTCGGCGCCCAGCTTGCGGCGCAGTGCCTTGACGTGGCTGTCCACGGCGCGGGTGCCGGACGCGTCGGCCCAGTCCCACACCTGTTCGAGGAGCAGCGCGCGGGTGAGCACGGTGCCGGGATGGCGGACCAGGCAACCGAGCAGGTCGTACTCGGTCGGCGTCAGGTGCACCTCATGGCCGTCCCGCCGGACGCGGCGTGCCTTCTGGTCGATCTCCAGCGGACCCAGGCGCAGGACGTCCGAGATCGCGGACGCCTCGGCCCGTTCGGCCCGCTCGAACCGCCGCAACACCGTCCGGACGCGGGCGACCAGCTCTCGCATGCTGAACGGCTTGGTGATGTAGTCGTCGGCGCCGACACCGAGGCCCACGAGGAGATCGGTCTCGTCGTCGCGGGCGGTGAGCATCAGGACGGGGACGCTGCGTTCGGACTGAACGCGGCGGCAGACCTCCAGGCCGTCGAAGCCCGGCAGCATCACGTCGAGCACGATCAGATCCGGTTCGTACGACCGGGCCCGCTCGACGGCCGACGGGCCATCGCCGGTGATCTCCACCGCGAACCCCTCCGCGGTGAGCCGGTCCGTCACCGCCCGCGCGATGATGGGTTCGTCCTCCACGACCAAAATGCGCTGTCTGGACCCGGCCTGCGTGTTGCTCCCGGCCTGCGCGTTCTCTGCCACGGCCCGACTTTAGGCGGACGCCGTGGGTGCTTTGGGGGTGAATTGTGGCGAATTTGTGAAGGCGCCCCTGTAAGCGCGAACGTGACCAGGTTCTGTGACGCATGTCTGTAACGGATGACACATTGCGGGATGCGTGGCCACAACGTGTCATCGTCCATCATCCTGTGTAAACGGCTGGGTACTCTTAGGTGATCGTCCGGGACACGACAGGGCCATTTGCCCATTCCAGGAAGCGTCGTCACATGCCCCCCGCCGGCCGTACCTCGCTGACCGAAGCCATTGTGAAATGCCTGCCGCCCAAAGCTCCTGAGGTGGCACATTTCGTTGTGCACGGGGTGCGCGGGTCCGGAAAGACCCAGTACCTGCGACATCTCGAACAGCTGTGCTCGACGCAGGGTCCGTGTGCCTACATCGATGTCGGGCCCGATCGTCCGGCGCGGCCTGAGAACAATCTGAAACTCCTCACCGAACTGGTCTTCAAGCTCGAAAAGAAGACCTATCGATGGCCCAGGAGGCTGAGGTTCTCCCGTTTTCGCCTCGGCTTGCTCTCCCTGGGCGCCAACCTCAACGAGGACCACCACTCCGATGCGCTGGTGGACCTCCGGCGAATTCTCAGCGGTGGCGACGATGATGATCAGGAAGGTGCCGCGCAGGACTTCGACCAAGCGGTCCTCTCAACCACCAACATCGTGGCGCAGGCGATGGGCGCGGCGACGCCGCCCGGGACGACCGAGCTGGTCCGGCTCGTCCTCCGGCATCTGGCCCCGAAGACCGCGGACGGCCTGCGCTGGAGGAGCGCGCTCAAATGGCATGCGGCCAACGCGCGCCCCGCTGCGGTCAACGGCTACGACGCCCTGGTCGAGCTCAACAGGATGCACAAGGACGGGTACGGCGCGGCAGTCGATGACCTGCTCTGCCGGGCCTTCCTCGCTGACATCCACGCCGGCTACAACACCGAGACGTTCCATTGGGACCGGAGCGCCAATTGCCTGATCCTCCTCGACAACGTCGACTGGGAGCTGGGTGAGCCGTTCCAGGAGGCGCTCGGGCGCGCGCAGGAAGATGCGGCCGCCAGTGCCGCCAGGGCGGGCAAGAAGACTCGTGGCCCGTTGGTGGTCGCCATGACGAAGCGGACTCCACCGCCCGCGACGCAACCGGTGGTGGCCTCGGCGCGGGTCCTGGACAAGGTGGTGGCCGGCACCCGGGCGTCACCGGGCCATCGGTCGCTCGTGATCAGGTTGGACGACCTCCAGTTGCCCGAGATCCGCCGTCTCATGGGCCGGAGCACCGCGGCCCTGCGTGGCAGCGACGTGGCCTTGCTGGTGTCGATGCTCACGCGAGGCCATTCAGGGGGGACCGCGCTCATCGCGGATGCCATGGAGGCGGCGACACGGCATTCCCCTAACGGTTTCGCGGACCCTCGGCTCCTTCTCGACCTTCCGGCCGTGACCCGGGCGGGAGCGGCAGCATCGGGCACGCCGGCACCGTCGGTGGCGGACCAGATCCTTGACGTGCTGCTTGCCGGTCAGCCGCCGGAAATACGGCACGCCTTCATCACCTGCGCGCCTGCACTGGAACCGGCCGCCACCCGCGCCCTGGAAGGGGTGGCCGGCCTCACCCGCGAGCTCGTGAAGGATCTGCACGAGATCCTGTCCGCCGAGTTGTGGTCCCTTCCGTTGTCGCAGGAGGAGATCAACGCCCGCCAAGGCGTACTCGCCGAGCCTCCGGGCGGCACCAGTCCGGACGGCACCCGTGTGGGCCGTGCCCGGCGCGGGACTCCGGCCAACGTCGTCGACCGTGACCGCCGTTTGGTCTCTCACCGGCTGCTGTGGCGAGTGCTCATGCACAAACTGGCAAGCAGGCCAGCAGGATCCGACGACTGCTGGCAAGCCGTGCACGAGCGACTGCGCGACCACCACGCCGCGCAGGGCGACACCCTCGCGGCGCTTCATCACGCCCTTGCGCTCGGTGATCTCACGGCCGTTGTCGATCATTTCGAGACGGCGTTTCAGGATGGTGCCCGGTCGGACCGCAGCGATGTCTGGCAAGACTGGTTCGATGACCTGCGCTACGTCGCGAGGTCGCTGGATCAGGCCAGGGCCCGTCCGCTGCCGGGCCGGCCGTCACCGGGCGCGCAGGTGGTCGGCCTGATCCGCGACAGCGTCGGCTCGGACGCATCCGGGACCGAGGAACGGCGGCTGATCGCGCGGCTCACGGCAGCTCTGCTGATCTTCGCCGATCCGCTCGGCGATCCGGCCTCCGAACTGCGGGACGTCATCGCCGACGCCCTCACCGAGCTGGCCTTTCGAGCTGGGGCCGGTTTCGAGCACCTCAACATGCTCGCCCGTGCGTTCGCTGCCCGTGAGATCCGCCCCGACCAGATCTGAGCTCCCTGGAGAGGACCATGCTGGCTTGGTTTGGCAATCTGCCGCTCACCGCCAAGGTCGTGCTGGTGACGGCGTCGCTCGCGGGTCTGACAGCCGGTGGCTGGGGGGTCCTCGACTGGAACGGCGACCGTGACGACTGCGGGGACGCCCGCGGCGGAGTCAAACGTCATGACGGGGAATGCGTCGGAGTGACCGACGGATCGGCCAAGCCGTTCCATCCGGCGCTCAAGAACATCCAGGAGAAGATCCACGCTGAGAACAAGCGGGTCGACTCCCAGCCGGACATGGCCAAGGTCAGCATCGTCTATCTGGCACCGATGTCAGTGACGGCCAAGGATCCTACGACGTTGGCGGGGGCGCGCCACCAACTCGAGGGCGCCTACCTTGCGCAGGTGCTGCTCAACGAGCGCAGCGGTAACACCCCCGGCGTCCGGGCCCAACCGCAGATCAAGCTGCTCCTCGCCAACGCCGGTGCTCAGTCCGGGCAGTGGGAGCACGCCGTGAAGCAGATCCAGGGGCGGACGGGGACGTCCGACAAGGTCGTCGGAGTGGCGGGGCTGGGGCCGAGTACCGAGACGACTCGGGCGGCCATGTCCAGGCTCGCCGAGCACAGGATCCCGATGGTCGGGTCGATCTTCAGCGCCCCGGAGATCCGCGGGGGCGACGGGCGGCGGCTGGACGCCAGGGACGGGCTCTTCCGGGTCTCGCCCACCAACACCGACGAGGTCGACGCTCTGCTGAAGGCCGTGCCGCCCAAGGGACGGATCTTCCTCGTCCAGGACAACGACCGCAACGACATCTACGCCCAGGACATGGCCCAGCGGTTCCTGGCGGCACGGGTGCCCGGCACGCAGACCGAGGCCTACGTCACCGATGAGAACGGACGGCCTGCCGGCGGCAACGCGTTCCTGTGGATCCGCTCCCAGCTCTGCGGCGACGGCGACGTCTGGATCTTCTTCGCCGGACGCGGCAAACAACTGCAGGCCATGCTGGAGACCTTCGCCGACAATCCGTGCGTCGGCCAGAAGATGACGATCGTGTCAGGCGACGACGCCCTCAACATCGACTGGAGCGCGCCGAAGGTGAAAAGGGCGCTTTCGAAAGACATCACGCTGAAGTACGCCGGCCTGGCCCATCCCGAGCAATGGACCAATCAGCCCGGGTTCGGCGCGGCCTTCACCACGTTCGCCAGCGCTCACTCCCAGCATGGCTTCAAGCAGGCCGATCTCATCGACGGCACCTCGATGATGGCCTATGACTCGGTGCTGACTCTGGCGACGGCGATCCGCAATGGCGCCGGCAACACCTCCACCGAAGGAGTCCAGGGGATGCTCCTCCAGCTCCATCACAAGAACCACGTCCAAGGAGCATCAGGACGCATTGACCTGGACAATGCCACCGGCAAGGCCGTCAACAAGGCCGTGCCGATTCTGCAGCTCACCCCTCAAGGCGTGCGAGCCGCCACCGTGGCCTGGCCGAGCGGCAAACCAAGCTGAACGCACCCAGCTGAATCCACCGAGCTGAACGCACCCAGCTGACCCCGCCCAGCTGAACCTTAGGGGCCGGGACTCCAGGTGTGGACGGGCTCGTTGCTGTTCATGCGCTCGATGTAGCTGCGGGTCATCAGGCGTAGGGCCTCGTGCCGTTCGGTGCCGAACGAGTCCTCGATCGACTGCACGGTTTCGATCTGCCAGGCCGCGCCGGTGCGGCCGGTGATGCACCGTCCCTCGATGATGCCGAGGAGACGGTCGCGGCGGGCCGGCTCGACGCCCCAGCGGTCCAGCCCCTCGTACGCCAGCGGCAGCAGGCGCCGGAGCACCAGCTCGGAGGCGGGCACGTCGCCCAGGCCGGGCCAATAGAGGGTCGCCTCCATCCCGTCCCGGGCTGCGCGATGCAGGTTGTCGGCCGCTGTCGCGAACGACATCCGGCTCCACACGGGGCGTTCCTCCTCGGCGAGCATGCGCAGGACGCCGTAGTAGAACGCGCCGTTGGCCACTATGTCGGCCACCGTCGGGCCTGCCGGGAGCACGCGGTTCTCGATGCGCAGGTGCGGACGGCCGTTCACCACGGCGTAGATGGGACGGTTCCAGCGGTAGACCGTGCCGTTGTGCAGCGAGAGTTCGCCCAGCTCCGGGATGCCGCCCTCCTGCAGGATCTCCAGGGGGTCTTCCTCGTCGCACAGCGGCAGCAGCGCGGGGAAGTAGCGGGTGTTCTCCTCGAAGAGATCGAAGACCGAGGTGATCCAGCGTTCGCCGAACCACACCCGGGGGCGCACACCCTGCGCCTTGAGCTCGTCCGGACGGGTGTCGGTGGCCTGCTCGAACAGCGTGATGCGGGTCTCGTGCCACAACCGGTGACCGAAGAGGAACGGAGAGTTGGCGGCCATGGCCACCTGGGGCCCGGCGATGGCCTGGGCGGCGTTCCAGTGAGCGCCGAAGTGGTCGGGGCTGACCTGGAGGTGGAACTGCACGCTGGTGCACGCGGCCTCGGGCGTGATGTTGTCGGCGTGCATGCTCAACGGCTCGGGGCCGTTGATGTCGATGTGCAGCTCCTCGCCGCGCGCCGCGAAGATCTGCTCGTTGAGGAGCTTGTACCGCGCGTTCGACGAGAGCGTCTCCTCGCCGATGTCCGAACGGCGCAGCGTCGGCAGGATGCCGATCATCGCCAGCGAGGCACCGACCTCGCGGGCCGCCCCGTCCGCGTGATCAAGGTGCTCGCGCACCTCGGTCTCCAGCTCACCGGTGCCCTCCCCGCCCAGTTCCCGGGGCGGGATGTTGATCTCCAGATTGAACTGGCCGAGCTCGGTGGCCCAGGCCGGATCCGCGATCGCCTTCAGCACATCGTCGTTGCGCATCAGCGGATCGCCCAACCCGTCCACCAGGTTGAGCTCGATCTCCAGTCCGATGTGCGGTCGCTCGAACTCGAACTGCGACTCGCTCAGCATGCGGGCCAGGACATCCAGGCAGCGCCGCACCTTGTCGCGATAGCGCCGCCGATCCTCACCACTGATGGCGACGGCCGATACATCCCTGCCCATGGTCCGTCCCCTACGATCCGGGTGAACTACTACAAAACGGATGTCCCGCTGGGAGCAAGGTGAAACCCAAGGGCGGTTTCCGGTCGACCCGAAGTGCGTACCGGCGAGTACCTTGTGTCATGGGTCCGTCGCGGGACCAGCGTTCATGACACTCTGTGATTGGCTGCGGCCGGCAGGGCGTCGTCGCCAGGGCGCCAACGCGAGGACACGTGCGCGGAGCGGGGGACGGATGCGGCTGCGGCCACGGTCGATCAGGGCGCGGGACACCCTTGTCGCCGCCGTACTCGCCCTGCTGGTCTTCGGCGGCGTCGCCGTCGCGATCGATCTGGGCATCCGGAGCGGCACGGAGGCGCGCATCCTCCAGGAGACGCAGCTCGCCGCCCGCCGTGTCAGTGCCAGCGTGCGTGACGGGACGCTGACCAGCCCGATCCCGGACGACTCGGGCGGCCGCATCCTGATCCAGGTCGTCGGCCCGGGCGGCCGCGTGCTGGACTCGACCCCCGCCGCCGCGGGCCTGCCGCCGTTGAGCACCCGGTGGCCGACGGTCCAGGAGCGTGTTCACGACTGGGTCGAATGCGACGACGACCGCTGCATGATGATCGAGGCCATCCGGGTCACGACCGCGCCCGACTCGGTCGTGGTCTACGCCGGGACGCCGATGCCCGGGTTCATCGCCTCGGGGCTCCTCGAGGTGCTGCTCGGCCTCGGCGTGCTGCTCTTGTCCGCCCTCTCGGCCTGGGTCACCTGGCGGATCGTGGGCCGTACCCTCCGGCCGGTCGAGGCGATCCGCGCCCAGCTCGCCGAGATCAGCGGCAGCGACCTGTCCCGCCGCGTGCCGGAACCCGCCGGCGACGGGGAGATCGCCGAGCTGGCCCGGACCGCCAACCAGACGCTGGACCGGCTCGAACGCGCGGTGGAGCGGCAGCGTCAGTTCGCCTCGGACGCGTCCCACGAGCTCCGGACGCCCATCGCCGGGCTGCGCGCCAACCTTGAGGACGCCGCGATGCACCCCGACGACACCGACCTGGACGACGCGGTCCGTTCCGCCCTGCGCGACACCGATCGGCTGGAGTCGATCGTCACCGACCTCCTGCTCCTCGCCCGCATCGGCACCGGCGGCACCACCGCCCATGAGGAGATCGACCTGGCCGCCCTGGTCGGCACCGAGGTCCGCCAGCGCGGCTCAAGCCTGCTGGTCTGCACCCGCCTGGACCCGGACGCGCAGGTACGCGGCGTACGCATGCAGCTGGTCCGGCTCCTGGGCAACCTTCTCGACAACGCCGAGCGCTACGCGGACAAACGCGTCGAGATCGAGGTGCGCAGCGAGGCGTCCGAAGCCGTCCTCATGGTCACCGACGACGGCGCCGGCATCGACCCCGGCGACCGCGAGCGGATCTTCGAACGCTTCACCCGCCTCGACAGCGCACGCAGCCGCGGCGCCGGTGGCACCGGCCTGGGCCTGGCCATCGCCCGCGAGATCGCGCAGGCGCACGGCGGCGTCCTGGACCTCGAAGCCTCCCCGAGGGGTGCCCGCTTCGTGCTCCGCCTCCCCCTGGGCTGACCCACGATCGGCCGACACGCGAAGGGCCGACACGCGAAGGGCCGTCCACAGGGTGTGGACGGCCCTTTCGAAGCGTGCTGGTCAGGCGCGCATTGATCGGATGCGCATCAGATGTGCACAGGTCAGGCGCGAACGGCCTGGACCTCGAGCTGGATGTCGACCTTGTCGCCGAGCAGGGCCTTGTCGCCCGCCAGCGGGATGTTGAACTCGATGCCCCAGTCCTTGCGGTTGATCGTGGTGTTGGCGGAGAAGCCGGCGCGGGTGCCGCCCCACGGGTCCTCGCCCACGCCGTTGAACTCGAGCTCAAGGGTGACGGGCTTGGTGACGTCCTTGATCGTCAGCTCGCCGTCGACGAGGTAGTCCCCGCCCTCGGCGCGCACGCCCTTGGTGACGAACGTCATCGTGGGGTGGTTCTCGACGTCGAGAACGTCAGCGGTGCGCACGTGGGCGTCGCGGTCGGCGTTGCGGGTGTCGATGGACGCGAGCTTGATCTCCGCGGTGGCCGTGGAGTCGGCGGGGTTCTCGGCCACCTCGACGGCGCCGGAGAACTCGGTGAAGCTGCCGCGTACCTTGGACATGAGGTGGCGGATCGTGAAGGTCACCTCGGAGTGGGCGGGGTCGATGTTCCAGGTGCCGACGGTCAGTTCCTTGGCAACGGTGGTGAGGCTCATGGCTATCTCCCGCTAGTTCTTGAAGTTTCAACAACAAGCCCGAGGTTAGTTGAGACTTCAAACGAATGTCAAGCGCCGAAGCCGGACACCTACATACAGCGCGTACTGTTTGTTTTGCTGGCTACACTTCCGGCATGTCCACGCAGACGCGGCGTACGCAGGAGGAACGCACTGCGGCCACCCGCAAGGCCCTGCTCGACGCCACGATCGACTGCCTGGTTGAGCACGGCTACCACGGCACCACCACCACCCGTGTGGTCGAACGTGCCGGGGTGTCCCGCGGCGCGCAGGTGCACCACTTCCCGACCAAGAACGACCTGGTCCTCGCGGCCGTCGAGCATCTGGCCCGCAAGCGCGCCGACCAGTTCATCGAGCAGGACCTCGGCCGCCTCCAGGCCGCGGAGGACGGCGTCGGCGAGGCCCTCGATCTGGTCTGGGAGGTCCACCAGGGTCCCCTCTTCGAGGCCTCCATGGAGCTGTGGATCGCGGCACGCACCGATCCCGAGATGCGCCCCCACGTCGCCGCGCTGGAACGCACGGTCACCGCGGGCATCTTCGACCTGGGCCGCCGCCTCCTGGGCGACCGCGTGGACGACGCCGAGTTCCGCGGCGACATCTATCTCATGCTGGAGACCATCCGCGGCCTGCGCCTCCTCCAGTTCGTCCACCCGACCTCGCCCGAACGCACCCGCGAGCGCTGGCTGAGAACGAAGTCCCGCCTCCGCCTGATAGCCGAACGCCACATCGCCTAACGCGGTTGCCTTTCCTGGTCGATGGGCGCGACGCTAGGACTGTCTAATAAACAGTCAAGATTGTATGTTTCTGTCTGTCGAGTCTCATGAGCGGCGCCCCGGAGGACGGATGTCTCGCAGCTTCAACCTGGCCGACCTGTTCGAGATCGTGGCCGATTCGGTGCCCGGCAAGCTCGCGCTCGTGGCGGGTGAGTCGCGGCTGACGTACCGGGAGCTCGATGAGCGCGCCAATCGGGTTGCGCATCATCTGGCGGCGGCGGGCGTGGGGCCTGGCGATCACGTCTCGATCCTCGCCTACAACCGGGCCGAGTGGCTGGAGACGCAGATCGCGGCCTGGAAGATCCGTGCGGTGCCGGTCAACGTCAACTACCGCTACACGGCGGACGAGCTGGCCTATGTGATCGCCGACTCGAACTCGGTCGCGCTGGTGGGCGAGCGCTCGCTCATCGCGCGGCTGGGCGAGGCCAGGGGCAAACTGGCGGATCTGCGGCATGTCATGGTGATCGAGGACGGGTCGGACGACGAGGTGCCGGACGCGGTCGTGTACGAGGAGGCGCTGGCGGGCGCCTCGGACGCGCGTGACTTCGCCAAACGATCGAGTGACGACCTCTACCTGCTCTACACCGGCGGTACGACCGGCATGCCCAAGGGCGTCATGTGGCGCTGCGAGGACATCTTCATCGCCGCGATGGGCGGCGGGAACATGCTCGGGGATCCGGTCTCCTCCCCGGAGGAGCTCGCCGGCAAGGCCAAGGACGGCGGCCTCACCACGATGGTGTGCGCGCCCATGATGCATGGCGCGGGCATGTGGGTGGCATGGGCCTCGCTCACGGCGGGATCAACGGTCGTGTTGTGGTCGGAACGCAGGTTCGTGCCGGAACGGGTGTTGTCGGTCGCCGCGGCCGAGAAGGCGCAGGTGCTGCTGCTCGTCGGGGACGCGATGGCCCGGCCGATCGCCGACCTCCTGGCGGATGCCCCCGGCGTCTATGACCTTTCCTCTCTCCTGATCATCGCCACCGGCGGGTCGGTCACGTCACCCGACGTCAAGGCCAGGCTGCACGAGGCCGTCCCGTCCCTGATGATGATCCTCGACGCGTTCGGCGGCTCGGAGACCGGTGCGTTCAGCCAGGCGGTCGAGCCGGCGGCGGACGGGTCGCCGCGCTTCATGCCGCGCGACGGGAACGTGGCGGTGCTGGACGCCTCGCTACGGCGGATCCCGCCCGGCTCGGACGAGATCGGAGTCGTGGCCCGTACGGGCCGTATCCCGCTGGGTTACTGGAACGACGCGGACAAGACCGCCAAGACCTTCGTCATCGACGACGAGGGCACCCGCTGGGCGTTGCAGGGTGACATGGCGCGGATGGACGAGGACGGGGCGATCCTGCTGCTCGGCCGGGGTTCGCTCGTTATCAACACCGGCGGCGAGAAGGTCTTCGTGGAGGAGGTCGAGGCGACGCTCAAGGCGCATCCGGCCGTGTACGACGCGCTCGTGGTCGGCGTGAAGGATGAACGGCTGGGTTCACGGGTGGCCGCCGTCGTCTCCTTGAGCGAGACGGTCCCGGTCGACGAGTTGATCGCGCACAGCCGCAAAACGCTCGCCGGGTACAAGGTCCCGCGCGACATCCAGATCGTGGACGAGGTGAAGCGGTCTCCCGCGGGCAAGGCCGACTACCGCTGGGCGAAGCGCGTCTGTGGCGATGAGTGACCAGCCGAAGATGAACCCCGAGGACCTCGGGGCATGGAGCGATCAAGGACGGCCTGGCGCGGATCGCGAACTGACGACGGTGGGGCTCGCCGGTCCCGCAGCGGGTTAGGGCGCGTCTCAAAGTCAGCTGCCCTACTGCGCGACGCCCAGGCACGCACCTCGCGGGGTTGTCGTCGGTCGACGGCCAAACCCGGGCCGACTCCCTCCTCCGCCCCCGCGATGCACGCACCTGACCACCGCTCGCTACGGGCGCCGACTTTGAGACACGCCCTTATCCGTCATCAGGTCGGCGAAGGTGTCGGCCAGGAATTGATGGCCGCGCGAGCTGAGGTGTGGCCGGCCCTCGCCGTAGTTGGCGGGGTCGGCCATGCCTGGCAGGGCCCATACGTCGACGCACAGCGCGTCGTGCGCCGCCGCCTCGGCCCGTATGGCCTCACCGGCCAGGCGCATCCGGTCCTGGACCATGGGGACGAGCACCGCCGGAATGTGGAGCCGTTCGGCGATGTCGGGCAGGGTGCAGGTGATCAGTGTGGCCGACATCGCGGCGAGCCCGTCGAACAGCCACTTCACGTCGCTGCTGAAACGGCACTCCTCGAACTCCGGATCCTGGACGTCGGTCATGCCGACGGTGATGCTGATCAGATCGGGCCGGCGCGCCGGAACGGCGGGGAACTGGGCGTCGATGATGTCCGTCACCGTCGCCCCGTCGGCGCTGAGGTCGGTCAGCGCGCAGGCGCGGCCGGTTCGTTCGGCGAGCGTCCGGGCCAGGCGTGCGGGCCAGTCGAGATCGTTTCGTCCGGCGCCGAGCCCGTCACCCAGCGCCACGTAGATCGGCCAGGCCATGGTCGGCCTCCCGTCCCAGAAGGGTGCCTTCTCATGACACTCGTCCTCTGGACGCCCTCTGGCAAGGTCAGCCGCCTGGACTGGTAATCAGGTGACGGGGATCGTCTCGTGGGCCGGGCGGCGGTGCTCCAGCGCGGCGCGGAGCTGGGCGCGGCCACGGTGGATGCGGCTGCGGACGGTGCCGAGCTTGACCCCGAGGGACGCGGCGATCTCCTCGTACGTGAGGCCTTCGATGTCGCACAGGACGACGGCGGCGCGGTATTCGGGCGCGAGGGCGTCCAGCGCGGCCTGGATGTCGGCGTCCAGATGGTTTTCGTCGTAGGCCTGCGCCGGGCTGGGCTCGCGTCCCTGAAGGCGCTCGGCGGCGTCGTCGCCCAGCGCGTCGAAGCGGATCCGTGCCTTGCGGCGGGCCCGGTCGAGGAACAGGTTCGTGGTGATCCGGTGCAGCCAGCCCTCGAACGTGCCGGGACTGTAGGAGGACAAGGATCGGAAGACCCGGACGAAGACGTCCTGGGTCAGGTCTTCGGCGTCGTGCCGGTTGCCCGTGAGGCGGTACGCCAGCCGGAACACCCGAGTCGAGTGCTCGCTGACGATCTCCTCCCATGTCGGAGGCGTCCACGCCATAGCGCCTGCGCTCACCACTACCCCCGTCTGATACGAAATCGTTACGGCACAGCATGCCGGTACCCGGATAAGAGCCGTGTAAGAACGATCCTTGCTGGCCAGAACCGGCGCTTACCTACCGTGATACGGATCCCGCCTGCGGCCGGTTCACCTGGGGATTCACCGGCGGATCACCTGGTGGCCACCTGGGTCCCCCGGGTTTTCGGCGTGACAGATGCCACATTGCTTTCGCGGATCGGACGTGGCGGGCGCCCAGCCGGGTGACGATTATCGGGGGACTGCACCCCCACCCCCGAAACGCGAGGCAGTGGCATGGCGCGTAGCTACAATCTGGCCGACCTGATCGAGATCCTGGCCGAGGCCGGCCCTGACCGTCCCGCCCTGGTGGCGGGGGGCGAACGCCGCACCTACAAGGAACTGAACGAGCGGGCCAGCCGCGTCGGCCACCATCTGGCGGCGGCCGGAGTCCAGCCGGACGAGCATGTCGCGATCCTCGCCTACAACCGGGCCGAGTGGATCGAGAGCATGCTCGGCGTCTTCAAGATCCGGGCGGTGCCGATCCCGGTGAACTTCCGGTACGTGGCCGCCGAGCTCCACCACCTCCTGTCCGACTCCGACTCGGTCGCGCTCATCGGGGAGCGCTCGCTGCTGGCCAAGGTCGAGGAGATCCGGGGTGACCTGCCGAGGTTGCGGCACGTGATCGTGATCGAGGACGACTCCACGGCCAAGATCCCGGCCGAGATCCCGGGCGCGGTCGAGTACGAGAAGGCGTTGTCGGAGGCGTCCCCGCAGGACGACTTTCCGGAGCGTTCGAACGACGACCGCTACATCATGTACACGGGCGGCACCACGGGCCATCCCAAAGGCGTCGAGTGGCGCTGCGAGGACATCTTCTTCGGAGCCCTCGGCGGAGGGAACGCCCTGGGTGACCCGATCGATAGTCCCGACACAATCGCCAAGAACGCCGAACAGCCGCCGATGGCCGTGCTCGACTGTGCGCCCGTCATGCACGGCGCCGGCCAATGGGCCGCGTTCATGGGTCTCTTCAGCGGGGCCAAGATCGTGCTCTACACCGACCACGCCTTCGACCCGGCCAAGGCGCTGAGCCTCCTGGAGGAGGAGCAGGCGAACGTCATGATGCTGGTCGGCGACGTGATGGCGCGTCCGGTCGCCAAGGAGCTCGCCGACGGCTCGTACGACACGTCCTCGCTCTTCGCGATCGCCTCCGGCGGCGCGCCGCTCACCGAGAGCGCCAAGGACGCCCTGAAGGTCCACATGCCGAACGTCATGTTCCTCGACAACTACGGGGCCTCGGAGACCGGTACCACCGGCCCCTCGGTCGGGGGCAAGGAAGGCACGGCCCGGTTCATGATGAAGCCGGAGGTCAGCGTTCTCGACGAGGACCTCAAGCCTGCCGCTCCCGGTGAGATCGGCAAGCTGGCTCGCCGCGGGCACATCCCGATCGGTTACTACAACGACCCCGAGAAGACGGCCACCACGTTCTTCACCGACGCCGAGGGAACCCGCTGGTCGGTGCCGGGCGACTTCGCCACGCTGGAGGAGGACGGGACGATCACCCTGCTCGGCCGCGGCTCGCTGGTGATCAACACCGGTGGCGAGAAGGTCTACCCCGAAGAGGTCGAGGTGGCCCTGAAGGATCACCCCGATGTCTATGACGTGGTCGTCGTCGGCCTGCCGGACGAACGTTTCGGCCAGCGGGTCTCAGCGGTGATCGCGCCGCGTCCGGGAACGAGCCCGACACTCGAAGATCTCACCGGCTTCCTTCGCGGGCGACTGGCGGGCTACAAGCTGCCGCGCCAGATCCGCCTGGTCGACGAGGTGCAGCGCACCGCCGTCGGCAAGTCCGACTACAAGTGGGCCAAGGGCGTCTTCGCCGACGCTAGCTCGTAACACCCGTCAAAGGCCTCCAGTACGGCGGGCCACGTGCACCGTACGGGCTCGGTGGCCCGGTTGTGCGCGGTGATCCGGTGCCGTAGCCGGTGGTCATCGGCCAGCCGCAGCAGCGCCGCCGCCATCTCCGGGAACGTCCGGCCGAGGAGTCCCTCCCGGCCGGACTCCACGAAGTCGGCGACGCCGCTGCCCGCCTGCGCGACCACCGGCAGGCCCGCGAGCCGCGCCTCCAGCGCGGCCAGCCCGAACGACTCGCGTGCCGCCGGCGCCACGAAGACGTCGGCCCGGGCCAGGACGACCCGTATCGCGGAACGGTCCAGCCGGCCTGTGAGCCGCACCCACCCGGACATCCCGTGGCGGCGCAGGTAGCGCTCCACCCTGCCGCGCGCAGGGCCGTCACCGACGATCGTCGCGCGGATCGGCGCGACGGCGCCGACCTCGCGCAGCAGCCGCAGCAGGTTCATCGGCTCCTTGCGCGGCGCCAGCCGGCCGACCGCGACCACGTGCAGCGGATGGCCGGCCGGCCGGAGCCGCATCGGCACGTGGGCGAAGTCGTGCCAATGCGAGGCGTCGATCCCGTTCGCCACGACCCGGACGGGCAGCCTGCCGCCCACGACCTGGCGGATCGGCGCGGCGGCGGCCTCGCTCACCGCGGTCACGACCAGGCCGCCGGTGTTCCGCGCCCAGCTCGCGAACAGCCCGCGGTAGACGCCGCGGCTGGCCGGACCCCACAGGCTGTGGACGGTGAGCACGACGGGCACTGCCTCGCGCCTGGCCTGCAGGACCGCCCGCCAGGCGAACGGCGAGACCGCACCGGCGTGGACGTGCACGACGTCCGGCTTGCGATCCTCCAGCACGGGACGGAGCGATCGGCCGACCGGAAGCTCCCAGGGCATCGGCGTGACGAGCCGATCCACAGGCGGCTGATCCACAGGCGCCCGACCGATAGGCGGCCGATCCACGCACGACCGGCCTGCCGAGAACGGACCCCCGACCGCGAAGGCTTCGTCCCCTGGCAAGGGCGTGCGGCACGGGGTCGCGGTGGCGATCGAGACGTCGTGGTCGGCGGTGAGCTGCGCCCGGGCCAGCTCGTCGACCTGCACCTCGATGCCGCCCAGCCGGGGCAGGAAGCAGTCGCTCACGTGGAGAATCCTCACCCCACCGAAGTGTTGGTCGCGGCGGGCTCCGGACACGGCCCGCACCGTCCAAGTGGTTCAGGTTTGACCGAACACAGGCCTGATCTTCAAGTCGTTCAGGGAATCCTGATTCCGTGCGACGGACCTGTGTCTTCTTCCATGCCCATCCCGACGACGAGGCGCTTCTCACGGCGGGCACGATGGCCCGGCTCGCGGCCGAGGGGCATCGCACCGTGCTCGTGGTCGCCACGGCGGGAGAACGGGGTCTCGCGGCGGATGGCGACGAGCGTTCGCTCGGTGAGGTCCGTACAGGCGAACTGCACGCGGCGGCGCGCGCGCTTGGCTGCGCCAGAGTGGTGTTCCTCGGTTACAAGGACTCTGGGCTGGACGGGAACGCGCCAGGCGGCTTCGCGAGCGCGAACGTGGCTGAGGCCGCCGCCAGGCTCGCCGAACTGCTCTGCCAGGAACATGCAGACCTTCTCACCATCTACGACCCGGCTGGGGGCTATGGGCATCCCGACCACGTCCAGGTGCACCGTGTCGGCGTCGAGGCGGCGCGGCTGGCCGAGACGCCGGTGGTCCTGGAGGCGACCGTCGATCGTGACCTGTTGCTGCGCGTCCTCCGGCCACTCGCACGGCTGCGACTGGCGCCTCGCACGCTGGACGTACGGAGCTTCGAGAGCACCTACGTGCCGGGTTACCAGATCACGCATCGCGTCAAGGTCGCGGCATATGCGGAGGCCAAGCGCGCCGCGATGGAAGCGCACGCCACCCAGGCCACAGGCGGCGACTCAATCCGGACGCTGGCGGCGTTGCTCAAGCTGCCGCGGGCGCTGTTCCGGCGCGCACTCGGCACCGAGTGGTACGTACGCAGGGATCTGTCACACGGCATCGTGCTCGGCCATCCGCTCCAAGCCTGGCCCGCAACGCAGCCGGGTTCCTGTCCGGTCTCCGAGCCCAACGTCCCCGTGTGCGGCGAGATGGCCGACGGGTGAGCAAACAGGCGAGACTCGTTCTCTCCGCCGTCTCGCTCCTCGGCGCCGCGGCACTCCTGATCGCCCTTCCCTACGTGGTCGGGGTGAACTGGGAGGAGATCGTCACTGAGTTCGGCCGTCTCAGCACCATGGAGATCGCCCTGCTGACCCTGCTGTGGCTGGCCGGGCTCTCGGCCTACACGTTCGTGCTCACGTCCTCGCTGCCGGGCCTGACGCACCGGCATGCGTTCATGCTGAACGCCGTCGGCAGCGCGGTGAGCAACCTGCTCCCCTTCGGCGGCGCGGCCGGGGTCGCCGTCACGTTCGCCATGGCCCGCGGCTGGGGGCACCGTAACGCGGCGATCGCGGTGTCCACGCTCGTCACCGGCGTCTGGAACGTCCTGTCGCGGCTGCTGCTCCCCGCGGTGGGCATAGCAGCGCTGCTGATCGCGGGCGAACTGCCTGACCGGCGGCTGGCCGCGATGGCGGCGTTCGCCGCCGGCGCGTTGGTCGGCATCGTCGGCCTGCTCGTGCTCGCCCTCCGCTCCGAGGTGGCGGCGCGTGCGGTGGACCGCTGGCTGCGTGGCGTCGTGCTACGACTGCCCCTGCGGCTGCGGGGGCTGACGTCACGCGTGGACGGCGCGATGCTCGACATGCGCAACAAGACCGTCGGCGTGCTGCGCGGGGGCTGGCAGGGACTCACCGCCGGCATGGCGGCCTACTTGCTGTTGCAGGCGCTGCTCTTGAAAGGCTGCCTCTGCGCGGTGGCGGCAGAGATAGGGCTTGCCGAGGTCGTCGCCGTCTTCGCCATCAACCGGATGCTCACCACCGCCGTCATCACGCCGAGCGGGGCAGGCATCAGCGAGACCGGCACGGCCGCGCTGCTCGTGCATTTCGGCGTGCCGGCGGCGCCCGCCGCCACGGCGACCATTCTTTACTGCTTCTACACGTATGCGATCGAAATACCTGCAGGTGGCCTTGCCTGGGCAGGCTGGTCATTGCGGAGCCGGCTGAAGAAAAGCGGCCCTTCTTCGCCAAGTTGGACATTAGTCAAGAAATGATTCCGCCGTGGCGAGTGTGGCTTGGGGTGCATCCTGCGCATAACCACCCCATGGGGAGAGAACGGATGATACCCCTCACGCAGCGGTATCGGATGCTCTCAGTGATGGGCAGCGGAGGAATGGGGACTGTCTGGCGCGCCCATGACGAGATGCTCGACCGCGACGTGGCCGTCAAGGAAGTACACCTGCCCGAACGCCTGACCATCGGCGAACGCCGCGTGTTGTGCCGCCGCCTCATCGAGGAGGCCCGCGCCACGGCGGCGCTGCGGCACCCGGGCGTGGTGGCCGTCCACGACCTCGTCATCGAGGACGGCCGTCCCTGGATCGTCATGGAGTTCCTCCAGGCCCGGTCGTTGCACCAGATCATTGCCGAGGACGGCCCGGTCGCCCCGCACCGCGCCGCCGAGATCGGCGTGGCGGTCCTCGGTGTGCTGCGTGTCGCGCATGGGGCCGGCATCCTGCACCGTGACGTGAAGCCCAGCAACGTGCTCGTCTGCAAGGACGGCCGCGTCCTGCTCACCGACTTCGGGTTGGCCGTGCAGATGCAGGAAGGCCGCGAGATCGCGGACACGATCGTCGCCGGGATCGAGGGGTCGCCCGCGTACCTGTCACCCGAGCGGGTGCGGGGCGAGCCGAGCGTCGAGGCGTCCGACCTGTGGTCGCTGGGCGCGACGCTCTACGCCGCCGTCGAGGGCCGTTCTCCCTTCCTGCGCCGCCATGCGCTGGCCTCGATGGTCGCGGTGCTCATCGGGGAGTACGCACCGCCCGTGCGGGCCGGACCGCTCGCACCGGTGATAGACGGGCTGCTGCGTCAGGATCCCGATGACCGGCTCTCGTTGGCCGAGACCTCATGCCGGCTGACCGGCATCCTGCTCTCCGGATGCGCACAGGAGACGGCGCCCGAGAGAGCCGCGGCTGCCGCAGCGGCGGCTGCGGAGGCAGCTGGGGTCGCTGGGGCTGCGGCGGCCGCGAAGATCGGCGGGGCAGCGGAGAGATCCAGCGAGGAGGCTTCGTTCTGGCGCGAAGCACTCACGATGATGACGGCGGCCGACCGCTCCAGGATGAGCATGGTCGTCAGTGTGGCCATGATGGCCTTGCTCGTCGGCGCGATGGGTGCCTGGACCGCGCGATGGAACTCGGTGGGCCAGAGCGCCGCCATGGCGTTGCTACGGCCCGGCCCCGGTGTCCCGGCGGGCACGAGCGTCAAGTACCACGAGTCGGACGGCTACTCGGTGGAGGTGCCGTCAGGCTGGAAGCGCGAACGGTTGCCGGCGGGCGTTCAGTGGACGGACCCCGGAACGCGGCAAGGCCTGCGCATTTCCCCGGTGAGCGGCGACGCGCTAGACGGGCTCCGGGCGGCCGAACGCAGAGAGGCCAACGAACGGTCGTATCCCGGCTACCGGAGGCTGCGCCTGGAGCCCGTGCCCGGGCTCTCGAAGGGCGGCGCGGAGTGGGAATTCACCTGGGAGAAGGACCGGCACGGCCTGCGCAGCCGCATGGCCGGCTATGAGTTCTACTTCTTCGCATCCGATGCCCGCTGGACACCTGGGCAGCGGCAGTACGACGAGATCCTCCAGAGCTTCCGGCCCGAGCGATCGCGACGCCGAGTCCGCAGCAGAAGCCGTCGTGGTGAACGAGGGTGAACGAGTGTGATCGCGCGGCGGCTCAGGTGGTCTGCTGCACCTTGAGCAGGAACTCGGCGTTGGACGAGGTGCCCTTCATCTTGTCCAGGAGCACCTCGATGGCCTGCTGCCGTTCGAGACCTTGGAGAACGCGGCGGAGCCGCCAGTTGAGGGCCAGTTCCTCGGGGGACATCAGCAGCTCGTCGCGGCGGGTGCCGGAGGCGTCGAGGTCGACCGCGGGGAAGACCCGCTTGTCTGCCAGGCCACGGTCGAGCTTGAGCTCCATGTTGCCGGTGCCCTTGTACTCCTCGAAGAACACGTCGTCCATGCGCGAACCGGTCTCGACGAGGGCGGTGGCCAGGATGGTCAAAGAGCCGCCGTTCTCGATGTTGCGGGCGGCGCCGAAGAACTTCTTGGGCGGGTAGATGGCGGTTGCCGCCACACCGCCCGCCAGGATGCGGCTGCTGGTGGGCGCCGCGAGGTTGTAGGCCCGGCCGAGTCGGGTGATGGAGTCGAGCAGCATGACCACGTCGTGGCCGTGCTCGACCAGGCGCTTGGCCCGTTCGACGGCCAGCTCGGCCAGTGCCGTGTGCATGTGCGCGGGCTTGTCGAAGGTCGAGTGGATGACCTCGCCGCGGACGGTCCGCTGCATGTCGGTGACCTCCTCCGGCCGCTCGTCGATGAGGACGACCATGAGGTGGCACTCGGGGTTGTTCTCGGCGATGGAGTTGGCGAGCGCCTGCAGGACCATCGTCTTGCCGACCTTCGGCGGCGACACGATGAGGCCGCGCTGGCCCTTGCCGATCGGCGAGACAAGATCGATGACGCGGGTCGCCATGGGGCCGGTGTCCAGCCGCAGCCGCTCATTCGGGAACAGCGGGGTCAGCTTGCCGAACTCGGGCCGGCCGGCCGCCTCCTTGGGCGTGATGCCGTTGATCGTCTCGACGTGGACCAGGGCGTTGTACTTCTCCCGGCCCGACCGCGGGGGCCGTGCGGTGCCGGCGACGGCGTCACCGGGGCGCAGGCCGCTCGCCTTGATCTGGGCGATCGACACGTGGACGTCGTCCGGACCGGACAGGTAGCCGCTGGTCCGCACGAACGCGTGCTTGTCCTCGACGGCGAGGATGCCGTGGAAGGGGATGACCAGATCGTCGGTCGTGGTGGGTTGGGTCGTGGTGGGCTGAGCCCTGGTGGGCCGAGCCTGGGTGGCTTGAGTCTTGGTTGCCTGCTTGGAGCGCTCGGCCGTGATCGTGGTGCTGTTGGGCATGTGTGTCCCTGCGGAGGCCCAAGGCCTGGAATGGATCCCTGGGCGATGATGAATGGGGAACTCTCGCATCTCCGGGCACTCAGATGGCCCGGGCGGGGAAGGAACGCCTTCGCTTCTTCGTTCAACGTGTAACGGATCACGAAGGTGTTACGTCGACAGTACAGCACAATGTGGTCGTCGCGCATTCCCCGGTGTCGTGATGTGGTTCATGTCGGCCCGACGCAGCCGGTCGATCCGACGCAGCCGGTCGATCAGTCGTCGGTGGGCTCGGGCTGGACGGAGACGACGCGGAACGAGCCGTGGTCGATCACCGCGTCCTCCAGGCACCCGCGCAGCCGCCGCAGCGCGTGCTCGCCCAGCGCGGGCCTCACGACGATGGCGTACTGCCGGTCGCCGAGCGGCGCGAGGCCGCCCTTGTCCAGGTACGGCCTGGTCGAGCCCCGGCAGTACTCCCACAGCCGTGTGGCCAGCGGGTCGACGGTGGCGGCTCCGGTGGGGCCGTGCGTGCTGGCCTCAATGACCAGCGTGCTGGCGGCGGCGTTGACGGGTGAGTCCGGCCGGTCCTGCGTATGTTCAGCCATCTCGACGATCACCAGCGCGGCGACCGCGAGGACCGCCAGCGAACCCGCCGCCACCTTGAGCTGGCGGCGGCGGTCAGGGCCGGGCGGGGGCGACAGGTCCGGTGCGCCCGCGAGGACGCCGCCCGGCGGAAGGGTGAGGGACGCCGGTGCCCGTACCTGCCCGAACGCCGCCCCGGGCTCGGCGGCGGCCCGGCGGGAGGAGCCGCCGAGCGCCGTCGCCACGCGTTCCACGAGCGCCGCGAGGCCGGAGACCACGATCCCCGCGCCGAGCAGCACCGGGATGAAGACCTTGTACGACCCGGACTCCGGCTCCAGCCACCGGAAGCTCGGCGTCCCAGCCGCCTCCTCACCCGCCGCGTAGGGCCGTTCGGCATCCCGGGGCGACGGCACGGCGGACAGGTGGGGCCCCTGGACGCCGGGGGGCGCGGGCCGGCCCTGCGCGTTCTCGATCAGCCGGCTCAGGCGTTGCTCCAGCCGCGCCAGCCGGTGCGCGCCCGCGACCGCGAGCAACACGACCAGGCTGATCAGCAGGAGCTCGCCTGCCATCAGGGCGCGCTGCCACTCCCAGCGCGCCAGATAGACCACGACATAGCCGCCGGTGAAGACGACCATCGCGCCCAATCCGGCGTAGATCAGGCGCGTGCTGCCTTTCACCGTCGTGCCGATCATGCCACCGACTCCTCGTCCGGCCGCTGGTCGGCGACCAGCGCGAGGATCTCGACCCGGCCGGTGTCGCCGTCCACCAGGAGATCGGTGCCCGGC
Source organism: Actinomadura sp. 6N118 (assembly GCF_044326415.1). Lineage (NCBI taxonomy): Bacteria > Bacillati > Actinomycetota > Actinomycetes > Streptosporangiales > Thermomonosporaceae > Actinomadura > Actinomadura sp. 6N118. The sequence continues at coordinate 269,647 of NZ_JBIRAZ010000010.1, read as the reverse complement.
GGGAAACGATCTAGCGCGCCGCGGAGGCCGACGACCGTCGGGACGTTCAGCTCGCGCGCGAGGATCGCCAGGTGGGAGAGCGGGCTGCCGGTCTCGGCGACCAGCCCGGCCAACTTCGGCAGGGAGGCGGCGAGGGACGGCCGGAGAGTGTCGACGACGAGGACCGATCCTGCCGGGGGAGCGTCCGGGCCGGAGTGCACCGGCCCGGAGCCCCGGCCGCCGCCCGCGGGACGCGCCCCGTCCCCTGTCGGCGCGGCCTCCGCCACGATCCGGTCGCCCGCCAGCCGGAAGACGGCAGGCAGCGGCGCGGAACGCGGCGGCGGCGCGGGACGGCGGTCGATGGTTGCGCCGCTGGTGAGCGCCTTCTCGAGCTCGTCGAAACGCAGCGTCCGGACGAGCTCGGGTGACGAGAGCACTCCCGACGCCGTGAGCCGCTGCCCCGCCGCCCACGCGAGCCGCGCGCCCAGTTCCTGCACCCAGCGGATCCGCAGCCGCAGCACCTCGCGCGGTGGCAGCGTTCCGACGACGACGGCGGACGGGGTGAGCGGGTCGGCGGTCACGGCCGGAAGGCGCGGCGCGGATGTGATGGCGGGCGGGGTCAGGGCGAGGACGGTGGGTTCGGCGGCCAGGAGTTGCGCGTCGTCCTGGCCCCCGGAGCGTCCCCGATGCAGCGCGGCCAGCCCCTGTGCGGCCGCACTGCCTGAGTCACTGCCCGAGTCAGTGCCACCGCCGGTGCCCTCGGAGAGCAAGGAGCCCGCCAGCGCCTCCTGTCCGTGCAGGGCGGCGAGCGTCGCCCGGGTCCAGCGCAGTGCCGCGATGAGCTGCGCATCGGTGATCTCAGCGGGCGGCGGCACGGCCGCCAGGTCGGCGTCCACCGCCGCCGCCGTCTGCACCGCCAGGTCCGGTAGGTCGGCGCGGAGCCGTCCGACCTGCCAGGCCACCGATAGCCGCCGTACGGCGGACACCGGGTTGAGCAGGCGCAGCCGGGACCGGCGCCCCGGAACGGCCCCCAGCCGTTGCAGGTCCGCCGCCGCCCGTCCGCTGACCGCGAGCACGGTCGGGCTCTTGCGCAGCGCACGCCGGGACACCGCACCGGCGATGGCCAGCGCCTCGCCGATGCCATGGTTCAGAGGCGCGAGCCAGAGATCCTCCTCCAGCGGGGCGAGCGGATCGGGCAGCGTCTCCGCGACCGGCCCCGGACCGAGCAGCGTGGACCGTCGCGGCGGGACGGGCGCGAGCGCGGTCACCGGACGGCTCTGCAACAACCAGAGCCGTCCGTCGTGGTCGAAGGCGAACTCCACGTCCTGCGGCCCGCCGAAGACGCCCGCCGCCTTGGCCGCCAGCCGGGCCAGTGCCCGCAATTGCATCCGGGTCAGCGGCCCCTGATCCGCCTCGGCGGTGTCACCGGAGGAGGGGCCGGCGTCGTCGCGTTCGACGCTGATGACCCGGCCGCGCCGGGTGAGCGCGTACCGGGTGCCGTTGACCTCGCCGCCGACCAGGGCCTGCGGCCCGCCGGGCACCGCCGAGACGATGACGCGGTCGGTCCGGCCGTCCACCGGGTCGGCGCCGAACATCACGCCACCGGCCGCCGCCGTCAGCTGCGGCTGGACCAGCACGGCCATCGTGCCGGGGGCGGTGGACGACTCCTGGACCGCGCCGACGGCGTCCAGGAACGGTTCCCAGCCGGTCACGTCGAGCACCGAGACGAACCGTCCGGCCATCGAGGAGACCACGCCGTCCTCCATCGTGGAGGACGAACGCACGACCAGCGGGATCTCACCGCAACGGCTCAGCTTCGCCCAGGCCTGGCGCAGCTCGCCGGTGTTCAGACAGCGGTCGCCTGCGGCTTCAGCGCTCTTGGTGTCGCTCCCCACCGGGATGACGAACCCAGGCAGTACGGGCAGATCGTGCCGCGCCGCACGGGCGAGATTGGCGGCCTTGGCCCCGGCCCAGTCGGCGGCGGACGCCATGGCGTCGTCGAGTTGAATGGTCCAGAAGACGCGTGTGCTTTGTGGCACCACGAACTCCGATCCTCGGGGCCGCCCGTCCATTTAGAATCCGCCGAACCCCCGATGAATTCCTCCCTCGTAAGGGGTGTCTTACATCTCACCCCTGGGTGTACGTCGGGTGGCGTGTCATCGTCCCCAGGGCGGAGAATCCCTGGCCCGGTCTCGGGGTCGGGATGTCCGGGTACGTACGATGACCGGATGTCAGATGAGCGCGGGCTGCGCGCGGACGTGGCGGAAGGCGTCGGCACGATCACGATCGACCGGCCCGCCAAGCGCAACGCCATGACGGCGGAGATGTGGCGTGAGCTGCCGGTGCTGCTGGACCGGCTGGCGGCCGATCCGTCCGTGCGCGTCGTCGTCCTCACCGGCGCCGGCGGCGACTTCTGCGCAGGCGCGGACATCGGCGAGCTCGCCGACATCAACCGGCACGACGAGGGTCACCTGTCGACGAAGGCCGAGGAGGCCCTCGCCGCCTTCCCCAAGCCCACCATCGCGGCCATCGAGGGTTTCTGCGTGGGCGGCGGCTGCCAGCTCGCGGCCGCGTGCGACCTGCGCTTCGCAGCGGAGGGCGCACGGTTCGGAATCACCCCGGCCAAGCTCGGCATCGTCTATCCGGCGTCCGCGACGACGCGGATCGTGCGGCTCGTCGGCCCGGCTGCCGCCAAATACCTGCTCTACTCCGCCGACCTCATCGGTACCGAGCACGCCCTCCGCATCGGGCTTCTCGACGAGGTGGTGCCCGCCGCGTCGCTGCGCACACGGATCGCGGAGTTCACCGCCACGCTGGCCTCCCGTTCCCTGCTCACGCAGCAGGCGACCAAGGAGATCGTCGACGCCATCGCCGCCGGCGCTCCGGTGGAGCAGCGGGTCCGGGCGTGGCTGGACGAGGTGGTCGCGGGCGGTGACGCGGCGGAGGGCGTCGCGGCGTTCCTCGAACGCCGGAAGCCCAACTTCACCTGGAGCGCTCCGACCCGTTGAAGGCCGACAGGTCGCAAAACCTGCTCTCCGGCAGGCCGTGCAGCCGTACCGCCGCGCCGACCGGATCGGCCAGGAGCCGCGCCGGCCCGGCCTTGCGCAGCTCTGCTAGCGACAGAACGCCGCAGAGCATGGCCTCCGGCGTGCGGACGAGGACGAACGGGCCGACCTGAGCACCGCCCATCTCGATGTCGTGGAGGGAGTGCAGCAGCGCGTTCGCGGCCTCGGTCTCCGTCCCGTTCGACGCGCCCCCGGACGTGCCGCCGGACGCGCCGCCGGAGGCGCTCCCGGACGTAGCGCCGGACGCGCTCCCGGATGCGCGCAGCCGCCGGACGAGGTCGATGAAGTCGCGTTCGAGGCCGCGCGGGCTGCGCCCGGACAGGTAGTAGTGGGCCTTCCAGTTCGTGTCCTCCCCGGTGGGATCGGAGAGCTCGATGCGCAGGCCGTACCGTTCGGCGAACCGTTCGTACGCGCGGATCAGGCCGGACGGCGCCTCCGTTCCCTCGGTGCCGAGCCCGCCCGCGACCGTGTCGACCGGGTCGGCGCCCAGCGAGGCCGCGACGGCCTGGTCGAGGCGGCCGATCAGATGGCCGCGCAGCCGGGCCACCTCTCCGGTCAGCCGGTCGACGGAGCCGCGCTGCTGGGTGAGCTGGTCGTTGATCTCAGGCAGCATCCGGTCGTTGATCTGGGAGATGAGCGAGCGGATGCGGGCATCGGTCTCCTGCAGCGACTCCGCATGCGTGACCTGCCCGGCCGCCAGCCGTTCGAGCTGCTCGCGCTGGACGCCACGGAACTCCTCGAGTTCCTCGCGGGTGCCCTTGAGCGCGGTGAGCTGGGTGCGGATGTCGGCTATCTCGGGCGCCGTTCCGGACCTTTTCCTGTCGAACGACAGATAGAGCTCGCGGCCGGCGATCGCCAGGCAGAGGAGGATGAGAATCGCGGTCATGGCGCCCCTCCAAAAGGGCCTTCTTCTGCCTGGCAAGATAGAACACCATGTCCCGACCCTGATAGCCCGAAATCGCGGGAAGGCAAGACCAATGCGTGAACATCCGCCGGTTTCGCCCCTCCTAGGAGGGTGTCACGTCGCCTGCGGCCTCAGTGATCGCGCGCAGTGCCGCGACGTGCGCCGCGAACGCTGTCCGTCCACGTGCGGTCAGAGACAACCAGGTGCGCGGGCGTTTTCCGACATATCCCTTGGTGATTTTGACGTAGCCCGCCTTTTCCAGCGTGGTCGCCTGCTTGGAGAGCACCGAGTCGCTCACCTCGACGGCGTCCCGGACGTACGCGAACTCGGCCTTCTCCGCCGCCGCGAGTGTGGCCACGATGGAGAAGCGCACCGGTGCGTGGATGACTTCGTCGAGCTCGTGCCGGGGGTGGTTCACGGTCGCGCTGCCCGGCCGGTCACACGCCGCGATGTGAGGTACGCGGCGACGAATCCCGGCAGTGCCAGCGCGGTGGCGGCCGCACTGGCCGAGGTCAATCCGTCTCGCTCGTTCATTCCGCCCCCTTGTCGGTGATCCCGAGTGTGGCAAGTACTTTCCAATTTGGCAAGTACTTTCCGATCATCCCGGCTCTAGGGTGGCAGGATGACGATCGACACCGAGGATCTGCGTCTGGCCGTTTATCGCGGCTTCGCTAAGACCGGGTGGGCACCGGATCTGCCTGAGCTGGCCGAACGGTTCGGGGCGAGCGCCGAGACCGTCCGTGACGGCCTCCGGGCCTTGGCGGCGCTGCGTCATGTCGTGCTCGATGACGAGGACCGGGTGCTCATGGCGCACCCGTTCGCGTCGATCCCGCTCGGCTTCGCCGTCATGGGGACATCCACGTTGTGGTGGGGCGGCTGCGCGTGGGACTCGTTCGCGCTCGCCCATCTGCTCCCGGACGAGCCGGACGTGCTGGTCTCCACGCGCTGCCCCGGCTGCGACCGGCCGCACGCCTGGGTGGTCGGCCGGGACGCGCCGCCCGCCGGTGAGCAGGTCGCGCACTTCCTCGTCCCGGTGACACGGATGTGGGACGACGTCGTCCACACCTGCGGACACCAGCGGCTCTTCTGTGGGGAGCGGTGCGTGGACAACTGGCTTGAGCACTCCGGCAACGAGCGCGGTTACGTCATGGACCTCGCCACATTGTGGCGGCTCGCACGCGGCTGGTATGCGGGCCGCCTCGACCGCGGATACACGCGCCGCGACCCCGCCACGGCCGCCGCCTACCTCCGCGACGCAGGGCTTCGCGGTCCGTTCTGGGGGTTGCCTCCAGACCCGCCGGACCCGCCGGACCCGCCGGATCCGGCAAGCGCGAGCTAGGAGCGGTTGAGGTACGCGAGGACGGCGAGCACACGCCGGTTGTCGTCGTCCGAGACCGCCAGGTCGAGCTTGCTGAAGATGTTGGCGGTGTGCTTGGTGACGGCGCGTTCGGTGACGACGAGCTGCTGGGCGATCGCCGCGTTCGAACGGCCCTGCGCCATCAACTCCAGGACCTCCAGCTCGCGCGGGGTCAGCCGGCCCAGCGGCTCGTCCCGGGTGCCGCGCGCCACGAGCCGCGAGATGACCTCCGGGTCCATCGCGGTGCCGCCCGCCGCCACCCGGCGGACGCCGTCGACGAACTGCTCGGCGTCGAACACCCGGTCCTTGAGCAGGTAACCGATCCCGCCGCTGCCGTCGGCCAGCAACTCCCGCGCGTACAGCTGCTCGACGTACTGGGACAGGACCAGGACCGGCAGGCCCGGCACCTGGCGCCGGGCCTCCAGCGCCGCCTGCAGCCCTTCGTCGGTGAACGACGGCGGCAGACGCACATCGACCACCGCCACGTCAGGGCGGTGGTCGAGGAGTGCCTTGAGAAGCGAGGGGCCGTTGTCGACCGCGGCGGCGATCTCGAAGCCGTGCGATTCGAGCAGGCTGACCAGGCCTTCCCTCAGGAGGGCAAGGTCTTCGGCGAGGACAACTCGCACGGCAGCTCCAGGGTCACGATGGTCGGACCGCCCAGCGGGGAGTTCAGGGCGAGTACGCCGTCGAATGTACCGATCCTGCGCTCGATGCCGCGCAGGCCCGTGCCGCCTTCAAGGGTCGCGCCGCCCTGGCCGTCGTCGGTGACGGTGATCCTCAGGAAGCCGTTGTCGTAGCGCAGGTCGATCCAGACGCGGCTCGCGCCGGAGTGCTTGGCGGCGTTGGTGAGGATCTCCGACACCGCGAAGTACGTGGCGGACTCGACTGGCGGCTGGGGGCGGCCGGGCAGCGTGGACGTGACCTCGACCTGGAGCGGGTGGTCCAGGGCCAGCGCCTTGACGGCGTCGCCGATGCCGCGGTCGGCGAGCACCGGCGGGTGGATGCCGCGTACCAGGTCGCGCAGCTCGTGCAGCGCCTTGGCCGACGACTGGCGCGTCTCGGCGAGCAGCAGCCGCGCCTTGGCCGGGTCCTTGTCGAGGAGGTGCTCGATCGCGCCGAGCGTCATGCCCATCGCGACCAGCCGTGCCTGGGCGCCGTCGTGCAGGTCCCGCTCGATGCGGCGGAGCTCGGCGGCCGACGCGTCCACGGCGTCGGAACGGGTCTCGGTCAGGTGCTGGACGCGCAGTGCGAGCTTCGACTTCTCGGTCGGCCCGAGGAGCAGCTGCCCCCACCGGCCGTACACCTTGAGCAGGCGCGGCCCGGACAGGAAGCCGGCGACCATGAAGACGGTGCCGAGGAGCACCGTGGCGGTCATCTTCACGCCGTTGTCGGCGTAGCCCTCCTCGATGTGGATGAAGCCGTACCATTCCTGGCCGTTGGCATCGGCGATCACGTCGCCCACGCCGCCCGCCAGGATCAGGCCCCACAGGCCGTAGGCGACCAGGTAGAACGGCAGCGCCGCGGTGAAGAACACCACGATCGGGTCCGCGATCAGCCAGGCCATGTCACGCCAGGTCGCAGGGTCCGAGGACAGCCGCAAGAAGCGGTTCCACTGACCGACGAAGCCCGGGTCCTCCTCTTCCGGCGGCTCGGGCAGGTACGGCCGCTCGATCTGGACGCCGGTCCACTTGCCGATCAGATCGCGGTACACGTTCATGAGCGAGCGCGCCAGCATGACCACCGGCGGCACCATCAGGATGCCGACCACGCTCGTCACCAACGAGTACGAGGTGATCAGCAGCGTCGAGACGGCCAGCGCGGGAAAGGCCAGCAGCCCCAGCCGGAATCCGTGCCACGGCGCCCTGAGCCGCTCCGCCGCCCAGTTCTCCTTCGTCAACTCACCGCTCATCGTGCTGCCTCCGTAGCTCGCCCGTCGTCCTGAGTCCAGTCTCCGACGAGGGCCCGCCGCCCACAGTGTGCCCGCAACCCGGACCGGGGGTGTAGTTAAGTACACCCCTCCGGCCAATCGTGCCGCCCCCCGTGCCGCCGACCAGATCTCCTGATCCACGCAGAACAACGGCTCCGCGCGCCGCGCGGAGCCGTTGTTCTGCGCTCATCTATGAGAAGGCGTAGGAGAAGTCGTCGTTGGGGTAGTCGTTCGGGTAGCTGTTGTTGGCATCGTCGTACCCGAAACGAGTCAGGTGTGGGCGGTATACCCACCTTCCAATGAACCTCGGCCTGACGTTATCGCGAAGCCTGACCCAGCCGTATGACCGACGGCATTGCGCCCACACGACCTTTCCGTGGCGGAGGTGGCCGATCACCCTGCCGTGCGGTCGCCGGTGGACGAAAGTGCCGCGCCGGGGCCAGACGTAGTAGCGGCACGACCGCTCGTCCCCTGGGGCGGTGGTGGATGCGGTGGTCGTCGCGGCGGTGGGCGTCTGCGTGGCGGCGGCCTCGGCGCTGGCGGGGGTGAGCACGGCGGTACCGCTCATGGTCAGTGCCGAGATGGAAAGCGCCACCCCAGTGCGAATGCTCGTACGCATTTGTTCTCCCTCGTGATGCAGATTGGGCGTATTGGCCGCAATCTCCTCGGAGGGGAAACTGTCCTTCTTTCGCTGACGATAGACTTCATACCAGGCAAACAGTGTGTAGATCCCACTCTGAATTGCGCAATGTCCGAAATGCCACAAAAGTACGGCGGTCGATCCGGATCAGAGTGAGACGAAGGTCAGACCGCGCTTTTTCAGCTTGGGAATGGCGCCGCGCAGCGCCTTCACCGTCTGCGAGCGGTCGCCACCGCCGTCGTGGCACAGCAGGATGTCGCCGGGGCTGCACTTGACGAGTCCGCGCCGGATGCTGCCCACGCCCGGCCGTCGCCAGTCCTGCGGATCGACGGCCCAGTCGACCGGCAACATCCCGTGCTCGCCGATGATGTCCAGGGTCGCGGGCGACCAGTTGCCTCCCGGCGCCCGGAAGAACGTGGGCACGATGCCGGTCGCCTGTCCGATCCGGTCGTGCGCTTCGACGATCTCTCGCCGTACCTTCTTGGTGGACAGGCGGCCGAGCGAGAGCGGGTGGGTCATGGTGTGGTTGCACACCTGATGGCCCGCGTCGGCGATGCGCCGGGTGAGCTTCGGGTATTCGATGACCTGCTCGCCGATGATGAAGAACGTCGCGCGTACGTCATGCTCCGCCAGCACGTCGAGCACCTGCGGTGTGTAGAGCGGGTGCGGGCCGTCGTCGATGGTCAGCGCGATTGTCTTCGGCGGTGGCGGCGGCACCAGATCCTGCAGGTCGCGGAGCGGCTTGCGCGGCTTGGGCGTGGTCAGCCTGCCGGGAGACCAGGACGCGGCACGGGGAGACGGCGGAACGGTCGGCGTCGGCGGGGGCGGTGCCGGCTGGTTCGGCGCGGCCGTGGACGATGGTGGCGAGGGATGGATCACCGCCCGGGGCCGGGGTACGGCCGCGTGCGGCGAAGACTTGCCCGGCTCCGCGGAACCGAGCACGCTGTCGGCGCCCAAAGCGAAGAAACCGGCAACGCCCATCAGCCCGAGCGCCTTCCGGCGAGATGGCCCACTCGACTCGAGATCCCCCACAAGGCAACGTTAGCGGGGTTTGCGAGGGTTACGCGGTGCCAGTCAGATCACAATCGCTTCAAATGAGATGGCGGACGATGCGCGTCGTTTGGTTCGGGGGGAAGTCATGAGTGCGGCGCCCGACGTTGGGCCATTGCTGGGCTTGGTCCTCGTCGTCCTCACGGTCGTGGCGGCGTGGCTGGTGCGCCTCGGCGGGCTGGGACTCGGCCGCGAGGTGGTGGTCGCGGCGGTGCGCGCGACCGCGCAGCTCGCGGCGGTCTCGTTGCTCATCGCGGCGGTGCTGCGCAGCGCGGGATGGACGACGGTGTTCGTCGCAGGCATGGTGGTCATCGCGGCCGCCACGGCGGGCCGCCGGATCACCGGATCGACGCGCGGCCGGGCATGGTGGGCGGCGCTGCCGATCGTCGCCGGTGTCGCGCCCGTGCTGGGCCTGCTGATCGCCTCGACGCTGGTGCCGCTGCGCCCGGTGGCGGTGCTGCCGATCGCCGGCATCTTCATCGGCGGCGCGATGACCGCCTGCGGGCTGACCGGGCGCCGCGCCCTGGACGAGTTGCGGACGCGGCGCGGGGAGTACGAAGGCGGGCTCGCGGTGGGCCTGCTTCCCCGCGACGCCGCGATGGAGGTCTGCAGGTCGGCCGCCGCGCTCGCACTGATCCCCGCGCTGGACCAGACGCGCACGGTCGGGCTCGTCACGCTGCCCGGCGCGTTCGTCGGCGTGCTGCTGGGCGGCGCCGATCCCCTGGAGGCCGGCGCCACCCAGGTGCTCGTGCTCATCGGCCTGCTCGCGATCGAGGCCGTCGCCGTGCTCATCACCCTGGAACTGGTGGCCACCGGCCGGCTGGAGGACGACCGGCCCCGCTAGTCAACGCCTTAGTCGTGGTCCTGGTCGTCCTGGTCGTCCTAGTCCACGGCGGCGAGGGCGTCGATCTCCACGAGCATCTGCGGGAGCGGCAGGTCGACGAAGACCGTGGTGCGGGCGGGCAGCGCGCCGCTGGGGCAGTGCTCCTGGACGAACTCCTCGTACGCCTCGTTCATCGGCCCGAAGTCCTCGCGCTTGGTGAGGTAGCAGCGGAACATCAGCACGTCCTCGACGCTCGCGCCGCCCGCCTCCAGGATCGCCCGGACGTTCTCCAGAGTGCGCCTCGTCTGCGCCTTCACGTCGCCCTCGTGCACGAACGCGCCGGTGCCCGGCTCCATCGAGCCCTGGCCGGACACCTGGAGCAACGGTCCCTTGCGAACGCCCTGCGAGAACACCGGCAATGGCGCGGGGGCGGCATCGGTCGTGATGGCGGTCTTGTCGCTCACACTCTCTCCTTCTCGTATCCGCAGTCGGCGGAGATGGCCCGGGTCGTGGTGAGCAACTCCGGCAACAACTCCAGCACCTGATCACGATTCAACACGACGTCCGGCACCGAGATCGACGCGGCCGCGAGCACCCGGCCCTCGGCGCTCCGGATCGGCGCGGCGATGCAGCGGATGAACGTCTCGTGTTCGGCGTCGTCGACCGCGTGGCCCTGCCGCGTCACCTTGACCAGCTCGGCCAGCAGCTCATCGGGACCGCCGATGGTGTTGTCGGTGAAACGGGTGTACTCGATGCCCGCCGCGATCTCGCGCCGCCGCCGCTCCGGCAGATCCGCGAGCAGGACCTTGGCGATCGCGGTGGCGTGCAGCGGCATCCGCAGGCCGACCCGGGAGTACATCCGGATGGCGTGCCGCGAGTCGTACTTGTCGAGGTATACGACCTCGCCGCCCTCGTACACGCCGAGGTGGACGGTGTGCCCGGTCACCTCGTTCAGCCGGGCGAGATGCGGACCGGCGATGCCCCGGATCCCGCGCTGCTCCAGCGCCGCTCCCGACAACGCGAACAGGCGTGACCCGAGATGGAAGCGGCGGTCTGCGTCGCGGTGGACGAACCGTTCCTCCTCCAACGGACGCAGCAATCGCAGCACCGTGGTCTTGTGCACGCCGACCGTGGCGGCGAGCTCGTCCAGCGTGCGCGGCCCCTCGCCCAGCTCGATCATGATCTGCAGGGCCCGCCCAAGGCTCTGGCTCATCGTCTCTCTCCCCCTGATCCGATCCCGAACCCCGCCGCGCTCACGGTGGTCGCGGCCCATTCGTCCGGCGCCGCGTCGAGCAGGGCCTGGACGAGTGGCGCGGGTGGCGGCGGTCCGTGGTCGCCGTGGACGACCAGCGTCGCCGCAGCGGTGAGGTGACCCAGCCGCAGGCACTGCCGCAGGCCGTCGCCGCGCAATGTTCCGGCGAGGTATCCGGCGGCGAACGCGTCGCCCGCACCCACCGGCTCGACGGTATCGACACGCAAGGCCGGCTCGGTCACCATCGCCGAGTCGGAGTCGGAGTCGGAGTCGGAGTCGGAGTCGGAGTCCGAGTCCCCTCCGGATTGGGGGATCGCGGTGGCGTGATGGGCGTCGTCCTTCACCACGAGCGTCGTGGGGCCGGGAAGGAGCGCACGCAGCTCCGCCGGATCGCTCGTCCCGAGCACGGCCCTGGCCTCGTCCGCGCCGAGCAGAACGATGTCGGCCGCCTTCAGCAGCGGCATAAGGATCTCGGGATCCTCGTCACGCCACAGAGCCGGGCGCCAGTTGAGGTCGAAGCTCACCAGTTGGGTGCGGGTCCGGTCGTACAGGAGCGTTCGTACGAGATCGAGAGCGCTCGCCGAGAGCGCAGCCGTGATCCCGGACAAGTGCACGAGGTCCGCGTGGGACATCACGCGGGTGACGGACGGTTCGTCGAGGAGCGAGGGGCCGAGCGCCGACCCTGCCGAGCCCGCACGGTAGTAGTGCAGGGCGCTGCCGCTCCGTCCCGCCTCTTTGACGTACAACCCGGTGGGACGTTCGGGGTCGGTCAGGACCCCGCTGGTGTCGACACCGGCGCCGGTGAGATCGCGGACGATGCGGCGGCCGAAACCGTCGTCGCCGACCTGGCCGACCCACGCGGTGGGGACGCCGAGCGCGACCAGTCCGCGCGCGACATTGGCCTCGGCGCCGCCGATCGAGTGCCGGAACGTGTCGACGTCCTCCAAGGGGCCCGGCCGGTCGGGAAGAAGCGCCGCCATCGTTTCGCCTATGCAGACCGCCTCGGGCAAGCGTTCCATTCTGCCCTTCCCGTGTCCGGCGGTCATTGACCGCGACGCCACGGCGATGCTACAACCGCAGCAGCACATAGTGCAATGCACGTTGCATTATGTGCAACCTAGGAGGTCAGTATGGGTACGGGTATCGACGGCGCCGCCGTCGACGCGCAGCACACCGAGCATCTCGACTGGCGCTTCAAGGCGATTCCGGCCGCCGCCCACGGCAAGACGGTCGAGGAATACCTGCGTGGTCGGCCCACCCTCGACGACTTCGGTACCCCGTTGCTCACGCTCGATGCCGGGGCCCTCGATCACAATCTGCGGTTGATGGCCGGCTGGGCCGAGCGGGCGGGCGTGTGCCTCGCTCCGCACGGCAAGACGACGATGGCGCCAGAGTTGTGGCGGCGGCAGCTCGACGCCGGGGCCTGGGGCATCACCCTCGCCAACCTGCCGCAGCTCCGCGTCGCACGCGCGTTCGGTGTGCAGCGGCTGCTCCTGGCCAACGCGCTCGTCGACCCTGCGGGGCTGGCATGGATCGGTGGTGAGCTGGACAAAGACTTGGACTTCACGTTTGTGTCGTGGGTCGACTCACCTCGTACGGTCGAGCTGATGGACGATGCGCTGCGGGCTGCGCGCGTCCAACGTCCCGTCCATGTCTGCGTCGAGCTCGGCGGCCCGCACGGGCGTACGGGCGCGCGTGACGAGGAGACCGCACTGGCGGTCGCCGAAGCGGTCTGCAAGGCTCCGACCCTGCGGCTGGCAGGGCTCGGCGGATACGAGGGCGCGCTCGCGCATGACGCGTCGGAGGCGGGACGCGCGGCGGTGGACGCGTACCTCCGCAGGCTGGCCGATCTGCATGGCCGGCTGGAGTACGAGACGGACGAGCCGATCGTGACCGCGGGCGGCAGCTCCTTCTTCGACCAGGTAACCGAGGTGCTCGCCGGCCTGGACGGCTGCCAGGTGGTGCTGCGGTCGGGCGCCTACGTCATTCACGACGACGGCTTCTACCGGCGGATCTCACCCTTCGCGCGCGGTGCGGCGGACGAACGGCTGCGCTCCGCCATGCATGGCTGGGGCAGGGTCGTCTCCCGGCCGGAGCCCGCGCTCGCCCTGCTCGACACCGGCAAGCGCGACCTGCCGTTCGACGAAGGCATGCCCGAGCCCCAGCTTGTGCGGGGTGCTGGGACAGAACGGCTCGCGGGTGCCCGAGTAACCGCCATGAACGACCAGCACACGTTCCTCGAAGGCGGTGACGTCGAAGTGGGCGACGTGGTCAGGCTCGGCCTGTCCCATCCGTGCACCGCGATCGACAAATGGACGTTGCTTCCGGTCGTGGACGACGCGGGCGCCGAACGGCCCGTCGTGGTCGACCTGATCCGGACCTGGTTCTGATGTCCGCCCTGGTGATCCGCGGCGCCACGGTGGTGGACGGCACGGGTGCGCCCGGCCGGGTCGCCGACGTCGCCGTCTCGGATGGACGCATCGAAGCGATCGGCCCGGGGCTCGCCGGCGGCCGGGTCATCGACGCGGCAGGGCTCGTGCTGGCTCCCGGCTTCATCGACATGCACGCCCACTCCGACCTGGCGCTGCTCGTGGAGCCGGATCACCTCGCCAAGGTCAGCCAGGGCGTCACCTGCGAGGTCATCGGCCAGGACGGCCTGTCGTACGCACCGGTGGACGACGCCACTCTCCCGGAGTTGCGGCAGACGATCGCGGGCTGGAACGGCGACCCGGCGGGCTTCGACTGGAACTGGCGGAGTGTCGGCGAGTACCTCGACCGGCTCGATCGCGGCATCGCGGTCAACGCCTGCTACCTCGTGCCGCAGGGAGCGGTACGGATGCTCGCGATGGGCTGGGAGGACCGCCCGCCCACTGCGGCAGAGCTCGACCGGCAGCGCGAGCTTGTCGCGACCGGCATGCGCGAGGGCGCGGTCGGGATGTCCAGCGGGCTGACCTACGTGCCCGGGATGTACGCGCACGACGACGAACTGATCGAGCTGTGCCGGGTCGTCGCGTCGCTCGGTGGCTTCTATGCGCCGCACCACCGTTCGTACGGGGCGGGTGCACTGGAGGCTTACGCCGACATGGTCCGGGTGTCGCGGGAGTCGGGGTGCCCGCTGCACCTCGCCCACGCGACCATGAACTTCGGCGTCAACCGCGGCCGCGCGCCCGAGCTCCTGCGGCTTCTGGACGAGGCCATCGCGGACGGCTGCGACATCAGCCTCGACACCTATCCCTACCTGCCGGGTGCCACGACACTCGCCGCCCTGCTGCCGAGCTGGGCGTCCGAAGGCGGGCCTGCCGCCTTGCTGGCCCGGCTCGCGGATCCGGAGGCACGGGAGCGGATCCGCTACACGATGGAGGTCGAGGGCTCCGACGGATGCCACGGCGTTCCGTCCGAGTGGGAGACGATCGAGATCTCGGGCTCTCCGGAGCCGTCCGTCGTCGGGCGCACCATCGCCGAGCTGGCCGCCGAGAGCGGCCGTACGGCGTTCGACGTCTACTGCGAACGGCTCATCGCCGACGACCTCGCCACGACGATCCTGCAACACGTCGGGCATGAGGAGAACGTTCAGGCAATCATGCGGCACCCCGTGCATACGGGTGGGAGTGACGGGTTGTTGGCCGCGGCCAAGCCTCACCCCCGTGCATGGGGAACGTTCCCGCGCTATCTGGGGCACTACGTCCGCGAACTCGGCGTGCTGTCACTCGAAGAGTGCGTCTCGCACCTGACCGGGCGGGCGGCGCGGCGGCTCAAGCTTGCCGACCGCGGCCTGATCCGCCCCGGGTACCACGCCGACCTCGTGTTGTTCGACCCCGCCTCCGTCCGGGACACGGCGACGTTCGCCGAGCCCCGGCAGCAGGCGGAGGGCATCCCCTACGTCTTCGTCGGTGGCGTCGCAGTCATCGGGGACGGCCGGCACACCGGCGCCTTGCCGGGCCGGTCGCTGCGCCGCACACCGGACGGAGTCACCCGCTAGTCCCATCTCCCTTCCCATCTCCCTCCTCCCCGAAGGGCACTCCATGGTCAATTGGCTGCAACATGAGACCGGCGGCCTGCTGCTGTTGTGCGGCCTCGCCATCGCGGTACTGCTGGTCCTCATCATCAAGGTCAAGCTCGAACCGTTCATCTCGCTGCTCGTCTCCGGGTTGCTGCTCGCGCTCGTGGCGGGACTCAGCGTCGAGCAGATCGTCGGCACCGCGCTGAGCTCCAAGACGTCCCTGCTGGAGACCGGCTTCGGCGGCATTCTCGGGCATATCGCACCGATCATCGGGCTCGGCACGATCCTCGGCGCGATCCTGGAGGCGTCGCGCGGCGCCGACGTGCTGACCCGCAAGCTGCTGGCCATCTTCGGCGAACGCGGGGCGCCGTTCGCCATGGGCTTGGCGGGGCTCATCTTCGGCATCCCGGTCTTCTTCGACATCGGGATTTTCGTGCTGGCGCCGCTGGTCTACATCACCGCCAAGCGCGGCGGCCGCTCCCTGGTGCTGTACGCGATGCCGCTGCTGGCGGGACTGTCGATGACCCACGCCTTCCTCCCGCCGCACCCCGGTCCGGTGGCCGCCTCCGGGTTCCTCGGCGTCTCCCTCGGCTGGCTCATCATCATGGGCGTGGTCTGCGGCATCCCGGCGTTCCTGGTCGCGGGCGTGGCCTGGGGAATGTGGATCGGCAAGCGCGTCATGGTCGAGGTCCCCGAGGACTTCATCATCGCGGAGAAGCAGGCCGAGGCGGACGCCGCGGCCGCGGCGGAGTCCGGGGAGAAGGGTGCCGAACGGCCGGAGCCCGCGTTGAGCCTGGTGCTCGGGATCATCGCGGTCCCGCTGGTGCTGATCCTGCTCGCCACGTTCGGCACGGTGTGGTGGAAGGACAGCGCGGCACTGCCCACCCTGACCTTCCTCGGCAACCCGGCGGTCGCGCTGACCATCGCGGTCCTGCTCGCCATGTGGCTGCTCGGCCTGCGCCGCGGCATCCCCGGCGCCGAGCTGCAGGATCTGGCGACCAAGTCGCTCCGGCCGATCGGCATGATCCTGCTGGTGGTCGGCGCGGGCGCGTTCTTCGGCGCGGTCATCTCGGCCACCGGCGTCGGCAAGGCGCTGGCCTCCGCGATGTCGGACGCCGGTCTGCCATTGATCGTGCTGGCGTACCTGATCAGCTGCGGCCTGCGGCTGGCACAGGGGTCGGCGACGGTCGCCATCGCCACCACGAGCGGGATCGTGGCGCCGCTGCTCAAGGGCGAGGACTTCTCCCAGGCGCACATCGCCCTGATCGCGATCGCCATCTCGGCCGGCTCGATCATCGCCTCGCACGTCAACGACGGCGGCTTCTGGATCATCTCCCGTTACTTCAATATGTCGGTCCGCGACACCCTGAAGACCTGGACCGTGCTGGAGACGATCCTGTCGGTGGTCGGCTTCGCGATGGCTGGCCTGCTGAGCCTGGTCATCTAACTGGGCCTGGTCATCTAGAGGCGCCCACCGGGATCGGGGCCCGGTGGACCACCTGATCACAGTTTGACCCGTTATGTTCGCACGCTGATGGCCCTCACCTGCATCGATATCCGAATGCCTATCACGAGTGCAGTGATACGCATGTGGACAACGATGCAGGTGAGGTGCTGTGCTACTGCTCCCCGCGATCCTGATGGACCGTTAGCAAGGGCAGGAAGCAAAAGAAATGAAGCGTCTGACTGTGCCGGCCTGCGTGGGCTTGGCCGCTGCCACCACCGCCGTTTCCAGCGTGGTGGTCTCCGGTTCCGCGTTCGCCGACCCGTCTCCGTCCCCCTCCGCGTCGGCAGGGCTCCGTCCTGGCGGCGCCTACGCCGGTGTAGGGCAGGCCGCGACGACGCCGCGCGGCGGCTACTCCGCCAAGGCTGCGCCTGCGGGCATCCGTGGCGTGGACGTCGCCTCGTATCAGGGGCCGAACATCGACTGGGCAAAGCTCTACCAGGACGGGATCCGGTTCGCTTTCGCCAAGGCCACCGAGGGCGCCAACACCAATGCCCAGCCTGACGGGGGTTACGTAAACCCGTACTTCGCCGCGCAGTACAACGGCGCGCGCAATGCCAAGCTGTTCCGCGGCGCCTATCACTTCGCGCTGCCGCACAAGTCGAACGGCGTCGTGCAGGCCGACTGGTTCATCAACCACGGCGGCGGATGGCGACAGGACGGCTGGACTCTGCCTGGTGTCCTCGACGTCGAGAACAACCCGTACAACAACAACCTCGACACCTGCTACAACCTCAAGCCCGCGCAGATGGTGAACTGGATCCGCGCGTTCAGCGACCGCTACTTCCAGCGCACCGGCCGACGGCCGATCATCTACACCAACACCGCTTGGTGGGTGAAGTGCACCGGCGCCAACGCCACCTTCGGCTCGCATCCGCTCTGGCTGGCCAGGTACAACACCACGCCGGGTGCGGTTCCGCCTGGATGGAAGACGCACACCATGTGGCAGTACGCCCCCGGGACCGCCGGTAATCCCTACCCGACCGGCAACTGGAGCGTCTTCAACGGCTCATGGGCCGCGCTGCAGAAGCTGGCGGTCGTGGCTCGGACCGGATTCGGCGGAGTCAACGCCGGTCCGGAACCCGTCCGTCGCGGCCGGGCCCTGACCGTTCTCGGGCGGCTGTACGCGTTCAACGGTGGCTGGAAGGGACTGCCCGGCAAGCGGGTCAACGTCTACTTCCGGGCGAAGGGCTCCGCCAAGTGGGTGTACGCGGGTGCGGTGAACACCGACCGTTATGGCAAGTTCCGCAAGCGCTTCACCGCCAAGAAGGACGGCTCATGGCGTGTGGCGTTCGCGGGCGCTCCTCGCTACTTCGCCACTACGAGCAGCTCCGACTACGTGGACGTTCGCTGACTCAGTCCCATTGGCGTTGTCCCGCTGGAGCGGTTCTGACGCTTACTTCTCGCCGGAGAAACGTTCCCAGGCCGACTGCCGGGTCACGCCGAGGGCCTCTCCGATCTTCGCCCAGGTCACGCCGCGGCGGCGCAGCTCCTGGACCCAGGAGCGCAGGTTGGCCTCAACCTGGTCCGCCGCGGCGGAGATCCGGGGAATCTGGGCGAGCATCTGCTCGTCCGTGAGCTCTCCCCACTGGGGGAGCCGCGGGTCGAACGAAGTGCCGCGGTATTCGTCGACGATCGCGTCGGCGAGGTCGACGCACTCGTCGCAGATGTAGACGCCCGGGCCGGCGACCATCTTGGCGACCTCGAAACTCCACTTGCCGCAGAACGAACATTGAAGGGGATCGTCGGCCATCTCGGTCTCCCGTGTCAGGGTGTCCCTGACAGAATAGGACGTCAGGGACACCCTGACAACGCCCGACGGATCAGCCGGCGGGATCGATGAGGCTGCGGACGTGGGCCATGATCGGCTTGGAGAGGGCCGGCAGCCCGGCATGGTCGCCCTCGGCCACCTTGCCGGTGACCAGCGCGGCGACGCCGCCCACGACGATGCGGGAGGCGAACTCGGGATCCGGGAGCCGCAGCCACCGGTCGTCCTCGCGCAGCAGGCCGTTGATGAGCTCGACGAAGCGCCGCTGGATCTCGAACCGGCGGGCCGCCGCGGCGGGGCCGACGGCATAGACCTCCAGCAGGAACGTACATGCTCCCGCGGGATCATTCGCGAGCCCGTCCAGATAGGCGACGAGGGTGCGTTCGAGGCGTGTCAGGGCCGGATCGCCCGCCGGGCCCGCGGCCTTCTCGACCACCCCCAGGAGCAGCTCGGCGCCCTCTTCGAACGCCGTCAGGAAACACGCCTGCTTGTCCGCGAAGTGTTCGTAGAAGGTCTCCCGGGAGACCCGGGCGCGCTTGATCACGTCCGCCACCGACGTCCGGAGGTATCCCTTCTCGGCGACGATCTCCGTGACGCCATGGAGCAGGCGTTCGCGCTGGGAGGTGACGACCTGCTCACGGGTGAGGTGATGGCGTCCCCTCGGCAGTGCCTCGTAGCCCAGGGAATCCACGTGACAAAGTTACCAACCGGTCGGGCGGCACGACAGAGAACAATCTCGTACGTCACGAACATATGTGTTCGTGAAGGTGTTAACGTCTTCGCATCGGGGGCGGCCGTCCATGATTCGCGGAGTAGCCCGGACGGCCCGAACGATCATGGCCCGGCGCAGCGGGCTCGTGGACCACTCCGCTTCGCAGGGCGCCACGGGGGCCGCGCTGCTGAGCGTCCGGACACCACGTGTCGCTGACCCCGTCGCCGGGCTGATCGGTCTCTCCCCTGCTCCGGCTCCCCAGCTCAGGCTTCCGTGCTCCGGCACCCCTGAGCCGGCTCCCCGCCCCCAGCTCTCGCCTCTCAGGTCAGGGCAGGAGACCCGCTCGGCGTGCGGCGGTGACGGCCTCCAGCCGGGTGTGGCTGCCGAGCTTGCGCATGGCCGACCGCAGATAGCTCTTCACCGTCTCGGGGAGCAGTCCCAGCCGCTGCGCGGCCTCGGCGTTCGTGCACCCGATCGCCACGTACGACAGGACGTCCAGCTCGCGCGGCGACAACGCCGGACCGGGCGGCGGCTCGTCGCACCTGACCGGCCGCCCCTCCGCGTCGTCGTCCTGGTTCGCGACGGCCAGCCGTATGGACGCTTCGAGCAGCCGTGCCTTCACCTCAGGGTCGGCGACCTGCTCGGCGAGCCCGCGCAGTTCGGCGTGGACGGCGCGGACCTCCTCCCAGCGCGCGGCGGACGCGGCACCGGAGGCGGCAGCACCCGGATGCTGGAGACGGGCGAGGGCCTCGTCCGCCTCGTCACGCACGGCCAGATCCTGTTCGAGGTCGCGCACGGTCTCGACCGCGGCCGTGATCACCCGGTCGGCGAGCGACAGCGGCTCGCGCAACGCCCCGTACAGCACGCCGCGGACCCGGCGCCGCACCACGACCGGCACCGCGACCACCGACAGCAGGCCCTCCCGCGACACCGGGGCGTCGTAGTCGTGGCTGATCGTCGCGGCGTGCGGGTAGTCGCTGACCCAGACCGGACGGCCCAGGGCCATCGCCTTGCCGCCCAGACCGCTGCCCTGCCTGACCACGAGCCCGGAGAGGGAATCGGTCGTGTTGCCCACCATCTCGGTGATGCGGAGCCGTTCCTGCCCCGCCAGCGCACCGCCGAAGACCACCGGGAGCCCTGTGGTCCGGTGGAGTGACAGCACCGCGGAACGAACCGCGCCGGCGTCGTCTCCCATGCATGTCAGCATGCCTCCCAGAGCTCCGCTTCACCAGTCCGTGACGTCCGTTCGTGCCGCCCGTCCGTCAGGCGTGCCGGGTCGAGGTGATCTCGGACAGGCCAAGAATGTCGATCGACTCCGCCCGCATCTGCACCTTCCGGATCTTGCCGGTGACGGTCATCGGGAACTCGTCCACCACGTGGACGTAGCGCGGGATCTTGTAGTGCGCGAGACGTCCGGAGCAGAACGCACGAAGGGCCTCGGCCGTGAGCGGCTCGGCGCCCGGACGCAGCCGCACCCAGGCCATGAGCTCCTCGCCGTACTTGTGGTCGGGGACTCCGATGACCTGCGCGTCGAGGATGTCGGGATGGGTGTAGAGGAACTCCTCGATCTCGCGCGGATAGACGTTCTCGCCGCCGCGGATCACCATGTCCTTGATCCGCCCGGTGATGTTGACGTAGCCGTGCTCGTCCATGACCGCGAGATCGCCGGTGTGCATCCAGCGTGCCTGGTCGATCGCCTCGACCGTCTTCTCGGGCTCGCGCCAGTATCCGAGCATGACCGAGTAGCCGCGGGTGCAGAACTCGCCGGGCGTGCCGCGCGGCACCGTCACCCCGGTCTCCGGATCGACGATCTTGATCTCCAGATGCGGGTGCACGGTGCCGACCGTGGAGACGCGGCGGTCGACCGAGTCGTCGGCGCGGGTCTGGGTGGACACCGGCGAGGTCTCGGTCATGCCGTAACAGATCGTCACCTCGTTCATCCCCATCCGCTCGATGACCTGCTTCATCACCTCGACCGGGCACGGGGAGCCCGCCATGATGCCGGTCCGGAGCGAGGAGAGGTCGTACGAGTCGAACGACGGCTCGTTCAGCTCCGCGATGAACATCGTCGGCACACCGTAGAGCGAGGTGCACTGCTCGACGGCGACCGCTTCGAGGGTGGCCGCCGGGTCGAACGCGGGCGCCGGGATGACGATGCACGCGCCGTGGCTGGTGGCCGCCAGGTTGCCCATGACCATGCCGAAGCAGTGGTAGAAGGGCACCGGCACGCAGATCCGGTCCTCCTCGTCGTAGCCGCACAGCTCGCCGACGAAGAAACCGTTGTTGAGGATGTTGTGATGCGAGAGCGTGGCGCCCTTGGGGAAGCCGGTCGTCCCGCTCGTGTACTGGATGTTGATCGGATCGTCGGTGCTCAGCGTGCGCCCGATCTCCGCGAGCCGGGCCCGGTCACCGGCCGCGCCCGCGTCGAGCACCGCCGTCCAGGACTCCTGGCCGATGAGCAGGACGTCCCGCAGATCGTCGCATTTCGGCCGCACGTCGTCGATCATCGCCGCGTAGTCAGAGGTCTTGAACGAGGGCGCGGCGACGAGCGTGCGGATCCCGGCCTGGTTGAGCACGAACTCCAGCTCATGCACGCGGTACGCCGGATTGATGTTGACCAGGATCGCGCCGAGCTTGGCCGTCGCGTACTGCACGAAGACCCACTCCGCGCAGTTCGGCGCCCAGATGCCGACACGATCGCCCTTGCCGACGCCGAGGTCCAGCAGCCCGAGCGCGACCGCGTCCACGGTCTCGGCCAGCTGCGCGTACGTCCATCTGCGGGCGGTGGTCCGGTCGACGAGCGCGTCGCGGTCGGGGTACGCGGTGACCGTCCGGCTGAGGTTGGCCCCGATCGTGTCGCCGAGCAGCGGCGCGGCGGACGGGCCGGAGGCGTAGGAGAGTTGGGTCATCGCAGTGCTCCTTGTGGGGGGACGACCCCCCACGCCCCCCGGTTCGCTTCGCTCATCACTGTCCTTCCTCGCGGAACTCGCCCGAGGGCCGGGCATCGGCGTCGGGATGTTTGTCGACCTCACTGGCACGCAGCTCGACGCGGCGGATCTTGCCGGAGATGGTCTTGGGGAGCTCGGCGGTGAACTCCAGCAGGCGGAGCCGTTTGTACGCCGACAGCTGCGCGCGGCTGTGCGCGAAGATCGCCGCTGCGGTCTCGGCGTTCGGCTCCCACCCGGCGGCGAGCGTCACGTACGCCTTGGGCACGGCCAGCCGCACGGGGTCGGGGGAGGGCACCACGGCGGCCTCGGCCACCGCCTCGTGCTCGATCAGCACGCTCTCCAGCTCGAACGGGGAGATCTTGTAGTCGGACGCCTTGAAGACGTCGTCGGAACGGCCGACATAGGTGATGTAGCCGTCGGCGTCCCGCGAGCCGATGTCGCCGGTGCGGTAGAAGCCGCCGGCCATCGCCTCCTCCGTACGGGAGTCGTCGCCGTGGTAGCCCTTCATCAGGCCGGTGGGACGATCTTCCAGGGCGAGGCAGATCTCGCCCTCGTCGGCAGGCTGCCCGGACAGCGGATCGAGCAGCGTCACCGTGTAGCCGGGGGCCGGCCTGCCCATCGACCCGGGCTTGACGGGCTGCCCCGGGCTGTTGGCGATCTGCACGGTCGTCTCGGTCTGCCCGAAGCCGTCGCGGATGGTCACGCCCCATGCCTCACGGACCCGTTCGATCACTTCCGGGTTGAGCGGCTCGCCCGCCGCGACCACCTCCCGCGGCGGCGTGGCCAGCCGCGAAAGATCGGCCTGGATCAGCATCCGCCAGACGGTCGGCGGCGCACAGAAGCTCGTGACACCGCAGCGATCCAACTCGCGCAGGAGCCGGTCGGCATCGAACCGGGTGTAGTTGAAGATGAAGACGCAGGCCTCGGCGTTCCAAGGGGCGAAGACGTTGCTCCACGCGTGCTTCGCCCAGCCTGGCGAGGAGATGTTGAGGTGCACGTCGCCGGGGCGCAGCCCGATCCAGTACATCGTCGAAAGGTGACCGGCGGGGTAGGAGGCGTGCGTGTGCTCGACCAGCTTGGGCTGGGCGGTCGTACCGGAGGTGAAGTAGAGCAGCAGCGTGTCGTTCGCCATGGTGGTGCCGTATGGGGAGAACGCCGCGGGCTTGTCGTAGGCGGCCTCGTAGCTGAGCCAGCCCGCGACGGGCGTCCCGACGGCGATCCGCGTGTACTCCCCGGGAACCTCGTCGAACTTGCCCGTCTGCGCAGAGGCCGTCACCACGTGTCTGGCCTTGCCTCTGTTCAGCCTGTCGCGCAGATCAGTCGGCCCGAGCAGCGGCGTGGCCGGGATGATCACTGCACCGAGCTTCATCGCGGCCAGGATCGTCTCCCAGAGCTCGACCTGGTTGCCGAGCATCAGGATGATCCGGTCGCCGCGCCGCACACCGCTGGCGCGCAGGTGGTTGGCCACCTGGTTGGAACGGCGGGACAGGTCGGCGAACGAGTGGCGTTCCTCCGAGCCGTCCTCCTCGACGATCCAGAGCGCCGGGGCGTCGTTGTCCGTCGCGATCTTGTCGAACCAGTCCAGTGCCCAGTTGAACCCGGTGAGGACGGGCCAGCGGAACTTCTCGTACGCCGTGGCGTAGTCCTCCCGGTGGGCGAGCAAGAAGTCGCGAGCCGCCTGGAACTCGACTGCGGGCATGGTTCCTCCTCGTAACGGCCGTACCACCGGTCAGAAGGATCGTCATCCCAGGTTGTGACCCGCACCACCCCCGAACGGGGGTACTGCGCCTAGCGCCCGACGAACGTGGACCGGAGGAGGATCGCCGTGCTGGCGACGGCCGCCGGGATCCTCGGGTTGGTCGTCCTCTGGCGCACCACCGCCCATCCCGTCCCGGCCCCCGAGCCGGGACGGAAGCCCGCGGCCTCGTCAGCCGAGCCTGGTGACCGCGTCCCGTAGGCGCCTCAGGTCGCGCAGGCGATGTTCGTACGTCGCGCCGACGACCAGGACGAGCAGGCCGATCACCGCGACGGGGAACCAGCCCGGCAGCCGCACGAGCGCCTCCACGGCGTACGGAGCGAGCTGCCGTCCGGCGTCGAACGCCAGCACGGTGCCGCCAAGGATCAACAGAGCCTGCAGCCGTGTCCGCGCGCCCACCAGAGTGATCGCGAGCGCTGCGGCGGCGAGGATCAGCGCGCGCGGCTCGCCGGGCTCGCCCGCCCACGCCGCCATGAGACTCGGGACAAGCGTCGCTGCCAGCCCCGGGCCATAGGCGGCCCAAGAGGAGGGCGGAGACTCCACCGAACGGCGGCGCAGGAATCCGAGGACCAGAAGGGCCACCGAGATGGGCAAGGTGTAGGCCTCGGGAGCCGCGATGTCGCTCGCGCCGAGCCGGACCCACCATGCCGCCACCATCAGCACCGAGCAGACCCAGCCCGCCGCTGGGCGGCGATCCGCCCGCAGCGCGACGGCGAACGCCAGCACACCGCCGAGCGACAGCGCCAGGCTCAGGTAGGTCGGATGGGTTGCGGTCATGACGACACCCGCCATGCCGACCATGCAGGCGGCGACCTCCGTCGGCACATCCCGCAGCCAGGCCGATGCCGCCAGGCCGAGCGCAGCCGCCGCGAGCACCCCGAACGCCGCTTGGTGAACGGGCAGATCGACGGTCAGCCCGAGCGTCGCCGCGAACCCGCCCAAGGCAAGAGAGGCGGTGGCCGCCGCCCCCGAACGCAGCACAGGGACCACAGCGCACACGATCCCGCCCACGGTCAGCGCGCCCAGCACACCAAGGGTCGCCGCCTCGGTCGCCAGCGCCTCCGCTACAGCCCACAGCCCAGCGGACACAGCCGTGAGACCGGCAGAAACATGCACCTGACGATCAAGTGCCGCCCAACCCGCGAGCAACGCCGCGAGCGCGACCATCAGGGCAGGAAGCACCGGATACGCCAGGTCAGGGATCACCAGTACCGCCAACGCTGCCACGGGTGGAGCGGCGACCCGGACCAGCACGCACAGAGCCACGGCCAGAAGGGCCAGCACGATGGGCGCGGAATCGTGCTGGTCCGACGGCAGAGCGATCATCGTCCCCGTCCAGACATCGTCGAGATGCCGGAGCGGGCTCACCAGCGTGAAGACCGCGCTGGGCAGGACGATCAGCGTCGCGATGCCCAACGTCAACAAGCCGCCGATTGCAGCCATCCTGCGCAGCCGCACTGGCAGCAGCAGCGCCCCCGCCATCACCACAAGCGCGATCGCGGCAGCCGCAGCGGGCTCCCACCGCTCAGTGAGCGGCAGTGCCGCCGTCGCTCCCACCGAGAGCGTCAGCCCGGTCGCGATCGCGAACTTGCGTTCCACGAACACCGCCCAGCTCAACGCCACACCCGCCGCGAATACGAGCAGCGCGGCCGACTGCTCCGAGGAGGTCGTGTGGGCCATCAGCAAGGCCGTGAACCCCCCGGCCGACCAGCTGAGGGCTCCCAGTGCCGCAGCAACACCTCGTTCACGCGCCGTGGCGACCATGCTCCAGACGCCGAGGTCCAGCAGCGAGAGCAGGAGCAGCGTAAAGACCATCCCGCTCACCGGGACATCGAGCGCGAACGCCCCGAGTGGCAGCGGCAGCTGACCGATCACGATCGCCAACGGACGCGGAGCCCGCAGCGGCGCCACCCACGCATAAACGCTCCATCCCACGGTCACGGCCGCCGCCGCCCACGCCGCGTACCACCGACCGTCGACGTCCTGGAGCCCGAAAAGACCACCCGCGTACGCCGCGTAGCACTCCAGCCCGACCAGCAGCAGCCCGATCACCGCGAGCGTCTCGGCGGTCGCCGACAAGCCCCGGCGGGCGAGCGGCCAGACCACACCGAGCGTCACGCCCGTGAGCGACACCAGGATCAGCGCCCGTGCCCCCAGACTGAGCGATCCCCAGCTGATCACAGTGAACGCGACCGCCGCGATGCCGAGCAGCAGCCCGCCGAGGACGAGCAGCACATTGCGCACCCCGACCCGCGAGACGTCCACGAGAGCAGGCTGCGGTCCCACCATCACCGGCCAGGTCACCGGCACCGGGCCGTAGAGCCTCGCGATCAGGTCACGCCGCCGCCGGGTCAGCCGTGCGAGCTGGTCATCGACCCACCACAGTTCCTGCGCGTCCGGTCCGGTGAGGACCAGTTCGCAGACCGGGCAGGCGACCAGGCCAGGCCGGGTCATCGGATTTCGGCAGCCGGGGCAGGTGATGCGCATGGCCGAAGACTCCCAGCCCGATCACCCCGCCCTCATCCGCTCAAATACTCAGATCGCCGAGCGACCTACTCAACGCCACAGCCAACTCACTGGTGATCAGACCGGCGATCCCGGCGCCTTCTCACTCTGGTCCTTGATCTGCCACCGCTGACGGCGATTGCATCAGCACCCTTCCGCAGCAGTGCCAGAGATCCCGTTCCGCTAGTGGTCACGACGGTGCAGTGCCCAGCGTTGGGCGGCGCGGACCACGGCGTTTGCCCATGGGTGGCGGATGTTCCAGAAGGCTTCGAGCCAGGCGATCGCGACGGTTCGTGCGTAGTAGTCGATGGTGTCGGGGGCGGCGGTCTGCCATGCGTCGAGGTCGGCGACGGCCGATTCGGCCTCGCGGGGGTCATGTCCTCCGGCGATGAGGTTGATGACCAGGTCGCAGGGGTTGACGAAGGCCGCGCCGCGGCTGGCCATTCCCCAGTCGACCAATGTCGCTGTCCCTGCCCCAACCAGGATGTTGCCGGGGTTGAGGTCGGTGTGCAGCAGCGCGGCCCCTGCCAGCTCTCCGAGACGTCGGGTCGCAGGCGTGAAGGATGACCATCTCACCTCAAAGCGCATCAGCGGAACCTCGGCGGGAACGTCAATCTCGTCGAGCGACGCAAGCGTCTCGACCGCTCGCGGGACGTCCGGAGAACCCGGGGAGTAGCTAGCCCGATATCCCGTGATGTGGTCGAACGCCAAGACTCGCCACCCGGCGGTGTGCTCGTCCAGCAGCACGGACGGAGCGACGACACCGGCAATGAATGGCGCGAGTGCGGACTCGCGGTCGAGTTGCGCCATCGCCTTGGCGTCGGTGTCGGGCGACCCCTTGAGGAACACGCGGCCGGTCGTGGTGTGGAGGGCGGCGGCGAACGCCGACCGTCGTCCCTCGCGGACCGGTTCGGCCTTCACCACCGATCCGAGGCGCTGCTCGACCGCCTCACGCAGATCCGGGGGCAGGCTCTCCCACGCGGTGCGGTCCATGTCGAAGAGCCTGCCAGTTGATCACGCCGAGGTGGACACGGACGCGCGCGGCGTACCGGTCTGGGTCGGCTGGGTGGGTTGGGTCTGGCGGCGTGTGGGGTCGACGTAGCGCGTGCACGGGTCGGGCGGGCAGCAGCCGTAGCCGGGACCGTCCCAGAACGCTTCATCGGCCGCGTAGCCGGTGTCGTGCAGCGCGGGCAGCGTGGCGGCGATTTCTTGCTCGGTCATGTGCTGTCCGGGGGCGGGCGGCACATGGTGCAGGTAGTGCCCGAACGTCCGTTCGCAGAAGGTCGTGTATTCCTGCGAGTGCAGGATGAACGCGTGCCAGCCGTGATCGACGGCGTCGGTCATCCCGACACGCTGGGACGGATTGTCGGCGCACGCCTTGAACCAGATCAAGGTCTGTTCGATGATCTGCTCGGCGTAGGGGAGGGTCACCGCGTGGTGTTTGGCGACGTAGGCGGCGAGGTTGTCGAACAGCCCGGGCGCGTAGTCCAGCAGAACGCGCGGACTGGGCAGGGTGACGGTCGATACCGTCGGTTCGAGGGTGGTTGTCACGTGGCTCCTCCTAGAGCCGTCGGGGCACGGCTGGTCCGCGCGTTTCCCGCTCCGGGCATGGGCCCGGAGAAACTCATCAGTCGTGCGCGCGCGGCAGGCGCAGGATCCGCCGCAGGTGTGTCCGCCATGCGTGCTGAACGGCCATCAGGCCCCGGTCTTGGTCGGCGTACACGTTGTCGTTGACCGTGTCCTGGGTGTGAATCGGCCTGTCGTCGGTGGTGAACGCGGTGTACATGCCGTTCATCTTCGGCCGGATGTAACCGAGGTGGATCCGCCCGAGCCACAACGACGCCACCCCGGCAAGCGGGCGATCCTCAATCCAGTAGTCATCGCCGAAGACCCCCGAGACCCGCA
This sequence comes from Actinomadura sp. 6N118, assembly GCF_044326415.1. NCBI lineage: Bacteria > Bacillati > Actinomycetota > Actinomycetes > Streptosporangiales > Thermomonosporaceae > Actinomadura > Actinomadura sp. 6N118. The sequence continues at coordinate 241,552 of NZ_JBIRAZ010000010.1, read as the reverse complement.
CCGGACGTGCGCGCCAATCGTCGCGGACGCGGATGAGTGCGGCGTCAGGGTCAGGGAACAGACCGTCGTCGGCCTGCTCGTTCGGCAACGACTTCCCATCACGGCCGATCCCCGCCCAACGCTGCCCGACGCAACGTTCGGCGCTGCCGACCTCTTGGTTCCCCCACCACAGACCCCGCGACGAGTCGTCGCGCCGCATCTCCACTTGAAAGGCGTCCGACAGCTCGGGCACAGTGATCTGCCATCGTTCCGGCATAGGCGGCGGCGTGGCATCAGTTGTCACTTGTTGACCTCCTGATGTGGGGCGAGGCAAAGCAGTGGCGCTTCGAACGGTCGGCGTGGTTGGTTTCGGTTGCGATGCCAGGTCACGGCCTCCACCCACTCACCATCAGCGCGTGCCGGTGAGCGCCCAAGGGCCGGACCGAGTCGTCTGCGCCTCACGGTCAGGGCCCCCCGAACATGCGGCGGGCAGCCTCCAGCGGGTCGCCCTTGGGCACCCACAGGCGTCGCTCGGTGCCTCCAGTGAGGCAGCCCGACCACCAGCCGTCGCCGTCGTTGACGAACGCCCCGATCTCTCGGCCGTCCTCGTCGAGGCCGAAATAGATCTCGTCATGCGTCCGGTAGACGTCGACCCTCACCAGTACTCGCCGTCCCCTCCGAAGAAGAACCGGCGGATGGCGTCGAGGCATCGGCGGAACCGGCTCTGTCGCATGGCGGATGCACGGACGACCCTTGCCGGGCGGCTGGTGGGCGCGACGAGACGATAGGCCGGACCCGGGGTGTGGGGATGCGGTGGGCGTCGTCCCGCCGCGCCGGTCTGCGGGCGCGGTGCGGGCGTCGGGTAGTTGCGGGTCGCGTACTGAGGGAGCGGCGAGGCGGCGGCCGCGCGGGCATGAGCGTCGGTCTCGGCGAGCGCCCTGCGGACCAGGGTGAGCAGCCCGTCGAGGGTCTTGGACTCGAATCCCCGGTTTCCGACCAGCGCCCACCATTCCTCGGTGGCGCGGCCCCACCAGAAGGTGACGCCAGGGAATTCTTCCTTGAGCTGTTTGAGGACCGATTCCATGCTCTCGGCCTGCGGGGCGTGGTAATGCGGGACGACGTGGGGCACGATGCTGACGGTTGGCGTCATGATGCCCTCTCGAGACGCCTGCGCCGCCCGGACGGCCACACCTCGATCTCGTACTCGTCCCCGAGGCCAGGGAACGAGAGGATCCTCGCCGTTGTCGACGCGACGGAAGGTGAATTCGTACCATCTCTCATGGATCGGACCTCATTCCGATCAAGGCCCCGGAGCACCCGGTGTTGGCGCACCGGCCGGGGCCGCCTTTGTCCGAGGCGAGTCGGCTGCTGGCACCGGTAACTCGCCTGCTGTCCGTGGTTCTCCAGAGAAGTGCTTTTACCCCGATGGAGACCAGAGCACGAACGACGCATTGTTGATGCATTCCTGATGCATCTGACAGCTTGACCTGCGAAGAGGGCCCAGGGACTGTCTAATGAGCACCCTGCGGAGGAGGTCCAGGCGTGACGCTTCGACGAAATCGCCTCGTTCAACGACGACGGGCAGTGGGGTATAGCCAAGAGCAGTTGGCCGATCGCCTGAACATCGAGCGCACGACGGTCGGGCGATGGGAACGCGCTGAGACGGATCCCCTTCCATGGATCCGACCCAAACTTGCGCAAGGGCTAAGGATCAGCCTGGACGAGTTGGATGACATCCTCGCCGACATTGAAGCGGTGGAACCTGAGCGCAGCGAGCGCCTGAACTACGCGCTTAGCAACCCTGCCAATGTCGATCTCGTCGCCGTTGCATACCTTCGGCAGAGGGTGCAGGAACTGACCGACAATTACGACAGCACCCCGTCAGCGTTGCTCCTTGCCAGCGCGGGCCAGTGTCATGGGCAAGTCTCCTATCTGCGAGAACATACCCCGAGCAGCCGTATCCGGCGTGACCTTTGGTCGGTCGAGGCCGAGTCAGCCACACTTATGGGGCAACTGGTCTGGGACGCTTCCCAGCGGAGCGATCACTCGACCACCCTGACGTTCTTCGACCAAGCGATCACTGCCGCGCGGCAAGTTCAGAACGTCATCTCCGAGGCACATGCGCAACTCCGCCAGTGCTACGTCGCGCTGTACGGGATGCGTGATCCGCGCAAGGGCTTGACGCAGGCCAAGCGAGCAGCGCGTACGAGCCGGGGAGCAAGCCACGCGTTGACGGGGCTCTCGCTGCTCCACACTGCCGAAGCTCACGCCATGCTGAAAGACCACGCGGGGTGCGAGCGCGCTCTACGGTCGGCGGAATCGGAGCTCAACAAGGTGAGCGCAGACGACCCTGCCAGTGAGCGTTTCTCTGCGACACAGTACGGTCGCTTGGCCGGGTCCTGTTATCTGTTCCTCGGCGTCCCTGAGCGTGCACAGTCATATCTCGAAGAGACGGCGGGTCGTCTTCACTCCTGGAAAAAATCCCGTGCGATCGTGCTCGGCAATCTCAGCCTTGCTCACATGCGCCAGCGGCGCTTGGACGCTGCGGTGATCGTGCTACACGAAGCGATCGACATCGTGGAGCAGAACAGGGGCGGGGGCGGCATGAACATCATCTTCGAAGCCGGCCGCGAACTCCGTTCCGGGTGGCACGAACCCACGGTTCAGGACGTACACGACCGTATGCTCGCCCTGATGACGAACTCCTAAGGGGGACCGTTGGCCATCACGGAGACAGACCACGCCAAGAACGCCGTTCGCGAGCGCATTTGGGACCTGTTGGAGCGGGAGCAGGCGGTACCCGAGTCGGGCGTTCACGGTCGCATCCCGAACTTCAACGGAGCCGCGCCAGCGGCCGAGCGGCTGGCAGCTCTACCCGTGTGGGAGAGCGCGCGCGTGATCAAGGCCGTTCCAGATCGGGCACAAGAGCCCGTGCGGGCACTCGCGCTTGAGGCCGGACGGCTCGTCTACATGGCCGTGCCAAAGCTGGCTGACAAACTGCCGTTCTACCTCCTCGACCCGCAGAACCTCAGCGTGCCTCTGGCCGAGGCCGCCGACAGGGCCGTCGCTGCCAGGATCGCGCGCAAGGTCGGCGTTGAGGAGATGAGACCCGTCGATCTTGTCATCTGTGGCAGCGTCGTTGTGAACCGTCAGGGCGTGCGTCTCGGCAAAGGGGCTGGATACTCCGACATCGAGGTCGCCCTCCTCCAAGAGGCCGGACTCATCAGCGATGGAACGACCATCGTGACCACCGTGCATCCGCTGCAGGTCATCGATGATGACCTCCCCGAAACCGAGCACGACTTCCGGGTGGACTTGATCGTTACGCCCGACGAGGTGATCCCTTGCGGCCCGCCCAAACGCTCTCAGGGGCTCGTGTGGGAGCACCTCACCCCGGAGAAGATCGCCGCAATCCCTGTCCTCGCAGCGCGAGCGACGTCGCGGTAGGTCCTCGCCGGCCATCCCGATCCCACGATCACGTTCGCGAGATCGGTCGCCTTGAGGTCTTGTCGCCGGATTCGGTCCTGGCTGCTGATCGCCATGAGTTCCGGTACGAGGTGCAGATGAGATGAACACTCCGGGCGCTGGCCGGCTCCGCCTTGGAGCTTGTCTCTCTCTGACTGGCCGACACGGGCGGTTCGGCAGGCAAGCATGCACCGCTCTTGAGATCTGGAACGACTTCGAGCCAGGCGTTGACCTGCTCATTGAAGATGACCAGAGCGACCCCGAAGGCTTTGACGCCATCTTCAGGCGTGTGGCCTCCAAGTGCGACATCCTCCTCGGGCCTTACTCCACACAGCTCATGCGCCGCGCGGGTAACGCTGCTGCCGAACTCGACCGACTTGTCTGGAACCACGGTGGATCTGGCGATGACGTTGAGGCCGCCCATCCGGGCCATGTCGTCTCCGTACTCACACCGACCAGCCGGTACGCCGAGTTGTTCCTCCGTCGCCTGGCCAGCGGTCAGGAGCCCGGTCGACTCTGGATCGTGCACGGCAAGGGCAGCTTTGGCCGGCAGGTCGCGGATGGCGCCGAATCCCTCGCTCGCAGACTCGGGATCGAGGCTTCTCCCGGCGAGCAACTTCCCGGAGAGGACGCCGACTCGCCCTGGGACCTCCTGTGCGCCGGCTCCTTTGAGGAGGACGTCGAGACGGTCACGCGGGCGCGACTTCTGCCACGACCACCGAGGACGGTCTGCGCGGTGGCGGCTGGCGTGCGCGAGTTCGGGGAAGCCGTCGAGCAGCCAGAGGAGATCTTCGGGATAGGGCAATGGTTTCCCGGCGCCGGGGGCCGTGCCGAGCTGGGCCTCGACGAATCAGACTTTCTTGCCGCTTACAGCGATCGAACGGGCACGCTTCCCGACTACCCCGCCGCACAGGCTGCCGCTACAGCGGCGATCGCAACGTACTGCGCCCGAACCGCGGGCACAGCTCGCGATGCCCTATGGGAGGCCGCCTCGCGGCTAGACACAACGACGCTCTTCGGGCGGTTCAAGATCGACCCGTCTACCGGGGTTCAAGTCGGCCACGAACCATGTCTCGTCCGCTGGGGATCACAAGGACCAGTCGCGGACTCGGCTTGACCCTCACGTTGCGTGAGGCTGAAGGGTGGGACGCATGAGCGACTACTACAGCGCGTTCGAGATGAGTCCCGTGCCCGCTCCCGGCCCGGATGCGGTTCCGCCGGAGCCGTTCCGTGGCATCTATGGAATGCCCGCGTTCGTGACGATACCCACCAACGATTTGGCGGCGTCCGTCGACTTCTGGATTCGTGGGCTCGGGTTCTTCGAGCTGTTCAGCATCCCCGGCAGGCTTGTGCATCTGCGACGGTGGGCGTTCCAGGACGTACTCATGGTCTCGGCGGAGAGCGTTCCGGAGCAGGCACCGGCGATGAGCTTCAGTTTCGCGTGTGTGCTCAGCCAGGTCGATTCCCTTGTCGAGGCCTGTCGTGCCCTGCGCCCGGACTCAGTCGATGGTCCACGGGATACTCCCTGGAACACTCGCGACGTGGAGGTGATCACTCCCGAGAACGCACGGATCGTTGTCACTGCGGCCAAGCCCTTTGATCCGGCCAGTCAGGAGGCGCAGAACCTTGAAGCCGTCGGGATCACCCCACCGGGCGACGATGAGGGGCGTGCCTGACGCCGATGGCCTGACCGTCGGTCAGGTCTCGACGTGTCTGGGCGTGACAGTCCGCGCGCTGCACCACTGGGACGAGATCGGTCTGGCGCGACCGTCGCTGCGCACCGCTGCCGGATACCGGCTCTACACCGCTGGTGATCTGGAACGCCTGCACCGCATCGTCGTCTACCGCGAGATCGGTCTCGGCCTGGACCAGATTCGGGCCATCTTGGACGACTCGACCGCGGACGTGCCCGCCGCCTTGCGCGTCCAGCGCACCCAGGTCGCTGAACGGATCGACCGCCTCCGGCAGCTCAGCGCCGGACTGGATCGGATGATCGACGCCCACGAGCGCGGCCTGCTGCTGACCGTCGAGCAGCAGGCCGCGATCTTCGGCCCCCAGTGGAACCCGGACTGGCCCGCCCAAGCCCGTCAGCGCTACGGACACACGACGCAATGGCTGCAGTACGCCGAACGCTCAGCCTCTCGCGGTCCGGAGGAATGGCAGTCCATCGCTGACGCCGTTGCCGACCTCGACCGCGCCCTCGCCGCTGCGATGGATGCCGGAGTCACACCTGGTAGCCCACAAGCGAATCAACTTGTCGAGCGGCACCGCGAAGTCTTTGCTTCGTACTTTCCCCTCACCAGGCAGATGCAGGTCTGTCTCGGCCGCATGTTCGAGGCCGATCCGGCATTTGCCGCCCACTACGACGGCATCCGCAGCGGCCTGGCCACCTGGTTCCGTCAAATCATCGACGCCAGCGCACGCGCCCACGGCATCGACCCCGACACCGCAACCTGGCAGTAGAGCCCAAGCCTGCACCCATGAGCGGCCGGTTCTGCCGATCAAGGGTTGGGGATGTAGGGCGGGGCGACGCCCCAGCCCCAGTGGGGGACGGGGGCCTGCATGGGCGGATGGGCATCGGGCTGGGAGTTGCCCAGGGCGATGCGGGTGCCCCATTCGACGTAGCCGGTGAACGCGGCGCGGAACTCGGGGTCGTCGGGCAGGCCGACCTCGTCCGCGGCGTCCATGAGGAGGCTGACCCAGCGGCGGCGCTGCGGTTCCTTGATGGCCTTGCCGAGATGCTGGCTGACCATGTGGTGGTAGCCGCCGCGCTCGTCGGTGTAGCGGTTGGGGCCGCCGAAGACCTCGGCGAGCCACATCGCGACGTACTTGGGGTGGCCGGGGTCCATGTGGGCGAAGAGCGGCCCTACGACTTCGTCCTCGCGGACCTTGGCGTAGAAGGCCTCGGTGAGCCGCTGGAAGGCTTCTTCGCCGCCTGCCCAGTCGTAGAGCGTGGGGACCGAGGAACCGGTGCCACGTACGGAGGTCTGCTCGTAGTGGCGCATCTCCTCGATCTGCTCCACGTACGGGCGGATCTCGGCGAAGAAGGCCTTGAAGTGCTCACCGCCGCGGAAGACCTCCAGGTGGTCCTTCGCGGAGGTCCAGGTGATGCGCAGGATGTACGACTCGGGCTCGTCCACGCACCGGGAGAGCTCGTAGTCGACGCATTGCGGCGCCGCGGCGAGTGGGACGGCGGCGCGCGCGTAGGCGGCTTCGAAGTCGGCGGACCGGACTTCGGGCACCCGGTAGCGGATGTATTCAACGATCATGAAACGGCCCCCTGCGGCTCGTGATGGGGCGAGTGTAATCATGTAATCGTCCCCGGTCCAGAGCGTTGATCGTTTAGGACGTGAGGATCACGCCCAGGTAGGACAGGCCGGCGATGACGACCCAGGACGCGAGGCCGAGGAGGGCCATCCTGCCGCCGGTCCTGGTCATCGACGGCAGGTGGATGGAACTGCCCAGACCGAAGAGCGCCGCCGCGAGAAGCAAGTGCTGGGCTGTCGCTGCGTGGGTGAGCGCTTCCTCGGGGATGTTGCCGCTCGTACGAAGCAGGATCATCGTGAGAAAGCCCGCCACAAAGAGTGGGATGAGCGGCGGGCGTACAGACGAGGTCTCAGCCGTTCGGCGCCGGGCGCTGATCGCGATCAAAGCGACCAGTGGCGCGAGGAGCGCCACCCGCATCAGCTTGACCAGGACGGCTTCCTTCAGGGCAGCCGGACCTGCCGTCTGGGCGGCGGCCACCACCTGCCCCACGTCGTGGACGCTCGCGCCCACCCAGCGGCCGAACGAGGCGTCGGCCAGGCCGAGCGGGTAGTGGAGCAACGGCAACACCGCGATCGCCAGGGTGCCGCAGAGCGTCACCACGGCCACGGCGTTGGCGACATCCTTCTGATCACTCTTGGTCGTCTGGCTCACCGCACCGATCGCTGAGGCGCCGCAGATCGAGTAGCCGGTGGCCACGAGCAGCGGCTGGTCTCCCGGCAGGCCGAGGCGACGCCCCAGCCAGAGCGTGCCGGTGAACGTCACAGCTACGACGACGAGCACCATCAGAGCGGTGACCCAGCCGAGGCCGACGACGTCGGCCAGGCTCAGCTGCAGGCCCAGGAGCACGATCGCCACACGCATGAGGCGCTTGGCGGCGACGCCGAGCCCCGGCCGTGCGACGCCCTGTGTGAGCGTGCGCAGGGCGGGCAGATGGGCCGCGATCATGCCGAGCACCATGGCCGCGGTAAGCGTCGGGATCATGGGCAGCACGTCGTGCACGAGCCGCGCCGCCGCCACGCCGGCAGCGGCCAGGCAAAGCCCGGGAGCACTGTGTCGTAGAGCGGGAGGCCAGCGGAATTGGGATGCGGCGGAACGGGTCGTCGGCCGCGGCTGCAGTGCCCTGAGGGCGGGATGCGCCTGACTCACGACTCCTCGGCCGGTTCCGCGTAGGTCCGGCGGATGCTGGTGCCGAGCCTGGCGATGTCCGCGCCGTAGAGGTGGATCGAGATCGCCTTCGTGGTCCCCCCGTTCCACACCCTGTGGATATCGCCTGGCGGGGCGAACGCGGCGACGGCGCCGGCCGGGTTGAGGACCTCCTCGATGGCGACCAGCCGGGAGGTCTGGCCGTCGGATTCCAGCAGGTACCGCCGCTCGGTCTCCTCGCCCTCGTGCACGCCGGTCACGCACCAGGACACGTGGTCATGGATCGGGGTCCGCTGGCCGGGTAGCCAGACCAGCGCGACGACCGAGAAGCTGCCGTCGGGCTCGGCGTGCAGGACGTGCTGCCGGTACCGGTCAGGGTCGCCCGTGCGCTGCCCGGGGGTCAGCAGGCCGGGCCGCCCCAGGAATCGCCGCAGCGCCTGGCCTGCCAGATGCGCCGTCGGCTCCGGCGCCAGACCACGCTGGACGATCTCGCGGACTGAGTCGACCACGTCGGCGAGGACGGGTGTGATGGGAGTGGTGGCGGTAAGTGCGGCCATGACCCCAGCGTCGGGCCGCTGGCCCATAACGTCTAACGACGATCTGTTAGGCCGTTCAAAGTAGTGCTTATGGATCGCGCAGGGATCGGCCCGGTCAGCAGCCCACGCGGGTGGCGGCCGCGGCCTTGAGCTCTTCCACCACCAACTCGACGGCGGGGATCCGCAAGTGGTCACGCAGGACGTATGCCGAGACCTTTCGTGTCGGCTGCCGCGCCACAACCCGTCCCGTCACCTTGGAATGGCAGAGGAAGGACAGGACGAGCGCGGGCATGAGAGCGATGCCGACTCCGGCCGCGACGAGGCTCTGAACAGCGAGGTTGTCGTCGGTGCTGAAGACGATGTCCGGGACGAAGCCTTCCTCCGCGCACAGGTGCAGGAGGTTGGCCCGGCAACGTGGACAGCCCGCGATCCATCGTTCGTTCGACAGGTCCTCCAGGCGTACGGCGTGGTGGCGGACCAGCGGATGCCCGGTCGGCAGCAGGACGGTGAGCAGATCCTCCATCAACGGGACTTCGAGCAGCTCTTCGGGCACCTCGGCCTGCGGCCCCGGATAGGTGAACGCCAGGGCGATGTCGCTTTCGCCACGGACCAGCCGATGCACCGACTCGGGTGGCTCCGCCTCCTGCAGTTCGACCCGTACACCCGGATGGCTGGCAAGCAGGCGGGCCATCGCGTCCGGAACGAGCGTCGCGTTCGCGCTGGGAAACGCGCAGATCCGGACCAGGCCGGCCTCCAGCCGCGCCAGCGAGCGCAACTGCTGTTGCGCCGCCGTGAGGTCGCCGACGATGACATCGGCATGCCTTGCCAGGACCGTGCCCGCCTCGGTCAGCTGGAGCCCGCGGCCGGCCCGGACGAACAGCGGCATCCCCACCGCCCGTTCCAGCGCCTTCATTTGCTGGGTGATTGCGGGCTGGGTGTACCCGAGCGCGCGTGCGGCGCCCGAGTACGACCCCTCCCGGACCACTTCCTGGAACGTACGGATGTGCCGCGATTCGAGCATTCTCGAATCATAAGGAGGGCTTTGGCATACCTCCAACGGAGATCACTCGCCGTATCGAGGTGATCTCCATACGTTCCGCTCAGCCGGTGCGGCGGCGTTTGAGCAGGGCTCCGGTTCCCGCGGCGGCCGCGACGACCAGGGCGATCAGGCCGATCCACAACCAGCCGGAGGAGCCGCCGGAGTCCTCCGCCGCGGCCGGCGCGGTGGTCTGATTCAACGTGATCGTCGGCGCCGGACCGGCGGCCTGGGTCTTGGTGATCCCGGTCGGCGCGGACGAGCCCTTCACGGTGAACGTGAAGCTGCCGCTGACCGGGTGGCCGTCGACCGAGACGACCCGCCAGCCCACGGTGTAGTCGCCGTTGGGCAGCGTCCCGGCGACCGGCTGCGTGACCTTGTTGTCGACCGCCTTGGGCGTTTCCGAAGTGTGCTGCTTGCCCTTGTCGTCGCTGAGGATCACCCGTGGGATCGTGACCGGCTGGTTGTAGGTCAGCGTGATCTGGGCAGGCGACTCGACCGTGGACTTCGCCTTCGGGTCGGAGTCCCGCAGCGCGGTGTGGGCGGAGGCGGGTGCGGCGGTCAGGGCCAGCACGGCGCTGACGGCACCGGCCGCCGCGGCGGTACGGGCCAGGGCGGTACGGATCGAGGCCGTACGGGCCAGGGCGGTACGGGTCGGGGCTGTACGGATCGGGAACGTCATGACTGGCTCCTTGCACGCGAGATGCCGTACCCGCCGATCGCGATGCCGATGAGCCCGGTGGCCAGGCCCAGGCCGCCGAGCAGTCGGGCCGTGCCGTCGTCGGCCTTCGCGGACGAGGTGGCGGCCGCCACCGTCTTGACCGTCGGCGCGCCGGAGGCCCCGGCGCCTGTGGCCGCGGCTCCCTTGGGTGTCAGCTTGAGGATCGGGGCCGGGTGCTCCGGCTCCTCCTGGCCGGCCTGGGGCACCTGGTCCCACTTCACGACCTCGCCGCCGGAGTAGGTCTGCTCGGCCTTGAAGATCAGCCGGTCGGTGTCGGTGGGCATCTGGCCCATCGACACGTCGAACTCCTGGAACTGGCCGGGCTCGATCTTGCCGCCGGACCAGGTGATACGGGAGACGGCCTCGGTGAGCTCGCCGCCGTGGGCCTTGATCGGGGTCTTGAGCTTGGACTTCTCGACCTTGACCTTCCAGCCCGGGGTCGGCCGGACCGACACGGACGAGAGCGGGTGGTCCATGGGGAGATCGACCTGGACCTTGGTCGTGCCCGCGTTGTCCCGTTCGTTCGGTACGCGGAAGGCGACCTTGACGTATCCGCCCTGCTCGGCCTCGCGGGGGTTGACCGTGACGTGGGCGGACGCGGCGGTGGCAAGACCGAGGACCGAGACGAGGGCGAGGCCGGTGACGGCGGCGCCCTTGCGGGCGTGCAGCGATATGGACATGCGGAAGAGCTCCGTTCGAGCGGGTACGAGGAGAAGCCGGAGTGCCGGGGGCGGCGTCCGGTGACGTACGGCGCTCAGCTGTGCGCGAGCGCCCTCGAACGGTGCGGTGGACCGCGGCGTACGACCTCGTGCCGCAGCACGCGACCGGTAGGGCCGATGGGGACCGGCGCCCGTCGCACAGGGGTACGCACGGGTGGCGCCACGGGTTCAGCGGCGGCGAGGAGAACGGCGAACAGATCGCGGACGGGCCGTCCGACCTGCGCCGCGATCCGCCGGGTCAGCGCCCACGCGGTCCGTTCACCGCGCCGCAGCCACCAGGCCGAGATCACGGCGGCGACCACGTGCGCCAGCGTCATGCCCAGCCCGGAGCCGTGTGCCGGTTCGGACGCGGCCATGCCCGTCTGGACGTGGTGCTCGACCGGCGCCGACGCGTTCGCGAACAGGCTGTGCAGCACGAACTGCCCGCCCAGCAGGCCCCCCGTGATGGTCGCCAGCGAACGCTCGTGCCCGGCGAGCGCGCCCGCCACCACCAGCAACCCGGCGAACCCCACGATGATCGCCCAGGCCGGCACCTCGGCCGGAGACGTCAGGGAGTGCCCGATCGTGGCCAGCGTCAGGCAGACGGTGGTGAAGACCACCGCCCTGCCGAGGCGGAAGAACGGGCGTGGCGACATTGCGGGCCCATCGTGCCATCTCTCCCCGGTGATCTCCATGCCCCCTCCGGGTTCAGGGTGCGGCGTCCTGTGACACGCCCAACATGTTGGGTGTCGGCTTTGGTCACGACCAAGATGTAGGGTCTTGCCCGTGCTGGTTCGCCCCCGCCGTCGGGGGTGGACTGCGGCGAGATCACGCCGAGTCCCCGTGATCTCGCGGCAGGCCACCCTGTCGGCGGGGGCGTCGTAAGAGGGAACCCGGTGAAAATCCGGGACTGCCCCGCAGCGGTGAGCGGGAACGACCGCCGTCATCAAGCACTGGCCCGTCGAGACGGGCCGGGAAGCGACGGCCACTAGGCCGCACCTCATCAGGTGTGTTGCCCGCGAGTCCGAAGACCTGCCTGCATGAACTGTTGGTCCATGGCCTCGTGGGAGGGTCGCTGGACAGGTTGCGGCGGTCAGCCGTGCTCTTGTTCGCGTGCGCCCTTGACGAGGCGAGCTCGCGAGGGAAGAGAGCACGTGACACAGGAACTGATCGCTCCGCCGCGTATCGGCATCGACGCGGAGGTGGTCCGCGCGTGTGCGGGCTTGCCCGACACCGATCCGCAGCGTGTTCTGATCGCCATCCGGGCCGGTGACGACCTCGGCGCCGCTGGGTTGCGGGAGCTGGCGATCGGCGAGGCCGCCGCGCTGGTGGCCGTCGAACCCGCGTACTCCAAGGTGGCGGCGCGGCTGTTGAGCACACTGATCGCCGACGAGGCCGCAGACGAGGGCGTGCGGTCGTTCGCGGGCTCCGTGGCGGCCTCCCACTCCGAGGGCCTGCTGAACGACGCGACCGCCGAGTTCGTCGCCGTGCACGCCGAGGCGTTGAACGCCCTGATCGACGAGTCCGCGGACGATCGTTTCGAATACTTCGGGTTGCGCACGCTGTACGACCGGTATCTGCTGCGGCACCCGCGTTCGCGGCGCGTGCTGGAGCGGCCGCAGCACTTCCTTCTGCGCGTGGCCTGCGGGTTGTCCGACACCGTCGAGGAGGCCGCCGAGCTGTACGGCCTGCTCAGCACGTTGTCCTATCTGCCGAGCTCGCCGACGCTCTTCAACTCGGGCGCGCGCCGCTCCCAGCTGTCGTCCTGCTTCCTGCTCGACTCGCCGCGCGACGAGCTGGAGTCGATCTACGAGCGGTACGCGCAGGTGGCGCGGCTCAGCAAGTACGCGGGCGGCATCGGCATCTCGTGGACGAAGGTGCGGTCGCGCGGCTCGCTGATCCGTGGCACCAACGGTCACTCGAACGGCATCGTGCCGTGGTTGCGCACGCTCGACTCGTCGGTCGCCGCGGTCAACCAGGGCGGCCGGCGCAAGGGCGCGGCCTGTGTCTATCTGGAGCCGTGGCACGCCGACGTCGAGGAGTTCCTGGAGCTGCGCGACAACACCGGCGAGGAGGCCCGCCGCACCCACAACCTCAACCTCGCCAACTGGATCCCCGATGAGTTCATGCGCCGGGTCGAGGCGGACGCGGACTGGTCGCTGTTCGACCCCAAGGAGGTGCCCGAGCTCGCCGACCTGTGGGGCGCGGAGTTCGACACCGCCTACCGGGCCGCCGAGGCCGCGGGACGGTTCGTACGGAAGGTCCCGGCACGGCGCCTCTACGGCCGGATGATCCGGACGCTCGCCGAGACCGGGAACGGCTGGATGACGTTCAAGGACGCCGCCAACCGCGCCTGCAACCAGACCGCCGAGCCCGGCAATGTGGTCCACCTGTCCAATCTCTGCACCGAGATCATCGAGGTCACCAGCGACGGCGAGACCGCCGTGTGCAATCTCGGCTCGATCAATCTGGCCGCACACGCCGGGCCTGACGGCGTGGACTGGGAGCGGCTCCGCGCGACCGTCCGTACCGCCGTGCGCTTCCTCGACCGGACGATCGACCGCGGCTTCTACCCGACGGACGAGGCGGCGGGCGCCAACCGCAAGTGGCGTCCGGTCGGGCTCGGCGTGATGGGCCTCGCCGACGTCTTCTTCAAGCTGCGGCTGCCGTTCGACTCGGCCGAGGCGCGCGAGCTGTCCACGTCGATCGCTGAGGAGATCGCCCTGGCCGCGTACGGCGCGTCCGCCGACCTGGCCGCCGAGCATGGGCCGCTCCCCGCGTACGACCGGACGCGCACGGCACGTGGTCAGCTGCACGTCGACCACTTCCCCGATGCGACACCGCGCCGCAGGGCCGAATGGGAGGCGCTGCGCGCACGGATCGCCGAGACGGGACTGCGCAACTCGCTGCTGATCGCGATCGCGCCGACCGCCACGATCGCGTCCATCGCGGGCTGCTACGAGTGCGTCGAACCGCAGGTCTCCAACCTCTTCAAGCGCGAGACGCTGTCCGGCGAGTTCCTGCAGATCAACAACTACCTGGTCGCGGACCTCAAGAAGCTGGGTCTGTGGACGCCCGCCGTGCGCGACGCCGTCAAGCAGGCCAACGGCTCCGTCCAGGGCCTCGTTGACCTGCCCGCGTCCTACCGCGAGCTCTACCGCACCGCGTGGGAGCTGCCCCAGAAGGCGCTGATCGACCTGGCCGCGGCCCGTACCCCCTACATCGACCAGAGCCAGTCGCTGAACCTCTTCATGGAGACGCCGACCATCGGGAAGCTGTCCTCGATGTACGCCTACGCGTGGCGTGCGGGCCTCAAGACCACCTACTACCTGCGTTCACGTCCGGCCACCCGGATCACGCAGACCACCATCTCCGCGACCGAGGCGGTCGTGTGCTCTCTCGAAAATCCCGAAGCTTGCGAGGCCTGCCAGTGAGTGGGCGAACCGGAGAACACAGCATGCTGCTCGATCCCGGTATGGACCTGACGCTGCGGCCCATGCGTTACCCCGACTTCTACGAGCGCTATCGGGCCGCGATCCGCAACACCTGGACGGTGGAGGAGGTCGATCTCGCCACTGACCTCGCCGATCTGGCCCGGCTGACACCGGCTGAGCTGCATCTCGTCAACCGGCTGGTCGCGTTCTTCGCGACCGGTGACTCGATCGTGGCCAACAACCTCGTGCTCAACCTCTACAAGCACGTGAACGCGCCCGAGGCGCGGCTCTATCTGTCGCGGCAGCTGTTCGAGGAGGCCGTGCACGTCCAGTTCTACCTGACGTTGCTCGACACCTACCTGCCTGATCACGACGAACGCGTCAAGGCGTTCGCCGCCATCGAGCACATCCCCTCGATCCGGGCCAAAGCGGAGTTCTGCTTCCGCTGGATCGACTCGATCGGCAAGCTGGACGAGCTGCGCACGGCCGACGACCGGCGAGCCTTCCTGCTCAACCTGATCTGTTTCGCGGCGTGCATCGAGGGGCTGTTCTTCTACGGCGCGTTCGCCTACGTCTACTGGCTCCGGTCGCGCGGGCTGCTCAACGGGCTGGCCTCCGGCACCAACTGGGTCTTCCGGGACGAATCGATGCACATGGAGTTCGCGTTCTCGGTCGTCGACACTGTGCGGGCGGAGGAGCCGGGCCTCTTCGACACCCAGCTGAACGAGCAGGTCACGCGGATGCTGGAGGAGGCCGTCGAGGCCGAGATGGCGTTCGCGTACGACCTGTGCGGCGACGGCCTGCCGGGCATGGGGGCGACGGACATGCGCGCTTATCTGGAGTACGTCGCCGATCAGCGGCTGGCCCGGCTCGGCATGCCCGCGCGGTATGGGACGGCCAACCCGTTCGCGTTCATGGAACTGCAGGACGTGCAGGAGCTGTCGAACTTCTTCGAACGCCGGGTATCGGCGTACCAGATCGGTGTGGAGGGAATTGTGGCGTTCGACGAGGCCTTCTGAGGGTAGATCAGGTTCCAGGACTGCTAGGAGGACGATGTGGCTTCTCTCATGGCGAAGATCAAGGCTTGGATGCGAAGTCCTCAGGGCCAGCAGGCCCGCGCGAGGGCCGAGCGGATGGCCCGGGACCCCCGCAACAAGGCGAAGGCGCGCAGCGTGCTGGCCAAGTTCCGAGGCAAGCGCCACTAACGAACAAGCGCCACTGACGAAGTAGCAAACGTCACTGACCAAGAGGCAAGCGCCACTGACCAAATCTGCTGTCCGAACGGACTCCGGCTAGACCCAGATCGCCACGACGGTGGTCTCGGCGTGGATGAACCCGCCGCCGCGCTTCGCGATGCGCTGCGCGTCCTTCTGCCGTGGGGACACCGCGGTAGTGACGACCGCGTACCGGGAGCCGGATCCGACGTTGCCGTACCGCGCGCCGATCCGTTTGGGCACCGAGGCCGCCGTCACGAACCGCATGCCCGCGGCTTTGAGTTGCTGCTCGGCTGTCTCGGCCGCAGCCTTGTCCTTGAGCCGCAGCACGTGCACGCTCACCTGGGCCTTGCTCGGCGTGGTGAACGAGGCCTCGATGCGGCCGTCGCAGCCGAGCTTGGTCAGCAGCGCCCGCGTCGCCGCGTCGAGGGCCCCGGCCAGGCAGCCCGCGCTGCCCTCCAGCACCTTTTCGCCGGTCCGGTCATACGTCTCGGTGGTCTCGTTGATCCGCATCGTGAAGTGCCGCTCGTCCTCGAAGAACGTGGTCCAGGTGAACGGGGACGGCTTCCGCTCCAGCTTGTCCAAGGCTTTGTTGGCCTGGTCGGCCTTGTCCAAGGTGGCGAGCAACATCACGGCGAGGACCACGGCGATCGTCACGAACGGACCGGCGAAGACGATGCCGAGGACCCACTTGGCCCCCTTCGGCAACCTCGAAAGGCCCCGGCGCCTGACGCCCCTGGCGGACGGGGTGAACGCCGAGCCTCGTAACGGTGCCTGGGGCGGCTCATCGAATTGGCCTGGCAGCGGATACGGCGAGCGGTCTTGCGGTGGAATTCCCTTCATGGATCGACATCGAAGCACAGGGGTGCCGCCTATTGGGGTTACCCGGGAGTACGTAGAATCTCCGCCGTGAACAACGGCGACTACTTGCACTGGCAGAGCGTCCCCACACGGTGGAAGGACAACGACGTCTACGGGCACGTCAACAACGCCGTCCACTATTCGCTGATGGACACCGCGATCAACGAGTGGATGATCAAGACCGCGGGATTCGATCCGCTGCGCAGCGACCGGATCGCCCTGTGCGTGGAGTCGCACTGTGTTTACAAGGGTGAGGTCGCCTTCCCCGACACCATCGAGCTGGGGCTCCGGGTCGGCAAGCTCGGCCGGTCCAGCGTCCGCTGGGAGGCGGGCCTCTACCGCGGCTCCGACGAGGCGTTGATCGCGGAGGGCTACTTCGTGCATGTCTTCGTCGGACGCGAGAACCGCCGTCCCGCGGAGATCGTCGACCCCGTCCGCGCCGAGATGCAGAAGCTGGTGATCGCATGACTGGAGTTCAGGTGACGGACACCCGTGCCGCCGTCCTGGTCGAGTCTGGTCGCGCCGTTCCGTACGCCGAGTCCCGGCCGCTGCAGGTCACCGCCCTCCGCCTCGATCCGCCGGGCCCCGGCGAGCTTCTGATCAAAGTGGGCGCAGCCGGGCTCTGCCACTCCGACCTCTCCGTGATCAACGGGTCCCGGCTCCGCCCTCTGCCGATGGCGCTGGGCCATGAGGCGGCGGGCGAGGTGGTCGAGGTTGGAGAGGGCACCGAGTTCGAGCCGGGCGACCACGTCGTGCTGGCGTTCGTCCCGGCCTGCGGGCACTGTGAACGCTGCGTGGGCGGGCGTCCCGCACTCTGCGGCCCGGGTGCGCTGGCGAACGGCGCGGGCACGCTCCTCGGCGGCGCCCGTCGGTTCGAGGCCGCAGACGGCACCCGCCCCAACCACCACCTCGGCGTCTCGGCGTTCTCCGAATACACCGTCGTGTCCGCCCGTTCCGCTGTGAAGGTCGATCGGGACCTCCCCTTCGAGACCGCCGCGCTCTTCGGTTGCGCGGTCCTCACCGGCGCGGGCGCCGCGCTCTACAGCGCACGGATCACTCCTGGCGACAGCGTCGCCGTCTTCGGTCTCGGCGGTGTCGGCCTGGCCGCGTTGATCGCCGCCAAGGCCGCCGGCGCCGCCACTCTCGTCGCGATCGACGTCGTTCCGCACAAGCGCGACCTCGCCCGGCGGCTCGGCGCGACCCACACCGTCGAGGGCGGCCCGAACGCGGTTGAGCAGGTTCGCGAGATCACCAGCGGCGGCGCCGAGAAGGTCATCGACACCACCGGCGTCGTCCCCGTCCTGGAACAGTCGTACGCGGCGACCCGCGCGGGCGGCACCACCGTCACCGTCGGCCTCCCGGCCCCCGGCCAGAACCTGACCCTCCCGGCCCTCAGCCTGGTGGCCGAGGAGAGGACACTGCGCGGCAGCTACCTGGGCTCCTCGGTCCCGCGTCGCGACATCCCGCGTTTCATCGACATGTACAGGTCCGGGGTGCTCCCGGTAGACGCCCTGCTCTCCCACCGCCTGACCCTGGACGAGGTCAACGAGGGCTTCGACCGCCTCCATACCGCGGAGGCGGTCCGCCAGGTCATCACCTTCTGACGCTGGTCATTACCTTTTGACACTGGTCAGGGGGCGAGGACGTGGTCGGTGAGAAGGCGGTTGAAGTCGACTTCGAAGCGTTCGTAGTGGGCGCGCAGGCCGGGGCCGGGCCAGCTGGCCGGGAGCAATTCGGCCGGGAGGAGCGGGTCGTTCAGCAGGTGGCGGAGGACGGCGGCGGCCACCGTGAAACGGTCGGCCAGGCTGTCGGCTTCGTCGAGTGCGGTGGTCAGGGCGTGCGCCTTGGCCGTCCAGTCGTCGAGGTCCCAGAGGACGGCGGTGAGGTCGTCCTCGGGCCGGCCGGCGAGGAACGTGCACTGCTGGGCGACGATCTCGGGCCGGGGGCGGCTCAGGTTGGCGGGGCGCAGCCAGGTGCCCTCACGTAGCTCGGCCAGGCGGAGGGCGGCCATGGCCTGGCGGAGGGCGGCACGGTCGGCGGCGGGGCGGCGCTCGGCGGTGATGACGGCGATCTCCCAGGTGCCGTCCCACGGGAGGGTGCGCGGGAAGCGGCTCTCGTCCTGGCGGTCCTGCCGGGCCAGGAGGCGTTCGGTCAGCGCGTACTCGCCGTCGCTCTGAACGAGGTCGCCCGCCGCGACCATGCGGGAGAGCGCCACCCGGATCGTGCCCTCAGCGATGCCGAACAACTCGCCCACGCGGACCAGATAGCGGGCACGCAGGCGCGGCGGGTGCGAGCCCAGCAGCGTGCTCAGGACCACGGAACGCGCGGTCAGCGGGCGGAGGCCGAGAGTGTTCGTCATGACTGACCGGGACTGTACCCGGATTACAGTCTTCCGTCGCATACAGTAAAAGTGTAATGTCCGGGCATGGCCTCATATCTGATCGAACCGGTGGACCGGCTTCCGTTCGGCGGACCCGAGAAGGCCCGGCGGTACGCGACGGAGCGCTATCAGGGGGCGGCCGGCCTCAACTGGTACACGTGCGATCCGTCGTTGCGGTTCCTGATGCGGCGGTACCTGGGCGACGAGGGGCTGGCCTGGGCCGAGCCCCGGCTGGAGGCCCTCGGCGAGCTCATGGGCGGGCGGGTCGCGGCGTGGGCGGAGGAGACCGACCGCAACCCGCCGCGGCTGGAGAAGTACGACCGGTGGGGACGGGACATCAGCGAAGTCGTGATGCCTCCCTCGTTTGAGGCCGCGCGAAGCGAACTGGTGGCGACGAGCTTCACGCGGCCGGAGTTCTTCGCGGAGGCCCGGGCGGCCGGGGTGGACCCTGCGCCGATGGCGGTGGCGTGGAGCTACCTGCTCGATCAGGCCGACATCGGGATGGCCTGCGCGCTTGGGACGGGCGGGGACATGGTCGTGGGGCTGTCCGAACTCTTCGCGCCGGAGGACGTGAAAGCGCGGGTGCGGGAGTTGTTCTCGGCGGGGATGTTCTCCGGCGAGGCCGCGCAGATGCTGACGGAACGTTCGGGCGGGTCCGATCTGGGTGCGCTGGAGTCGACGGCTACACGCGACGGTGACGCCTGGCGGCTGAACGGCTTCAAGTGGTTCGCTTCGAACGCCAATGGCTCGGCGTTCGTGGTGCTGGCCAAGCCGGAAGGCGCCGAAGACGGTGTGCGAGGAGTCGCGCCGTTCCTGATCCTTCGTGAACGACGCGACGGCTCGCGGAACGGCATCAGGATCAGGCGGCTCAAGGACAAGCTCGGCACACGTTCGGTGGCCTCAGGCGAGATCGAGTTCACCGACGCCGAGGCGTTCCTGCTGGCACCCGAGTCGGGAGGCCAAGGCCTGGCGCCCGGGGCGGGAGGCCAAGGCGACGGCAAGGGGCTCGCCCGGATGATGGAGCTCACGAACGGAGCGCGGCTGGGCATCTCGATGATGGGCCTGGGATGCGCGCGGCGGTCGCTCGTCGAGGCACTCTGCTACGCCCGTGCCCGCGAGGCGTTCGGTGCGCCGCTGTACGAGCAGCCGCTGATGCGCCGCAAGCTGGCCGAGCTGATCGTGGAGACCGAGGCCGTGCAGGCGATGGTCTTCGATGGATACCTGGGAAGGCCACGCCTCCGGATCGGAGCTCCCCTCATCAAACTGCGGGCAGCGCGCCTAGGCGTGACCGCTGCGAGCGACGCCATCGAGATCCATGGCGGCAACGGCTACATCGAGCAGTGGCCCGTCGCGCGGATCCTGCGCGACGCCCAGGTGAACCCGATCTGGGAGGGCGGAGACAACATCCTCTGCCTCGACGTCCGGCGAGCCATGCTCCGCGAGCAAGCCCACGAACCGTTCTTCGAAAGACTGGAACAAGCCGTCCATCACGCACCGGGCGGTGACGACGCCACCATCTCCTTGGTGAACGAACGGATCGGACATCTCCGCGAAGCAGTGAAGCGCTGGCAGAGCCTCGACGCCGAAACCGCCGAGGCGCGGCTCTTCCCCCTCGCCCAATACATGGCGGACGTGTACGCGGCGGCGCTGCTGGTGGAGCAGGACGGCGACCGCAAGGCACTGATCGCCCGCCTGTACGCGCGGAACCATCTCGCCGACCGTGGCCCGCTGCGTGACATTGACGCCCCCGCCGAGGACCTCGATCGCTTCGAAGAGCTTGCAGCGGGCGCCCTCATCGACGACCGGAACTGAGCGTATCGTCGAGACCGAATCGGATTCGCTTGTGAAGGAGCCCTGTTGACCACACCCGCCTCGGCCAAGACCACCCCGCCGCCCGGAGCGATCGTGCCCGCTCTGAAGGAGCACCCGCCCGCTGAGTTCGCCAGCTGCTTCGGGTGCGGTGACCAGGCCTCGGATGGCATCCGGCTCAAGCACACGGGCCTTGACGGGAAGGTCGTGGAGACCGAGTTCACCGTGGTGGAGGCGCACCAAGGCGCGCCGGGCCTCGCCCACGGCGGGATCCTGGCGGCTGCCCTCGACGAGGCGCTCGGCTCGGTCGCCTGGATGCTCGGCGAGCGCTACGTGACCGGACGCCTGGAAACGGACTTTCTGGCTCCCGTGCCGGTGGGTTCGACCGTCCACCTCCGCGCCTGGTGCACCGGAGTCGACGGCCGCAAGGCCTACCTGGAGGGCGAAGGCCATGTCGACGGCAAGCTGGCCGTCCGTGCCGCCGCCCTCTTCATCGCAGTCCCCGAAGAGCACTTCGGGGAGCGCTGATGACCGTACGCACCGAACGCCAAGGCCCCGTCACGACCGTCATCCTGTCGCGACCCGAGGTGCGCAACGCGGTCGATGGGCCCACAGCCGCCAAGCTGGCTGCCGCCTTCCGCGCGTTCGACGCCGACGATGACGCCTCCGTGGCAGTCCTCTGGGGCGAGGGCGGCACGTTCTGCGCCGGAGCCGACCTCAAGGGCATCGGCGCCGGCCGCGGCAACCGCGTTGACCCCCTCCCCGCCGACGGCCCGATGGGCCCGACCCGGATGAAGCTGTCCAAGCCGGTCATCGCCGCAGTGTCCGGCCACGCCGTCGCCGGCGGCCTCGAACTCGCGCTCTGGTGTGACCTGCGCGTGGTCGAGGAGGACGCGACGTTCGGAGTGTTCTGCCGCCGCTGGGGCGTACCGCTGATCGACGGCGGCACCGTACGCCTGCCCCGCCTGATCGGCGAGAGCCGCGCCATGGACCTGATCCTCACCGGCCGCCCCGTCTCCGCCCAGGAGGCGTTCGACATCGGCCTGGCCAACCGCCTGGTGCCACCCGGCAAGGCACGCGAGGTCGCCGAGGCACTGGCGGCCGAAATCGCCCGCTTCCCGCAGACCTGCATGCGCGGAGACCGCCTCTCAACCCTCGAACAGGCAGGCCTCTCCGAAGAGGAGGCACTCGCGAACGAGCTGAGCCACGGGACCAACGCCCAGCACGAAGCACTCACCGGCGCCGCCCGCTTCGCCGCCGGCGCAGGCCGCCACGGCACCTTCACCGACATCTGAAGGCCGCGGTCAGTCCTTCCGATAAGGCGAGAACGCGCTCGTCTCGATCTCGTACGCGCCCGCCTTCGCCGTCTCACCAAAGTTGTATTCGGTGCGATTGCGGTACCGCTGCCCCTGCGGCGTCGAATGCGGCTCGGTGAGCACCGTCACTACTGAGGTGCGCGGGTCGATGATCACATAGACGGGAATGCCCATGGCCGGATAGTCGGCTGTCTTGCTCTCGTAGTCGTTCTCCGGATTGGGCACCGAAACGACCTCGGCGACAAGCTCGATGTCGCTCGGCCGCAGATAGCCAGGACGATCGAGTGCGGCCCAGGGCACCACCACTAGATCGGGGCGGCGCATGCGCCCCGTCACCGGGTCGTCAATCTGAGGGTCTCCGGTATGCACGTGCAAACCGTCCCGGACCTGCCTGACCAACTGCTCCTGGAGCCTGCCTACGGCCAGTTCATGCCGGTTGACCGGGCTCATCATCACGTGAATCCCCCGGTCGTCCAGCTCGACGGCATGATCCAGGCGTTCCATGATCTCCTGGGCCACTGGCCGCAGGCGGTCATATGTGCGCACCTGTAAGCCCCCTCTCGGTCGCCATCCATCCTAGGGTGCCGAACTGGTGAGTGGTGGTCACTCTCCGGAGCGAAACAAATATCGCCGATCGGGCAATACATAGTGTCCCCTTTGTTGATCACCCCCTGGAGACGCTTTGAAGCTCAGGTCGGCCGCGCTCGCGGTCCTGCTCACGTTGACCACCGCGGCGGCTTGTAGTGGTGGAGATTCGAAGTCCGGGCGCGGTTCCACCGTTTCCGGGGAGGATGGGGCGCCGCTGGTCACCGTCACTCCGGGTGACGGTACGTCGCGGGTGCGTCCGGACAGCCGGGTCACCGTGACGGCGGGCGGCGGCACGCTCGCCGAGGTGACCGTCCGGACCGGCGGCGGGCTGGTCGTCGCGGGCGGGTTCACGTCGGACCGCACGGGATGGCGGGCGAAACGCGGGCTGAAGCCGGACGCCGCGTACGAGGTGACCGCCAAGGCGACGCGGGGCGCCAAGACCACTACGGTGACCAGCCGTTTTCGTACGCTCAAGCCCGGTAAGACGTTCGGCATCGCCGATATCACCCCGATGAGCGATCGCTCGGAGAAGATCGGCGTGGGTGCTCCGATCATCGTCACGTTCAACCGCCCGGTGTCCGATCGGGCGGCCGTCGAGCGGGTGCTGGAGGTCAAGGCGCAGAAGCCGGTCGAGGGCGCGTGGCGGTGGGTGAGCTCCACGCAGGTGATTTACCGGACGAAGAGGTACTGGCCGGCGCATCAGAAGGTCCGCTTTACCGCGCGGCTCACCGGCGTGGCCGCGGCGAAGGGCGTGTACGGGGCGGCGGATGTGACGCGGCGATTCGCGGTGGGGGCGGCACAGATCAGCACGGTCGACTCCCGCACCCATCGGATGACGGTCCGAAGGGATGGGCGGGTGATCCGGACGCTTCCGGTCAGTACGGGGGCCGGTGGGAAGTCGGTGAACGGGGAGGACATCTTCCTCACCGCCAGCGGCGTGCACCTCGTCATGGACAAGAAGCGGGTGGAACGCATGACCTCGGAGGGGTCCGGGATCGACCCGAAGGACAAGAACAACGGTTGGGACGTGATGGTCAACTGGGCGGTGCGGATCAGCGCGTCCGGTGAGTACGTGCACCAGAGCAACGGGCAGTTCCAGTACCTCGGGGTCTCCAACCAGAGCCACGGGTGCGTGCGGACGACGCCGGACGGGTCGCGCTGGTTCTTCGGGATCGCGCAGCGGGGTGATGTGGTCGACGTCACGGGCACCGCACGCCGGTTGCCGTGGACGAACGGCTGGAGCTACTGGCAGCTGAGCTGGAAGCAGTGGCGGTCCGGCAGCGCCCTGAATTAGATGATCATGGGTGCTTGACCGGTAAGAGAGGACTTACTAGCGTACTTTCAGACGGAATCCGTCCGGAAAAGGGGACGCCATGAGTCTGACCGTGGACGAGGCGGGCCGCGCGCTCGCCGACCCGCGCGCGTACGCCGACGAGGGGAGCCTCCACGCCGCGATGGCGTTGTTGCGTCGGGAGGCGCCGGTGCACTGGGTCGCGGACCCGCCGGGCTACAACCCGTTCTGGGCGATCACCAAGCACGCCGACATCATGGAGATCGAGCGCAATCACGCGCTCTTCCTGAACGCGCCGCGCCCGATCCTGGGCACCGCCGAGTACGACGCGATGAACCGCGAGCGCGCCGAGCAGGGCATCGCGCTGCGCACGCTCGTCCACATGGACGACCCGGACCACCGCGTGATCCGGGCGATCGGCGCGGACTGGTTCCGGCCCAAGGCGATGCGCGCCCTGGAGGACAGGGTCAAGGAGCTGGCCAGGCGGTACGTCGACCGCATGATCCAGCATGGCGGCGAGTGCGAATTCGTCCAGCAGATCGCCGTGCACTACCCGCTGTACGTGATCCTGTCGCTGCTCGGGCTCCCCGAGTCGGACTTCGACCGGATGCTCAAGCTCACGCAGGAGCTGTTCGGCGGAGACGACTCCGACATGCGGCGTGGCACGACGCCCGAGGAGCAGCTCGCTGTCCTGCTGGACTTCTTCGCCTACTTCCAAGAGCTCACCGCGGCCCGCCGCGCCGAACCCACCGACGACCTTGCCTCGGCGATCGCGAACGCACGCGTCGACGGCGAGCCGCTGAACGACTTCGACACCGCCTCGTACTACGTCATCATCGCCACGGCCGGGCACGACACCACGAGCTCCACGATCTCCGGCGGCCTCCGCGCCCTCATCGAGCACCCGGATCAGCTCGACAGGCTGCGCGCCGATCCCGCGCTGATGCCGTACGCGGTGGACGAGATGATCCGGTGGGTCACGCCGGTCAAGGAGTTCATGCGCACCGCGACCGAGGACTACGACCTGCGCGGCGTGACGATCCGCAAGGGCGAGTCGGTGCTGCTGTCGTACCCGTCGGCCAACCGGGACGAAGAGATCTTCGATGACCCGTTCCGCTTCGACGTCGGCCGCGATCCGAACAGGCACCTCGCGTTCGGCTTCGGCGTGCACTACTGCCTGGGTGCCGCGCTGGCCCGGATAGAGGTCCGCGCCTTCTTCGAGGAACTGCTGCCGAGGCTTGAGTCGATCGAGCTCGCCGGGGAGCCCGAGAGCGTGGCCACCACGTTCGTCGGCGGGCTCAAGCGCCTGCCTGTCCGCTACTCCCTGAAGGGCTGACCGGGATGCGCATCGACGCCGCGGTGCTGCGTGCCGCCGACGCCCCGTACAGCGTCGAGCCGGTCGAGCTCGCCGAGCCGGGCCCGGGCGAGCTGCTGGTCCGGATCGCCGGCACCGGGATGTGCCACACCGACCTGCTCGGCCGCGTCCCCGGCGACCTGGTGGGCAAGCCGGTCGTTCTCGGCCATGAGGGCGCCGGGGTCGTCGAGGCAGTCGGGCCTGGCGTGACCGACGTGGCGGTGGGCGCGCACGTCGTGCTGTCCATCGACTCCTGCGGAGCCTGCACCAACTGCCGCGCCGCCCGCCCGGGCAACTGCGTCATGATGGCCGAGCTCAACATGCTGTCCCTCCCGCTGGACGGTGTGCCGCGCGCGAATGACGCAGAGGGCGCGGCGGTCCGTAACCGCTGGTTCGGGCAGTCGTCGTTCGCCTCCCACGCGCTCACCACCGTCCGCAACACGGTCACCGTCGATCCGGACGTGCCGCTGGAGCGGCTGGGTCCGCTCGGCTGCGGCATGCAGACCGGCGCCGGGTCCGTGCTGATCTCCCTCGGCGTGGGGGCCGGTGACAGCATCGCCGTCTTCGGGGTCGGCGCCGTCGGCCTTGCCGGCGTGATGGCCGCCCGCGTCGCCGGTGCCACCACCATCGTCGCGGTCGATCTGCACGAGTCCCGGCTCGACCTGGCGCGCGAACTCGGCGCCACGCACACGCTGAACGGAGCGGACGACGACCTCGCCGGGCAGATCAGGTCGATCGCGGGTGGCGAGGGCGTCCAGTACTCGCTCGACACGACCGCCGTGCCGGCGATCGTCTCCGCCGCGGTCGCCTGCCTGCGCACGACCGGTGTCTGCGGCCTGGTCGGCGTCGGCAGTGAGGAGTACCGGCTCGACCCCTCGTTGCTCCTGATGGGCCGCACGGTCAAGGGCATCATCGAGGGCGACGCCGTCCCGCAGCTGTTCATCCCCAAGCTCGTGGAGCTCTGGCGCCAGGGCCGGTTCCCGTTCGACAAGCTGATCACGACCTACCCGCTCGACCAGATCAACCAGGCCGAGGCCGACTGGCTGTCCGGGAAGGTCATCAAACCCGTGTTGCTGCCCGGTGGCTGAGACGGCAAGCCGCAAGGGGCGCCCGCCGGACCCCGAGATCGACCAGCGGGCGTTGCGGGCAGCCCTGCAGGTGTACGGGGAGCTCGGCTGGGCGGGTTTCAGCTTCGATGCCGTCGCCCGCCGGTCCCGGGTCGGCAAGGCGGCGCTGTACCGCCGCTGGCCCGACAAGGAACGCCTCCTCGCCGCCGCGCTGGAGCTCCTGGCCGAGCCGCCGCCCGACTGGGCCGACCCCACGGACCTGCGCGCCTGCCTGACCCTGATGGCCGAGCAGGTCGTGGACATGTTCGTCGGCCCCAAGGCGCTGGTGTTGCCGCGCGTCCTGATCGAGGCCTCGCTCTACCCGCCGCTCTTCGACGAGACGGTGCTGAACATCGCGCGGGCCCGCTTCGACGCCGCGCGCGAGCTCGTCCGGGCCGCCGTCGAACGCGGCGAGCTGCCCGCCGGGACCCCGCCCGAGCTGGTCATCGACGCGATCATGGGCCGGGTGCTCAGCGCGATCGTGCTGACGCCC
This sequence comes from Actinomadura sp. 6N118, assembly GCF_044326415.1. Lineage (NCBI taxonomy): Bacteria > Bacillati > Actinomycetota > Actinomycetes > Streptosporangiales > Thermomonosporaceae > Actinomadura > Actinomadura sp. 6N118. The sequence continues at coordinate 214,861 of NZ_JBIRAZ010000010.1, read as the reverse complement.
GGCCGGGAACGCCCGCGCATCGCCGCCGAGCCCTCCCGCCACGCGGCCGCCGCCGTCGACTTCGTCCTGTCGTCCCTCAGCGCCGGATGATCAGCGCACTCGGCAGAGATCACTCGGCGGGTGATCAGCGCACTCGGTGGAGGAGATCCTCGCCGGCGGCCAGGCGGCGGACGTTCTCGGTCGCCACGGTGAAGTAGCGCTGCCACGTCTCGGTCGTCACCCAGGCGACGTGCGGCATGACGACCACGTTGTCCAGGGCGAGCAGCGGATTGGCCGCCTTGACCGGCTCCTCCTCGAAGACGTCGAGCCCGGCGCCGCCGAGATGGCCCGAGGTCAGCGCCTCGACCAGGGCGGCCTCGTCGATCACGGCGCCGCGCGCGGTGTTGACGATGACGGCCCCGGACGGGAGCAGCGCGAGCCGGCGTTCGTCCAGCAGATGATGGGTCTCGCCGGTCAGCGGGATGTGCACCGAGACGATGTCGCTGGCCCGCAGCAGGTCGTCCAGCTCCCGCCAGGACGGGTCGTCCGGCCGCGGCGTCCGCGAGGTGAAGATGACCTCCGCGCCCATCGCCTCCAGCATGCCGCGCAGCAGCCCGGCGATCTCCCCGCCGCCGAGCAGGCCGACCGTGCGGCCCGCGATCTCGCCCCCGACCAGGCCCGGATTGGCGGGCCATCCCCGGCCCTCCCGGGTGAGGCGGTCGAACGTGACGACCCGCCGCAGCGTCGCCAACATCAGCAGCAGTGAGGTCTCCGCGACGGCCCGCGCGTTCTGGCCGGGCATGTTGGCCACGGCGATCCCGCGCTCCGCCGCCGCGTCCAAGTCGATGGTGTTCACGCCGCTGCCGAGCTTCTGGATCAGCTTCAGCTTCGGGGCTCGGTCCATGTCGGCGGCGGTCAACGGGCGCAGGACGTGCCAGATGACCTCGGCGTCCGGCAGCAGCTCGTACAGCCGCTCGTCGTCTTCCTCAGGGCAGCTCACCACGTCCAGGCCAGGCTCGCTGTAGTCCATGTCGTAGTGCAGCAGGATTCGCATACGTCCCATCTTGCCAATCTTGGCGAATGCCCAGGCCACGCACTCTGCGAGAGGATTGCTGGATGCTGGAGACGTCCGTACGGCTGCTCAAACTGCTCGCGTTGCTCCAGGCCCGGCGGGAGTGGTCGGGTGCCGAGCTCGCCGAACGGCTGGAGGTGACGACCAGGACGGTGCGCAACGACATGGAGCGGCTGCGCATCCTCGGTTACCAGGTGCACTCCACGACCGGGACGGCGGGTGGTTACCGGCTGGGGGCGGGCGCGCAGCTCCCGCCGCTGCTGCTCGACGACGAGGAGGCGGTCGCGGTCGCCGTCGCGCTGAGCACGAGCGCGGCCGGGACGGTCGAGGGCATGGAGGAGACCTCGGTCCGTGCGCTCGCCAAGCTCGAAAGCATGTTGCCGTCCCGGCTACGGCGCCGGCTGAGCTCGCTGCAGGCGGCCACGGTGTCGGTGGCGAGGCGGGGTCCCGGCGTGGACGCGGCGGCCCTCACCGGTATCGCCGCGGCCGTACGCGATCACGAGACTCTGCGGTTCGACTACCTGACTCAGGACGGAGCGCCGACCATACGCGCGGCCGAGCCGCACCGGCTCGTCTACACCGGCCGCCGGTGGTACCTGGCCGCCTGGGACACGGGCCGTAAGGACTGGCGGACGTTCCGGGTGGACAGGATGCGGCTGCGCACACCGAACGGACCGCGCTTCACGCCGCGCGAGCCACCCGAGGGCGATGCCGCCGCGTACGTCATGCGGGGCGTGAGCTCCAGAGCCAGGAGTCACCAGGCGAGGATCAGGCTGCACGTCTCGCTGGAGGCCGCCACGGAACGGCTTCCCCCCGAAGCGGGAATGCTGGAGGCCATCGATGACACCTCCTGCCTCTTCATCACCGGGGCGGACGACATCCACGACCTCGCCTCGTTCCTGGGGAGTCTCGGCTTCGGCTTCAGCGTGATCGAGCCCGCCGCGCTGGCCGACCACCTGAGCGTTCTGGCCGACCGCTTCCGGGTGGCGGCCATCCCATCGGAGACACTGGACGGGTGAACGAGATGTCCGACGTGCCCGAGCTGTCTGAAGTGCTGGCAAGCCCTCTCGTCCAGGCGCCGATGGCGGGCGGTGGATCGACCCCCACGCTGGTGGCGGCCGTGTCCGAGGCCGGCGTCACCGGCTTCCTGGCCGCCGGGTACAAGTCCGCGGCGCGGATGCGCGAGGAGATCGAGGAGACACGGAAGGCCACCTCCCGGCCGTTCGGGATGAACCTCTTCATGCCCTCGCACGATCGTGTCGACGAGGCAGTGGTCGCGGCCTACCGGCAGCGGCTCGTCCCCGAGGCCGAACGCCTGGGAGTCGAGCTCGGGGCGGCCGGTGATCGTTCCGACGACTGGGATGCCAAGGTCGCCGATCTGCTGGCCGATCCACCCGCGATCGTCGGCTTCACGTTCGGCTGCCCGGAGCCTGAGGTCCTCAGGGCCTTCCGGGAGAAGGGCACGATCACCATCGTCACGGTGACCTCGGTGGCTGAGGCCCGCACTGCGACGATGGCGGGGGCGAGCGCTCTCTGCGTTCAGGGCAAGGAGGCCGGCGGGCACAGCGGTACCTTCACTGGAGCCGAGGGCACGCCGCTCCGGGAGTTGCTGCCGGCCGTGCGGCAGGCGACCGATCTGCCACTGCTCGCCGCAGGCGGGCTGGCGACAGGCACGCACGTCGCCGAGGTCCTCGCGCTCGGGGCGGACGCGGCGCAGCTCGGCACCGCCTTCCTGCGTTGCCCGGAGAGTGGTGCGAGCGTTGTGCACAAGGCCGCGCTGGCCGATCCGAGGTTCACCGAGACCGCGATGACGAGGGCCTTCAGCGGCCGGTCCGCGCGCGGTCTGGTCAACCGGTTCATGGTCGAGCATTCGCCGTTCGCGCCCGTGGCATACCCGGACGTCCACTACATGACCTCACCCTTGCGCAGGGCCGCAGCGGCGCGCGGAGACGCCGACGTCGTCAATCTCTGGGCCGGGGAGTCGTTCCGCCTCGCCACCGACGCACCCGCAGCCGAAGTCGCAGCCCGGCTGCTGAGCGAACTGGCCGCCGCCACCGTGTGATGGGCGTGGACGGGTGGCACCCACGTGTTGACCTGGTGCGCTTCACCGATACCTTCGGCGTAAAGATCGTCAGGGCGGGCATCGGGGGAGGCCGGCGGGATGCGGCATGGGGGACGATTCGGGGTTTGGGCGCTGGCAGGCGCGGCTGTGCTGATGGGAGTGAGCGGATGCCGCGCCACCGCTGGGCTCAGCCCGACAGCACCGCCGACCTCACCGGCGACGGCCGTCGCCGTGAGAGATGATCCCGCCGTGTGGGCGCGCTGGGGGCTCAAGCCCCTGCGGCCTGCTCCGCCCGCGCCCGCCGACAAGCCGGTCAAGCTCGCCAAGGGCAAGGCGCCGATCATCACCAGGGTCCCGACCCGCGACAAGGTCGTCTTCATCACGATCGACGACGGCAAGGAGAAGGACCCGAGGTTCGTGCAGATGATGACCGATCTGCGGGTCCCGATCTCGATGTTCCTGACGAACGACGCGATCAAGGACGACTACGCGTACTTCAGGCGCCTGCGTGATCTGGGCAACCACATCCAGAACCACACGATGACCCATCCGGTGATGAGCATGCTCGGCCAGAAGGAGCAGCGGCAGGAGATCTGCGGCCAGCAAGAGATTCTCGCCAAGGAGTACGGGGTGCGGCCCACGCTGTTCCGGCCTCCGTTCGGCCGGTACGGCGACAGCACGCAGACCGCCGCCGCCCGATGCGGAGTGCGCGCGATCGTCATGTGGCGTGAGTCCATGCAGATCAACGACATGCAGTACGACGAGCCGGACAAGCGCCTGCGGCCGGGAGACATCATCCTGGCCCACTTCCGCGGACCTGCCGAGCTCAAGGGCAAGACCATGACCCAGATGTTCGCCAACCTGCTCAAACGCATCCGCAAGCAGGGCTTCGCGGTGGCCCGGCTGGAGGACTACATCCAGATCCGCTAGAGCCTGTCAGCCAGGTCCGCTAGAGCTTGCCGATGCCGCCTTCACGGCCGTTCGTGTCATCGATCTTGCGGGTGTCGCGCGGCTCGGCGTAGGGGGTCGCGTCCTCCGGCACGCCCTCCTCCATACGCCTCGCCCGCACCAGTTCGGCGTCGAGCTCGGCGCCCAGCAGGATCGCCACGTTCGACACCCACATCCACACGAGGAAGATCACGACCGTCGCGAGTGCGCCGTAGGTCTTGTTGTACGAGCCGAAGTTCGCCACGTACAGGGCGAAGACCCCCGAGGCGGCGATCCACGCCAGGATCGCGAACGCGCTGCCCGGCGTAATCCAGCGCCAGCCTGGCTGCCGCACGTTCGGCGCCGCCCAGTAGAGCGTCGCGATGGCCACCATCACCACCAGCAGGATCACCGGCCACTTGACGATGCCCCAGACCGTGACGAAGGCCGAGCCCAACCCGAACAAGTCGCCCGCCCACTCGGCGAACCGGCCCGTGAACGTGACCGCGAGCGCGCTGGCGCCGAGAAGCACGACCATGGTGAGCGTGAGCGCCAGCCGCAGCGGCGCCAGCTTCCACATCGGCCGCCCTTCCGGCATCTCGTAGATCGCGTTGACCGCCCGGATGAAGGCCGCGACGTACTTCGACGCCGACCACAGCGCCACCGCCAGGCCGATCGCGGCGAAGACGCTCGCCGTCGGCGCGGTGCCCTGCAGGCTCTCGATGATGCTGATCACGGTGTCCCGGGTCTTGCTCGGCGCGAGTTGCCGCACGTTGTCCACGAGCGTCCGGGTGCCGGAGACACCCGACAACCCGACCAGTGAGACGACGACGATGAGGGCAGGGAAGACCGACAGGATCCCGTAGTAGGTCAGTGCGGCGGCCCAGTCGACGAGATTGTCCCTCTGGAACTCCCTAACGGTCCGCTTGGCGACGCCCCACCAGCCGCGTAGGCCGATCTGCGCCGGACCCTCGATGGGCTTATCAGAGCGCCGCGCGCTCGGCTCGGACGTCTTCGTTCTCGTCTCGGACGACTTGTGGCTTGTCTCGGACGTCTTCGTGCTCGTCTCGGCCGCCTTGTCGCGGGGTGCCTTCCCCTCGCCCGCCTTCCCGCCGGGTGTCATCTTCTCGGTCACCGAATCCGCCTCCTTGCCGCGTTGCGGCCTCTTACCCGCTTAATCCGGGGGGATGCCGGGCGTCAGGATTCGATGTACGTGCGGATGCTGCCCAGCTCGGGATCGGCGGCGTCCGGCACGACCATTCCGGCGGCCACCCCGCTCCGCAGGTAGCTCAGGACGGGCTGGGTGATGCGTTCGCCGGGCAGAACCGCCGGGATGCCCGGCGGATAGGGCGTCAGCATCTCGGCGCTGACCCGCCCGACGGCCTCGTCGGCGGACACCTGCTCCGCGGGCCCGAAGAAGGCGTCACGGGGCAGAACGACCAGTTCGAGCTGCAGATCATCGGGATCGGCGACCTTCACCTCCGGCCCGCCGCGCAGCTCGTCCGCGTGATCGACCAGGTCCTGCAGCGCGGTGAGCAGCGTGGAGGCCGTGTCCTTGTCGTCGGCATACGTCAGCTGGGCACTGATGCGCCGGTGGTCGGACAGGTGCAGGTTGATGTGGTGGTGCTCGCGGATCCAGTCCGCCGCCCGGTAGCCGAGCACGCCGAGCTCGGAGACATCGATGATCACTTGCAGCGGATCCAGGTCGAACGCCTTCCCGGGGGCGACGAACTCGTCCCGGCTGACGTGCAGGCCGGGCAGGCCTTCGACCTCCTGGCGCACGTCGGCGGCCAGGTCCAGCGCCGCCTGCAGCAGCTCGCGCCCCTGCTCGACCATCTGGCGCCGCCAGCCGTCCAGGCCCGCGTACAGCAGCACGGACGGGCTCGTGGTGCCGAGCAGGTCCTCGCGGGCCTTCAGAACGGTCGGATCGACCAGATCTCCCTGCTGGTGGAAGACCGAGCCCTGCTCAAGGCCGCTCCCCATCTTGTGGACGCTGGTCACGCAGACGTCCGCGCCCGCGTCCATGGCCCACGACGGCAGATCGGGATGGAACGGCAGGTGCGCGCCCCACGCCTCGTCCACGATCAGCGGCCTGCCGTACCGGTGGCAGATCTCGGCGATCTCGGCCAGATTCGCGCAGGTGCCGTACGGCGTGGGACTGGTCACCAAAGCGCCACGGGCGTCCGGGTGCTGTTCGAACCGCTTGGCGAACGCCTCCGGCGACGGCGGATGCGCCACGTTGCGATCGGCGTCCCAGCTGGGCTCCACCCAGATCGGCCGCACCCCGCTGATGATCAGTCCCGAGATCACCGACTTGTGGGCGTCGCGGCCGATGAGCAGCTTCTCGCCGGGGCCCGCGACCGACAACATGGCCGACTTGACCGACAGGGAACTGCCGCAGGTCGAGAAGAACGTCTTCTCCGCGTGGACGGCGTCGGCCATCAGTTCCTGCGCCCGTTCCAGCACCCTGTGCGTGGACCGCCGGTCGTCCAGCCCGGAGACGGCCAGCACGTCATGGGTGAAGACCGCGTCACCGAGCACCTCCCGGACGCGCGGATCGGCCCCCCGTCCCTGCTTGTGCCCGGGCGGGGTGAACGGGGTGTCGCCTCGACGCTGGTAGGCCGCGAGCGCGTCCAGTACCGGAGTCTCCGAATGGTCCATAAGCTGCACGTTCCCGTACAGACTGCTTGTTAACTTTGCCCCCGGGCATCGGCCTGAATGGCCCGGCCGCCCTCGGGTAGGGGGCAGGAATGAAGGAACGGATCCCTGGCGAGACGGAGCTCCTCTGGGAGGAGTTCCACCAGATCGTGAACATGACGTCGGATGAACTGCGGACCTGGCTCCTCACGGACGCCTCGGGCGAGGACGCGCTCCCCGCCGATCCGGACCTGAAGTTGCCGGAACTCGGCACCCGGGTGATCGAGGTGCTCCGCAAACGCAAGGTCGATCTCACGGGCGCCGACACCGAGACCATGCGGCAGGTCGTGGACTTCGTCGAGGACAGGCTGGAAGACCGCCCTGCCGGCGCCGAACAGGACGATCACTGGCGGCGGGAGCTGATGACCGTAGGCCACGACCCGCTCAGACCGACGCCCTGAGAGGCTCTGAGCAGCCTTCCGAGCGGCCCTGAGCGGCCGTGAGAGCCCTGCGGCCCTGGGAGAACGTGGGAATCCGCGTTCTCCCAGGGTCTATGGCCCCTTCGGGATCTCGGTCTGCGGGCTGTAGCCGTCGTCCTCCCCGCCAGGTGCGTCCGCCGTGGCATTGGGCGGATCCGTCGGGCCCGGAGCGTGCTCGTCACCGAAATCGGGCTCGGCGTCCTCCTGAGGCGCATCCGCCTCGGCGCGGCGGTCGGCCAGGGGCTTGGCTTGATCCTTCTTCTCCATGGACCTCTCCTGCCCGCGGACGCGCCGGACAATCAACCGTCCAGTGCCCGCTCGTACGCGAGGAGGGTGTCGACGAACAGCCTTCGCTGCTCGGGCGTCAGCGGGTCGAGCGCGCGGCGCCAGGCCTCGGCGCCCTGACCGAGCCACTCCTTGATGGCCGCCTCGTGAGCCGGGGCGATGCTCACGATCGCCCGGCGCCGGTCGTCCTCGTCCGTCCGGCGGTCGAGGATGCCCTGGCGGCTCAGCTCGCCGACCATCAGGCTGACGGTCGCCGGGGTGACCTCCAGCCTCGCGGCCAGCTCGTTCACCGTCATGGCGCCGTCGAAAAGCAGGTAGGCGAGCAGCGAGAGATGCCGCGGCGCCAGGGAGAACGACGCGAGCTCCTTGGGTACGCCGAGCTTCTTCGCGCGCCCGACCACCCGGGGCATGAGGAGCAGGAGCGCGCGGATGCCGGACTCGACGTCCAGTCCATCGTTCACGCCCGCGAGCCTACCCGCCGAAGCCGTCCCCCACGGTGGCGGCGAGCACGAGGAACGCCTCACGCGTCGCGGGAGCGAGCAGGTCGAGCTCGACCTCGGCGTCCTCCGCGAGATGGGGGTCGAACGGCACGTCCACCACGGCCCGGCACCGCCTGTCGAAGTGCTCGCGGAGAGCGCCCACGTCGACCCCGGCCCCGCCTCCCGGCCGGATGCTGGACAAGGCGACCGTCGCCGACCGGGCGAGATGGCCGTGATCGTGCGCCTCCAGCCAGTCCAGCGTCGTGCTCGCCGATCGCGCCGCGGCGACCGACGGGATGGTGACCAGCACGATCTGGTCGGCCAGCTCGAGCACCGCCCCCATCGCCGAGTGAAGGAGCCCGGTACCGCAGTCGGTGATGCAGATCGAGTAGTAGTTCTCCAGCAACTCCGCAACGGCCAGGTAGTCCTCATCGGAGAACGCCTCGGACAGCTCGGGATCCCGCGACGACGCCAGAATCTCCAGCCTGCTGCTGACCGATTGGGAGGTGAACGCGCGGACATCGGCGTAACGCGGCGTCTGCCCGGCCGCCATCTGGAGCAGATCCCGCACGGACGCGGGCGTCTCCACCCGCACCTTTTCCGACAACGTGCCGTGGTCGGGATTGGCGTCCATGGCGATGACCCGGTCGCCCCGTACCGCCGCGAGCGCCGACCCCAGCCCGACCGCCGTGGTCGTCTTGCCCACACCCCCTTTGAGGCTGAGCACTGCCACCCGGTGGTGACCGCCGGCGACCGGCGTACGGACCCGCGAGATCAGCTCACGCCGCCGCGACGCGCCGGCCGACTCCGGCGGATGCACCCGCCCCCAGGAGAGCCGGTAGACCGCCCGCCGCCACCCGTGCACGGGCGCGTCCCGCCGCCCCAGCAGCAGCCGGTCCGGCGTGAGTGCCTCGACTTCGACACCCGGCAGGCACAAGGCAAGCGGAACCGTGGCATCCCCCGGCCCAGCCGGGGGATGATCTTGAAGCGTCACAACGCCCTCCTGGGAACTCGCTACAAAGAGTAGTGATATGTGCACGCTCCGTACCGCCACAAAGAGATCGTTAAACACGAATCGCCCACGTCTGTTCGGTCGGGGACCAGTCGGATGACAGATGCCGGGGCCAGGGGAGCGTTCGTAGCGTCTTGGTGTCGGTAGCCGGCACTGGGTCGGTAGTCAGCACTGGAGGGACGCGTCATGAGGGTCGAGATCGTTCTGGATGTGCCGTGCGTCTGGTCGTACTTCGCGTTCAACCGGTTCCAGCGGGTCGCGGCCCGGGTGCGGGAGGCCGGTGGGGAGCTGGAGGTGGGGTTCCTGCCCTTCCAGCTCGCCCCGGAGGCGACGCCGGAGGGCGAGCTCAAGGTGGACGTGCTGCGCCGGTCGTTCGGGGACGGCACCGCGGACGCCATCACCGGGATCACCGCCAAGGCCGCGGAGGAGGGGCTGGTGTTCCGGCACGAGCGGGCCGTCTTCTCCAACACCTTCGAGGCGCACAGGCTGATCGCGGTGGCGAGCGCGCAGGGCAAGGGCGAGGAGATGGTGGAACGGTTGTTCCGCGCGCACCATACGGATGAGCTGAACGTGGGAGATGTCGGCGTGCTGCGTTCCCTGGCCGAGGAGGTCGGGGTGACGTGGAGCGATGAGGGCGCCGAGGAGTTGCGAGCCGAGCTTGAGAGGGTGCGTGGGCTGGGCGTGCGGGGAATTCCTGTTTTCCTTGTCGAGGGCAGGGAACTGGTCGGCGCACAGTCGGAGGAGGAGCTTTTTGCGGTGCTGACAGCGACGAAAGGTCACGTTCCCGCCAGGTGAGTAGGGTTGCGGATATGCGGCTTTACGGGCGTGATGTAGAGCAGGCAGCGATCGAGCGACTGCTCCAGCACGCCCGTGCAGGCCGGAGTGGTGTCCTGGTCCTGCGGGGCGATGCCGGGATCGGAAAGTCGGCTCTGCTGGGGATCGCTGAGGGCGCGGCCACCGACATGCGGGTGCTGCGCGGGACGGGCATCGAGCGTGAGAGCGGGATGCCCTACGCGGGGCTGCATCTTCTCTTGCGCAAGTATCTCGATCGGATTGACGCGCTTCCGGAGGGACAGGCGCGGGCGCTGAGGGGCGCCCTGAATCTCGGGACCGGCGACGAGACGCGCGGCGATCGTTTCCTGGTTGGTCTGGCGGTGTTGACGCTGTTCTCGGACCTCGCTGAGGAACGGCCGCTGCTGTGCCTGATCGATGACGCCCACTGGCTTGACCCCGCCACCGCCGAGGCGCTGTTGTTCGTGGCCCGCCGGCTGGAGGCGGAGGCGATCGCGATGTTGCTCGCAGTGCGTGATCCGGACGCGCCGGAGTTCATCACGGAGGGGCTGCCCGAGCTGTGGCTGCGAGCGCTGGACAAGGAGGCCGCCGCCGAGTTGCTCAATGCCCGCGCCGCGGAGTTGCCCAATGCCCGCGCCGCGGAGTTGCCTGCGCACGTTCGCAACGAGGTCCTCGTCACGGCGATGGGCAATCCGCTGGCACTGCTGGAGCTGCCCATGGCGCATGCGTCTGCCGGGCCGTCCACGACGTACACCCGACTGCAGCGGACCTTTGCTGAACGTGTCGCAGCGCTCCCCGAGCAGACCCAGCTCTTGGTACTGATGGCCGCGATCGACGACCAGGGTGATCTGGCGATGATCCTCTCGGCGGCGGAGCGGTTCGGCGCCTCGGTCGCCGACCTCGAACCGGCCGAGCGTGAACGGCTGGTGCGCACCGCGGACGGCAGGCTGGAGTTCCGCCACCCCCTGATCCGTACCGCCGTGTACGAGGAGGCGACGCTCAGCCGTCGCTTGAGCGTTCACAACGCCCTCGCCGACGCCTACCGCGCGGCAGGCGACCGGTGCCACTTCGCGTGGCATCTCGCGAGCGCCACGACCGGGCCGGACGAAAAGACCGCCGCCGTACTGGAGGAGACCGCGGAGTTCGAGCGTGGAGGTGGCGGCCATGCCTCCGTGGCCGCCATGTACGAGCGTGCCGCCATGCTCTCGCTGGACCCCGGGCAGCGCGGGCGGCGGCTGTCGGTGGCGGCAGCGGCGGCGGCCGACGCGGGTATGCCCGAGCAGGCGATCTCGCTGGCCGAACGCGCCACGGCCGACGTGACCGACCCGCTCGAACACGCAGACCTCGTCCTGCTGCGGGCCGGGCTGGCGGACGAGCAAGACCGGACAAAGGAAGCCCACCGGCTGCTGGCCGACACCGCCGAGTCGGTCGCCGGCCTCAACCCGCAGACCGCGGGTTACCTCTTCTTCCAGGCCGGCTCGGCCGCCGCGAACGCGGGCGACTTCGCCCTCCTCGACCGGACTGCGTCGCGGGCGGAGGAGCTCGGAGTGCCGAACGCCGAGCTTGTCCGTGCCCTGGCCAGGGCGTTCACGGGGCTCAACCCGGGTGGGCCCGGCGCCGCCGACGGGGTGACGGCCCTGCGCGAGTTGATGGAGAGCATGAGCGACTGCCTCGGCCCCCGCGACGCCCCACGAACCGTGATGTGGCATCTGATGCTCGGTGACCTGGACGGCGGTCTTGAAGCGGCGGCCGAGCTTGAACGCCGCTATCGCAGCGAGGGCGCCCTTGGCCTGCTCTCGCTGGTGCTGATGCCGCTGGCGCGGTTGCAGCTCCTCCTCGGCCATACCCGCGACGCGCTGACGACCGCGACGGAAGGCATGCGCATCGCGGCGGACACCGGGCAGCACCGGATCCGGGTCTACCAGGCCACGACCCTCGCGCAGCTGGCGGCCATGCAGGGAGACGAGCGGCGCTGCGAGGAGCTGACGACGGAGGCACTCGCGCGCGGGCTGCCGCCCAGCAACGTGCACGCCGCGACCGCGCTGAGCCTGCTCGACCTGGGACTGGGCCGTCACGAGGCGTCGCTGAACCGCCTGGCCGGCGTCGTGGCGGGAACGAGCCGCGCGGGCATCATCGCTGCCCTTCCCGACCTGGTCGAGGCGGCCGTAAGGGTCGGACAGCCGGAACGAGCCCATGAGCCCGCACGCTGGCACCAGGACTGGGCCATGCAGATGGGGCAGCCGTGGGGCCGCGCGATAACGACGCGGTGCGCCGCGTTGCTCGCCCCCGACAACAAAGCCGAAGCCCTCTATGAGGAAGCCATTGGACTGCACCTCCAGGGCGGTCCACCGTTCGAACATGCCCGTACCGAGCTGCTCTACGGCGAGTGGTTGCGCCGGTCCCGCCACCGCAACGAGGCGCGCACCCACCTGCGTACCGCCCTGGAGATTTTCGAACGGCTCGGCGCGGACCAGTGGTCGGAGCGGACACGCGCCGAGTTGCGCGCGGCCGGGGAAAGCCTGGGCGACGCCACCCCCGACCGTTCAGACGTGCTCGCCCTGCTGACCCCGCAGGAACTGCAGGTAGTGCGCCTGGCCGCCGCCGGTATGAGCAACCGGGAGATCGGAGCCCAGCTCTTCCTGAGTCCCCGGACCGTCGGCTACCACCTCTACAAGGCCTATCCCAAACTAGGCGTGGCGTCCCGAAACGAGCTGTCCCGCCTAGCCTGACCCGCCCAGCCCAAGCCGTGCCACGTACTGCATGGGGATCAGGTTGTACGGGTGTGGGCGAGGATGGCGTCGGCGAGCTGGGCGTGGATCTGCGGGGGCAGCGTGTGGCCCATGCCCTCGATCATCAGGAGCTCCGCGCCCGGGATCGCGGCGGCGATGAGGGCGCTGTGACCCGGCTTGGCGGGTTCCTCCGTGCCCTCGATGGCGAGCGTGGGCGCGGTGATCCGGTCCAGGACGCCGACCGGCTCGAACGCGGGGTCGGCCATGGCGGCGAGCCGGTGGTTGCCGACAGTGGCGGGGTCGCGGTCCCGGTCGAAGATCTTCTCCTCCAGCCGACGCTGCTCGTCCTCGTCGAACGGGATCGCCGGGCCGTGGAGCACCCGGGCGGTCTCGATGGCGACGTCGATCTGGGACCGGCGGTCGGGTCCGGGCGGGTTGGTCATCATCTTGGAGAAATGCTCGATGAACGCGGGGGTGGGGTAGGGGAGTGCGCCCGGCAGCGGGTCCTCGCCCATCAGGGCCCGTACGAGGTTCGCGCCTTCCTCGCGGCCGAGCGGGGAGGAGCCGATGACCGTCAGTGACAGGACCCGCTCCGGCTGCTCGACGGCGATCCACTGGCTGATCAACCCACCTGCGGAGTGCCCCACGAAGTGGGCCTTGTCGATGCCGTACGCGTCCAGCACGGCCAGCGCGTCCTTCGCGATGTCGGCCCAGGTGTACGGGGCGTTCTCGAAGTCGATCGCGCTCGACTTGCCGGTGTCCCGGTGGTCGTACCGGATGACCCGGCGCCCGGCGGCGACCAGCCGCCCGACGAACGCGTCGGGCCAGAGCACACCCTGCGACATCGACCCCATCACCAGCAGCACCGGCGGGTGGGCCGGGTCGCCGAACTCCTCGGTCCACAGCTCGACGTCCCCATTAACGATCATGCGCTCGGCAGCCATGTCCAGCTCCTTCTCGCGGGTTCTCACCAGGCCGTTCCTGCTGACAAGGAAGAGAATGGCCGGTGCCGTCACTAGTGCCATCCGTAGGACTACTGGGTTCCACTGGCCCCGTGGTCGATCAGGCGTGCGAGCTCGGTGCGGGAGGAGATGCCGAGCTTCGGATAGATCTTGTAGAGGTGGTACTCGACGGTGCGCGGGCTCAGGAACAGACGGGCCGCAACTTCGCGGTTGGACACGCCCTCTGCCACGAGGCGGGCGATGCGCAGTTCCTGCGGGGTGAGGTCGTTCAGGGCGACCGGCTCGGGGCGGGCGGCCGACTCGCCGGCGGCGCGCAGCTCGTTGTGGGCCCGCTCGGCCCACGGGCTCAGGCCGAGCCGCTGGAACGTCTCCATGGCGGTACGAAGCGGGCCCCGCGCGTCCCCTCCCCGGTGATTCCGGCGGAGCCGCTCTCCATAAAGGAGGCCTGACCGGGCTTCCTCGAACGGCGAACCTCTGTCCGTGGCGTGCAGACGCAGCGCCTCCTCGTACTGCGCGAGCGCCTCGCCGGCGTCCTCGGCCAGGAGAGCCCGGCAGCGTGCGACCAGCGGTTGCGGGCCCAGCGCGTTGGCGGCCCAGCGTTCGTACGACGTCAGGGTCGAGCGGGCCGCGCCGAGCTCACCGCAGCCGACCGCGGCCTCGATGCGGTCCGGACTGGAGCGCCAGGTGGAGATCGGATGGGCGGCTCCCAACCCTGCGTTGACCATCGACTCGAAGCGGGCGTGCGCCGCCGCGAAGCGCCCCAGTGTCAGGTCGAGGAGCCCGAGGGCGTACATGGCGACGCTCGCCTGCAGCCCGACCCGATGCGGGATGGCGAGGGCGAGGGCCTCACGCGCCTGCCGCTCGCAGTCGTCCGCACGCCCCTGAACGGCCGCGATCACCGCGAGGTTAGCCAGGTGCGCGGCCGCGGAGTTGGTGTACCCGGCCTCGCGGGCCAGCGCCAGCCCCTCCTCATTGATCGCCGCGCTCAGCGTGAACCGGCCGCTGAGACGCTCGGCCCGCGCCACGAATTCCAGGACGACCGGGAACTGACCGGTCATCCCCGAGACACGGGCGACACGGCCCGCCTGGATGATGTAGTCGGCCGAAGCGTCGATGTCCCCTAGCTGGCCGGCTGCGGCAGAGGCCCACAGCAGGTGGGCGGCCTGGTCGAGCCCGTCGGCGTCGGGCAGCGCCGCACGCAGAACCGGCACGCCGCGTTCAACATCGCCCTCGATCATCGCCCCGATGCCGACCAGCATGGCCCGGAGGAACGGATCGCCCCCATCGAACGACGCCGCCCGACGTCCGATCTCGGCAAGAGCCCCGTTGTCGCCGACATTGCCGGCCGCCTCGGCGGCGTCGGCCAGCATCTCCAGGGCACGGTCGGGATCGGCGTGCTTGGCGAGTTCGGCGCCCTCAATGAACACACGCTGCGCCTCGGCCGCATCACTCGAATGGAGCTCGAACCGGCCGCGCAACTGGGTCAGCTCGGCGAGGAGCCGCGGATCGTCGGCCAGCTCGCGCGCTTCGGCAAGACATGTCTCCGCCTGTCCGGGACGGCCGCCCAGCCAAGAGGCGGTGGACGCATCCGTCAGCCGCCGGGCTCGTACCGCCCGGTCAGGCGTGAGCTCGGCCGCCCGCGCCAGAGCGGCGCCCGCATCCGCGTAACCACCCCGTTCCCGTGCTCGTTCTGCCGAGGCTGCCAGCTCGGCCGCAACCTCCTCGTCCCTGCCGACCGAGGCAGCCGCCCGATGCCAGGCCCGCCGGTCGAGATCGCCGCCCAAGGAATCGGCGAGCGCATTGTGCACAGCCCGACGCTGGACGGAATCCGCCCTGGCGTACACCGCCGACCGAACGAGCGGATGCCGGAACCGGATCGACGCTCCCACGACACTGACCAGCCCAGTGGCCTCCGCCGGGGCCAGAGCCGCCGCTGGATCGCCGCCACCAAGCCGCTCCGCCGCGTCCAGCACCAGACCAAGCTCACCCGACCCCTCCGCCGCCGCGATCAGGAGAACGCGCCGCGTCGGCTCGGGCAGTCCGTCGACCTGGCGGCCGAACACCTCGCTGATCCCTGAGCCGACCGGCAGCGGATCAGGGAGCGGCGCACGACCGGTGAGCTGCTCGGTCGTCAACGTCGCAGCCGCCTCCCCAAGGGCCAGCGGATTCCCTCCGCACAACGCGACCAGCTCGCCGAGCACGGGACCACTTGGTGCGACAGCAGCCCGTTCAACAAGCAGCTCCGCCGCGCTCGCCTCGTCCAGGCCACCGACACGAAGCTCCGGAATGTCCCGGACAGGCACACCGGTGTGGTCGCGGACCGCGAGCAGCATGCCCACGCCCTCCTCACGCAGCCGCCGGGCCGCGAACAGCACCGCATCCGCCGAGGCCCGGTCGAACCACTGGAAGTCGTCGATGATGCAGAGCAGGCCGCCGTCCGCTGCCGCCTCAGTGAGCAGCGACAACACCCCCGCTGACAGAAGAAACCGGGCATCGGCGGGCGATGCGACGGCAAGGCCGAGCGCACCGCGCACGGCGTCGCGCTGAGGCTCGGGCAGCGCGTCGAGCAGGTCGGTCACGGGCCACAGCAACTGGTGCAATGCGGCAAAAGCCAAGCCCGCCTCAGGCTCCGCCCCTGTAGCCCGCAGGACCCGCATCCCCCCAGCGACTACGCACGTGGCAGCGTGGTCGAGAAGCGCCGACTTGCCGACGCCCGCCTCCCCACGGAGCACGAGCGCCTGGCTCGCTCCTCCACGGACGGCGGCGACCAGTTCGTCGACCGCCGCCCGTTCCGTCCCCCGTCCGTGCAACATGCGCCGATTGTGCCGCAGGTGCGCTGCTCATCGGGCCACCGGGAACGCATCCGAAAGAGCCCTCGACCTACAGCAAGGTCGAGGGCCCGTCGTTCAGACGCTGCGGCTCAGCGAGGCAACCCGCTCGCGGAGGTCGGTTGTGGCCGTGACGACGTTGGTGAGGGCGGCTTCGACCTGGTCGTACGTGCGGGTCTTGAGGCCGCAGTCGGGGTTGATCCAGACCTGGTTCGCGGGGAGGACGCGCAGGATCTTCTCGGCCAGGTCGGTGATCTCTGGCACCGTGGGGATGCGGGGCGAGTGGATGTCGTAGACGCCTGGGCCGAGGCCGCGGACGAAGCCTTTCATCGCCGGATCGTCCAGGACACGCGCGTTGGAACGGGCCGACTCGATCGTCGTCACGTCGGCGTCCAGGGCGTCGATGGCGGTGAGCACCTCGGCGGCGTCGGAGTAGCAGAGATGGGTGTGGATCTGGGTCCGGTCGGCCGCGACAGACGTGGCCCGCCGGTACGCGGCGACGGCCCACGAGAGGTAGGCGGCCTGGTCGGCCCGGCGTAGCGGCAGCAGCTCACGCAGCGCGGGCTCGTCCACCTGGATGATCGAGACGCCCGCGTTCTGGAGGTCGGCCACCTCGGCGCGGATCGCGTCCGCCACCTGGTCGAAGACGGCTCTCAGTGGACGGTCCTCGCGGACGAACGACCAGGCGACGATGGTCACCGGCCCGGTGAGCATGCCCTTGACGGGCTTGCCGGTCAGCGACTGCGCGTACCGTGCCCAGCCCACCGTGATCGGGGCGGGCCGCCCGACGCCGCCGTGCAGGATGGGCGGACGCGTGCAGCGGGAACCGTACGACTGCACCCAGCCGTGCTTCGTGATGGCGAAGCCGTCGAGATGCTCGGCGAAGTACTGCACCATGTCGTTGCGCTCGGGCTCGCCGTGCACGAGAACGTCGAGGCCGAGGCGCTCCTGGAGCCGTACGGCGCGTTCGATCTCTGCCTTGACCAGCGCCTCGTAGCGCTCGTTGGTGATCTTCCCGGCGGCCAGTGCCGCACGGGCCGCCCGGACGTCGCCGGTCTGCGGGAACGACCCGATCGTAGTCACCGGCAGCGGCGGGAGGCGCAGGTGTTCGGCCTGCGCGGCGGCGCGGACGGGATAGGGGCTGCGCTCGGCAGGCGGTGTGCCCTCCGGCGACGAGGCCTCGGGTCGTACGGGTGGGGTGGTCACTGCGTCGTTGGGCGCCGCCGCGAGCAGCCGGGCGAGCTCGATGACCTCGCCCACCTTCTGGTCGGCAAAGGCCAGGCGTTTCCGCAGCGCGGGGTCGAGGTCGGTCTCCAATTCCAGGTCATGCGGAACGTGGAGCAACGAGCACGAGGTGCTCACGGTCACGTCGCCAACTTTGGTGCGCAGAAACCGCAGCATGTCCAACGCGTCGTTCAGGTGAGTTCGCCAGACGTTCCGGCCCGGCACGACACCGGCCACGACGGTCTTGCCCGCGAGGGAATCCAGGTCACGCCGGGCCAGCACGTCGCGTCCCCGGTCGAGGTCCAGGCCGATCGCCTCAACGGGGCAGTCGGCCAGCACTGGCAGGGCCGCGCCGAGCTCCCCGAAGTAGGAGGAGACGAACAACCGTGGCCGCTCAGTGAGGTTGAGGCCGCCGAGCCGTTCGTACGCCACCCGTACGGCCACCAAGTCCTCGTCCGAACGATCGGCGACCAGCGCGGGCTCGTCCAGCTGCACCCAGTCCACGCCTTCCGCGGCGAGCGCCCTCAGCAGCTGGGCGTACACATCGAGCACGTCGTTCAACCGATGCATCGGCGTGAATCCGTCCGGACTTCCGGTGGACGCTTGCGAGAGGAGCAAGAAGGTGACCGGTCCCAGGAGCACCGGCCGCGTGGAGATGCCGAGCTCCCGCGCCTCGGCGACCTCACGGAGCGGCTTGTCGTCCGCCAGCCGGAAGGCCGTCTCCGGACCGATCTCCGGAACGATGTAGTGATAGTTGGTGTCGAACCACTTGGTCATCCGAAGCGGCGCCACATCGTCGGTGCCGCGCGCCATCGCGAAGTAGACATCGTCGGCCGCGTGATAGCGAGCGGGCACCGCGTCGAGCATGAACGCGGTGTCGAGCACATGGTCGTACAACGAGAACGTGTTGGACGGCGGCGCCGACAACCCCAGGTCCGTCAGCCGCCGCCAGGTGGCCTCCCGGAGCCGGCGCCCCGCCGAGGTCAGGTCGTCGCGGCTTGATCGGCCGTTCCAGTACGACTCCAGTGCCCGCTTGAGCTCGCGGCGCGGTCCGATCCTCGGATAGCCGAGGATCGTGGCGGCGGGAAAAGCGGCGGGAACGGCGTTCGGCCGGGCGGTCATGC
Organism: Actinomadura sp. 6N118; assembly: GCF_044326415.1. NCBI lineage: Bacteria > Bacillati > Actinomycetota > Actinomycetes > Streptosporangiales > Thermomonosporaceae > Actinomadura > Actinomadura sp. 6N118. The sequence goes on along the minus strand of NZ_JBIRAZ010000010.1, from coordinate 196,270 downwards.
GGTCTCCTTCGAATCCTGCGATGGCGAGGGAACGCAGTGTGCACAGCCCGGTCCACGCCTGCCGGATCCATCAGCGCCGGTTATCGCCGACACTGGTCGCATGACCTCAGAGATCGCCCCCACCCGGCAGCGCTGAGCGATGGATCACGGCCCGCCGCTGCGCGACATCGGATGCTTCGCGGCCGTCGCGCGCAACCTGAGTTTCTCCCGGGCGGCGGTCCAGCTCGACATGTCTCAGCCCGCAGTGAGCCAGGCGATCGCGCGCCTCGAACGGACCCTTGACCTGCGGCTCTTCGAGAGAACGAGCCGTGAGGTCCAGCTGACCCCGGCAGGCCGGGCGTTGTTGCCGCACGCCGAAGCCCTGCTGGAACAGGCAGCTGCGTTCTCGGCAGAGGCGAGCCGTCTGGCCGGTCCACAGGGGAAGTCGATTCGGTTCGCTTATGACCCGCTCGTCGGGACGCTCGCCGCGCAGGTCGCCCGGCGCCTCGCCCGGCACCTGCCGGACGCCGAGGTGGAGCTGCGCCCGGCGGTCTGGACGGAGGCGACGGCGGAACTGACCCAGGGCACGGCCGCGGTCGCGATCATGAGTGCGCCGTTCCCGCCGGGGCTCGCGACCACCGCGCGGTTCCACGTGCCCGTGACCCACCTGGCCGTCCCGGCGGGCGGGCCCCTGGCCACCGCCTCGTCCGTACGGCTGGAGCAGCTGACCGGGCATCCGGTCCTCCTGCCGCGCGCCCTGTGGGTGCAGCTTCCCGGACGGCTGCGCGCGGCCCTCCAGTCGCAGGCCGCCGCGCACGACATCGACGACCTGGCGGCGGCCCTCGATCTCGTCGCGGCCGGGCGGGGGCTGATGCCGGCGCCGCGCCTCCTCGCGGAGACCGTGCGCCGCCCCGACATCAGCTTCCCGCCGCTCGGCGACGGTGACCTGGGCGATCTGCGGATGACGTACGGCCTCGTCTGGGACCGGGAGAACGCCTCAGCCCAAGTGATGGCCCTCGTCCAGACCGTTCAGGAGGCCCTCCGCCGCCGCGGCGTTCCCTAGTCCCGCTGGGCCTTCGTACCGCTAGGCCTTGGACGGGTTCTTGATGGCCTCGTAGACGCTGCCGAGTCCGTCCGCCCCGTGGCCCTGGTCGACCGCGCGCCAGAAGAGGTCCCGGAGCGCCATCGGGAACCCGGTGTCCAGGCCGGCGGCCTTGCTGGCCTCGACGACGTGGTCTGCGCTCACGGCCTGCATGAGCAGGCTGTTGAGCTCGCCCGGGTACTCGCCCTTCTCGATCTCATCGGTGAGGATCTTCACGAAGCCCATCGGGCCCTCGCTGGCGAGGTCCCCGATGGTCGCCGCGCCATACGGACGGAACGCCTCAGGGGAGACACCGGCCGAGCCGACGAGCGCGACCGCGTGCATATAGCTGGTCAGCGACGACCAGAAGATGAACAGCTGCGCCGTGTAGTACAACATCGCCAGGCCGTGGTCCGCGCCGACGTACGTGACGTCCGTCAGCACCTTCAGCGTCTCGCGGTGCTTCTCCAGAACCGCCTCGGAACCGCTGTAGAACGTGTACGCGCCCGGCTGCCCGATGCCCGGCGGCGGGGTCATGATGCCGCCGGTGATCAGGTCGGCGCCGTACCCGGCCGCCCAGCTCTCCGCCGCGCGCAGCTTCTCCGGGGTGTCGGAGCTGAGGTTGACCAGCACCCTGCCCTTGAGCGCGTCGGCCGCGGAGCCGATCGAGTCGTACATCGCCTGGTAGTCGATCTGGCTGATGACGACCAGCTCGTTCGCCGCGAGCGCGTCGGCGGGGGTGGCGGCGAGCGTCGCGCCCTGGGCGATCAGCGGCTCGGCCTTGCTCGCCGTGCGGTTCCAGACCGTCACCGGGTGCCCTGCCTTCAGGAACGTCTCGGCCATCGTCGCGCCCATCGGGCCCAGCCCGATGACCGTCACAGGGGTCTTATTCGTCGCCATTGTCTTCTCCGTAGTCGTCGTCTCTGACGTTGTGATTTCACAGTGGCGCCGAGCCCTTCGGGGTCGCTTCCAATTCGCTACGGGCCGCCTGGGAGGGAGTGTCCGAGCGCTCCATTAACCTGGGGGAATGCGCTTCGGGGTGCTCGGTCCGCTGGCCGTCTGGACAGATGACGGGACGCGGGTCACGGTTCCCGAGGCCAAGGTCCGTGCGCTCCTCGCCAGCCTGCTGACCCAGCCGGGGCGCGTGGTCTCCACAGACCGGCTGATCGACGATCTGTGGGGCGACCGGCCGCCGCGCAACCCCCTCGGGACACTCCAGGCACGGGTCTCCCAGCTCCGCAAGACCCTGGCCGACGCTGAGCCGGGCGGCCGTGACCTCGTGGTCTCCCGGGTCCCCGGATACCTGCTGGAGGTCGCGCCGGACGCCGTCGACGCCGAACGCTTCGAGGCCCTGGTCGCGCAGGCACGCGGGGCCGGGGATCCACGATCGCGGGCGGCCCTGCTGGCGGATGCGCTCGCGCTCTGGCGCGGGCCCGCCTACGCGGACTTCGCCGACGACGAGTTCGCCCGGGCCGCGATCGTACGTCTCGATGAGCAGCGGCTGGCGGCGCTCCAGGCGCACGCCGAGGCGCGCCTGGAGCTCGGCGAGCACAGCCTCCTGACCGGGGAGCTCGCCGGGCTCGTCGAGCGCCATCCGCTCCGCGAACGGCTCCGCGCCGCGTACATGCGCGCCCTCTACCGGGCCGGACGCCCGAGCGATGCGCTCGCCACCTACGGCGAGCTGCGTGACCGGCTGCGCGACGAGCTGGGGCTCGACCCCGGTCGCGAGCTTGCCGCGCTCCACCAGGCGATCCTGGAGCAAGACCCCGCGCTGTCTCCGGCCACCTTTGAGGTCACTTCTGAGGTCACTTCTGCGGCGGCCCGGCCGCCGCGTCTGCCCGCCGCGCTCAGCGGTCTGATCGGCCGGGCCGAGGCCGTCAGTCAGGTCGGCGTGCTCATGAAGACAGGCCGCTACGGAGGGCCCCGGCTGGTGACGTTGACCGGTCCGGGCGGCGTCGGGAAGACACGGCTGGCGATCGAGACCGCCAGGGAGGCGGACGACGCGTTCCCGGACGGCGTGTGGCTGGTCGAGCTGACCGCCCTCGCACCCGGCAGCCGCGACGTGGCCGAGCTGGTCGCGGCGACCCTGGCCGTCCGCGAGGAGAACGCGGCGGGAGCGGACTTTGGTGAACGGCACGAGCCGTCCGACCGGGTGGCCGACGCTCTCGCGGCCCGGCGGACGCTCCTCCTGCTGGACAACTGTGAGCACGTGATCGAGCCGGTTGCCGAGCTGGTGGAACGCCTGCTGAAGGCCGCTTCCGAGCTGCAGGTGCTCGCGACGAGCCAGGAGCCTCTCGGTCTTGCCGCTGAACGTGTCGTCGCCGTACCGCCGCTCGACCTGCCAGACAGTGCCGCCGGAGCGCCGGAGGAGCTGCGGAAGTCCAGCGCCGTACGGCTGTTCGTCGCGCGGGCGGAGGCGGCCGCACCGGACTTCGTGTTCGACGCAGAGAGCGCCCCAGCGGTCGCGGCGATCTGCCGCAGGCTGGACGGCATCCCGCTGGCGCTGGAGCTGGCCGCCACCCGGGTCCGTCTGCTCGGCGTTCATGAGCTCGCCGCGCGCCTGGACGACCGGTTCCGGGTGCTCGCCGCCGGGCACCGGGGCGCGCCCGCCCGCCAGCAGACGTTGCGCGCGATGATCGACTGGAGCTGGGAGCTGCTCTCCGAGCCCGAACGCACCGTGCTGCGCCGCCTGGCCGTGCACTCCGAAGGGGCGACGCTCGACAGCGCCGAAGCGATCTGTGCGACCGGCGATGCTCGGGTCGACGACGTACGGGCCGACGACGTACGGGCTGAAGAGGTCCTCGATGTGCTGGCCCGCCTCGTGGATCGGTCGCTCGTCGTGACCGTCACCACCCTTCCGTTGCACGGTCCCCGCTACCGCCTCCTGGAATCGGTCGCGGCGTACGCCCTCGAACGTCTCCGAGACGCGGGTGAGGAGCGGCTCGTTCGCCAACGGCACGCTCGCTACCACGCGGACCTGGCGGAACGGGCCGCCGAGCGGCTGCGCGGCCCGGAGCAGCGGCGATGGCTGGAGCGGCTCGACATCGAGAGCGCCAACCTGCGTGCCGCACTCGACCACGCGGTGCGGGACGGCGACGCGCACCTCGCGCTGCGGCTCGTCAACGCGCAGGCATGGCACTGGTACCTGCGCGGGCGGTTCAGGGAGGCCCGGCGGTCACTCGACCGCGCGCTCGCCGCCGAGGGCGATGCCCCGGCCGCGGTGCGGGCCGCGGCGGTGACCTGGCACGCCGCCATGACGATGATCTCCGGCGACGGCGCCGACCCGACCCGGCTGATCGAGACGGCGCTGCGCGCGTACGAGGGCGTGGACGATCCGCGTGGGCGCGCGATGGCGGAGTGGTTCCTGAGCTTCGTGCACTGGGCCTACGGGGACATGGCGGCGACCGCGGCGCGGATCGAACGCGCGCTGGCGGCCTTCCGTTCGCTCGGCGATCGCTGGGGCGTCGCAGCCGCCCTGGGCACCCGGGCCACTCTGGCGTCGGTTCCCGGCGATCTCGCGCGGGTCGAATCGGACGGCGCGGAAAGCCTCGCGATTTTCGAGGAACTGGGTGACGCCTGGGGGCGTCTCCTCGCCATGGACCCGCTTGAGCGAGCCGCTGAGATCGCCGGGGACTATGAAAAGGCGGGCCGGCTCCGTCGTGAGGGCGTCCGTATCGCCGAGGAACTCGGCCTGTGGCCTGAGGCCTCGTTCAAGGTCGCCGGGCTGGGCCGGATCGCGCTGCTGACCGGGGATCTCGACCGGGCCCGGGAACTGCACGAACGGGCGTTGCGGCTCGCCGTCGAGCATTCGAGCAGGTCCTCGCGGGAGTTCGCCGAGATCGGGCTCGGGCTGGTGGCCCGGCGCCAGGGCAGGCTGGACGACGCCGAGACCCATCTGCGCAGCCCGCTCGCGTGGCTCGAACGCGTGGGAGGCCAGGCGGGCACCGCGTTCATCGCCGCCGAGCTCGGTTTCGTCGCCGAGCAGCGCGGCGACGCGGAGCGGGCCCTCTCGCTGCATCTGGACGGTTACGACGACGCTGCCGCCACCAACGATCCGCGTGCGGTCGCCCTCGCCCTCGAAGGGCTGGCCGGGGCGCGGGCGCTCGCCGGTCGTCCGGAGAGCGCCGCGAGCTTGCTGGGCACGGCCGCCGCCACGCGCGAATCCGTCGGGGCGCCACTTCCCGACGCCGAACGCGGAGACGTAGACCGCATCACCGCATCCGTTCGGCAGGCCCTCGGCGACGAGGCCTTCGCAGCCGCGTTCGCCGAGGGCCAGGCCCGCACCCCGGATGAGCAGCGAGCAGCCATCAGGGAACGAGCAACCATCCAGGAATGAGCAGCCGTCAGGGGATGAGCAGGGTCTTGCCGATGACCGCGCGGCCCTCGATCGCGGCATGCGCCTCGGTGGCCCGTTCGAGCGGGAAGGTCTGGCCGATCAGCGGCCTGAGACGGCCCGCCGCGGCCTCCTCCAGCACCGGCGCGGCGGCCCGCTTACGCTCGCCGAGCCCCATCTGCATGTCGCCGATGCCCTGCACGGTCACCTGCCGCCGCACCGCCTCCTCCGGATCGATCACGCTGAACCCACCGGTGGGAGAGCCGTGCGCCGACATCCATCCGCCGGACGCGACGGCGTCGAAGGCCGCCTTGCCGATCTCGCCGCCGACCCCGTCGAGGACGACCCGGGCACCCGCGCCGCCGGTCGCGTCCCGCACGTGCTCGGCCCAGTCGGGCTCGGAGTAGTCCACGACGATGTCGGCGCCGAGCCCGCGCGCGAGACAGAGCTTGCGCTGCTCGCGCGCGGCGGCGATGACCGTGGCACCCCTGGCGCGCGCCAGCTGGATCAGCAGGACTCCCGCGCCGCCGGTGGCCCCGACGACGAGCACCCGGTCCCGCGGCTTGATCTCCGCTCGTTCGAACAGCCCGTACGCGCTGACGCCGTCGTGCACCAGCGCGGCGGCCTCCCGCAGCCCGAGGTCGCCGGGCACCGGGACGAGCCCGCAGGCGGCGACCACCACCTGTTCGGCATAGCCGCCGTGCCCTTCAAGGTCGCCGGTATAGGCGATGATGCCGCGGCCGATCCAGGCCGGGTCGACGCCCTCGCCCACCGAGACCACCTCGCCGGACACGGCGCCGCCGGGCACGTACGGGGGTTTGACCCCGAAGAACTCCTGGGCCCGGCCCGAGCGGATCTGAGTGTCCACGAACAACGTGTCCGCGGCCGTCACCTTCACGACGGCCTCGCCGGCGCCCGCCTCCAGGTCCGGTACCTCGCGCGGCACCAGAACCTCCGGCCCGCCGAACTCCTCGACCTCGATCACCAGCACACCGACCACGCTCCTTTGCGTCATTCAGTTCGCTACGTTCCGGCTCGGCCTCACCGACCTTGACAGCAAGTCTGAAACATCAAGCTATGTTGAAGTCAAGTCGCGCGAACGTGGCCCATCCCACTCACGCGAACGCTTTTCGAAAAGGCCCTCTCGCGATAAGAACGGTCCAATTTCGGTCAGGGGCATACTCGGTATGGCATACGCCGAATGCTCTGTTGTAGGGTCCTTGATCACTACATTTCTGAGAACGTTCGCGACGCCGTATCGGGGGCCCTAGCAATGCCCATCTGGGGGATGGTGCTGTCCGCGTTGGCGGAGATCCGTACCAGCAAGGTCCGGGTCACCCTCTCCGTGCTGTGCGTCTCCGCGCTCGTGGCCGTGGTCACGCTCGCGATCGCGCTCGGCGGCCTCGCCCAGCAGTCGCTGGTCCAGGTCTTCGAACAGCAGGTCGGGCGGCCGGTGACGCTCACCATGGAGGGCCCGCCGTCCAGTCAGGGCATGTCCACGATGTCCGACGAGACGATCGCCCGGATCGAGTCCGACCTGCGCCGCTACCGGGTCGTCGGCAGCGCGCTCCGGACCAGCCAGCAGATCTCCTACCGCCAGGTCCTGCCGGGCGGCACGCGTCCCATCAAGGGGAACGAGGACCAAGGCGGCCAGCTCAGCACGATCGGCGCCGATCCCAAGCTCGACCGGATCCGCCGGTTCCAGCTCGCCTCCGGACGCTGGCTCGCTCCGGTCGACAGCCAGCGGTTCGAGCCGCAGCTGGTGGTCACCAAGAAGTTCGCCGACCAGCTCGGACCAGATCCGTTCGGCGCGGTCATCGAGATCGCGGCGCCCCGGAAGTGGGTCCGGGCGCGGGTCGTCGGGGTGCTGTCCGGTGGGACGCCCTGGTCGCCCACCGAGATCTTCATGCCGTACCGGGCGATGGTGCGCTGGGAGCTCGGTGTGGAGAGCACGACGTACGTCGTCCGGGTGCCCAAGGGGCAGGCGAACGAGGTCAAGGACCGGCTCAAGCTCGACGCGGCCAAGTCCTGGGGCCTCGGAGACATCATGATCCAGCGGGACGAGGGCGACACCGGCTTCATCAGCGGCACGATGGGCAAGGTGCTGGTCGGGTCGGCCGTGTTCCTGCTGCTCCTCGGCTCTCTTCCGGTCCTGGTGCTGGGACTGATGGCGGTCCGGCAACGCCGCAGCGAGCTCGGCGTCCAGCGATGTTTCGGCGCCACCGGCTCGGACCTGTTCCTGACCGTGCAGCTCGAAGCACTGATCGTGTCGTGCGCGGGCGGACTGCTCGGCATCGGCTCGGTGTACGCGATCAGCGGGCCGCTCTTCGACTTCCTGTCCAACCGCGGGCCGTTCGCCGAGGCCGACCTGAGCGCGACCTTCCCGTGGCGGGCGGCGCTGCTCGGCATGGGCGTCGCGGTCTGCGTCGGCCTCTTCACCGGGCTCATCCCGGCGCTGCGCGCGATGCGGCGTTCGGTCATCCAGGCGATCCGCAGTTAAGGGCGATCCGCAGATAGGGGAGACGACGACTTATGCCTCGATGGGCGAACCGCCTGGCCAAGGGCGGCATCATCGCGGTCGTTCTGGCGGCCGTCGGCGGGACGGGCTGGCTCGCAGGCAACGGCGGCGCCAGTCCCGAGACACCGCCCGACTCGTTGCCGGCGGCCGACCTGTCTCCCAAGGAGATCGGCGTCAAGGAGGGATCGATCGTCAGCCGGCTCACCGTCAACGCGACGATCAAGGCAGATCCGGCGATCCCGGTGCGGTCTACCAAGGCCGGCACGGTCACCGCCGTGCACCGCAAGAACGGCCAGCGCGCCGGCAAGGGCCAGAGCCTCCTGACCATCAAGCTGCCCGGCGCCGAGCCGGACGGCGATTCCGGCTCCAAGAAGAAGCCCAAGGCCAAATACCTCGCGGTCGTCGCGCCGGTCGCCGGGAAGGTGACCGGCCTGAGCGCGGTCGTAGGCCAGGAGGTCACTCCGGCCGAACCGGTCGCCCAGCTCGACCGCGGACGCTTCCAGGCGGTGGCGGCCATCGACTCCAAGGACGTCTACAAGCTCTACAACCGGCCAGAGTCGATCCGGATGGCGATCGACCACGGTCCGGCGCCGTTCAACTGCCGCCTGCTCTCGTACGGCGCGGGGGCCGCGGGCACGCCGCCCAAGGGTGGAGACGATGGCCCGCCGGAAGGCGGCGGTGACCCGAACGAAGGCGGTGGCGGCGGAGGCGACGCCGTCGAGGTGACCTGCCGCATCCCGAGCAGCCAGCGGGTCTTCGCCGGCATCCGCGGCAAGATGGCCATCACCACCGACTCGGTGCGCGACGCGGTGGTGATCCCGCTGTCCGCGGTGCTCGGCGAGAACGACAAGGGCCGCGTCACCGTGGTCGGGCCCGGCGGCAAGCGCGAGGTGCGCAAGGTCAAACTCGGGATCAACGACGGCAAGCAGGTCGAGGTCGTGGACGGCCTGCGCGCGGGCGAGAAGATCCTGGACCGCGCGCCCGCCGACGACGCCTTCGACGTGCCGCAGCCGGCGGACGGTGGACCGGACGGCGGACCGTCACCGGGCGACGAGATGCCGGGTGGCGAATGAACCCCGAACACGGTCCGCTGGGCGTGCGGCAACCTCCGCCGCTCGCTGACGACGTCCGGGTCGCGGGCCCGCCACCGCAGGCTGTGGAGGCGGAGCCGGTTCTTGAGGTCACCGGTGTCACGAAGCGGTTCAAGCTGCGCCGCCGCAAGGAGCCGCTCACCGTCCTGGACGACGTCTCGCTGACCGTGCGCCCGGGCGCGACGGTCGCGATCGTCGGTCTGTCGGGCGCGGGGAAGTCGACGCTGCTGAACGTTCTCGGCCTGCTGGAACGGCCCGACACCGGGACCGTGCGCATGTACGGCAAGGAGACCACGACCATGCGGGAACGGGATCGGGCCCAGCTGCGCGGCGAGGCCATCGGCTTCGTGTTCCAGCAGCTCAACCTGTTGCAGCGGCGCAGTGCCCGCCAGCAGGTCGCGGCCCCGTTGCTCTACGCGGGCGGCGAGCGGTTGCGGCGGCGGCACGATCTGGCCGACGAGGCGCTGCGCCGCGTCGGCCTGGGTGAACGGCTGCACGCCAACCAGTCGAGCCTGTCGGGCGGCGAGCAGCAGCGAGTGGCGATCGCCCGGGCGCTGATCCGCGAGCCCCGGCTGATCCTGGCCGACGAGCCCACCGGCGCCTTGGACCCGGTGACCGCCGGGCAGGTGATGGACCTGCTGTTCACGCGTGCCCGCGAGGAGGACCGCGCCCTCGTCCTCGTCACCCACGACCACGCCCTCGCCCGGCGGGCCGACGCCGTCTACGTCCTCGACAAGGGCCGGCTCACCGAAGGCCCGCCGTCATGATTCCTTAGTCGTTCCGCGATGAAGAACGGCCGTTACGGAGCGCGGCACGGACGGCGACCAGGGCCGGACGGGTCAGGCTCTCCTCCCGTACGGCCGTGAAGATCCGGCGGACCACCGGCTGCCCGGCGATGGGGAGGACGGCCACCGCGGGATCCCGTTCCGGCCTGGCCAGCTCGGGCAAGAGCGTGACGGCCTGCCGGGCGGAGACCAGCGCGAGCAGGGCCAGCACGTCGCACGTCTGATGGCGGCGGTCGGGTGTGAACCCGCCGTGTTCCCGGCAGACCTCGATGATCAACCGCCCGTGGCTCTCGGTGGGTGCCCCACCCGCCCACACCTCGGACTCCAGCTCGCGGATCCGTACGGGCGCACCGCCCGCCACCCGATGGTCGCGCGGCACGACCAGCTTGACGTGCTCGACGTGGAGCTCCTCGAACGCGAAACCGGCGGGCCGGTGGCGTGGCACCGCCTCGTACTCGTCACAGATCGCCAGGTCGCAACCGCGCCGTTCGAGCGCCTCCAGGGCCTCGTCGGGCTCGGACATCACGGTCTCGATCCGCAGCCCGGGATGGCGTGCCGCCAGGTCGGCGAGCGCGGGAGCGAGCAGGAAGGCGGCCGTCTGGAACGCCACGATCCGCACGACGCCGCTGACCGCGCCCGCGGTGGCCGCCACCTCGGCCTCGGCCAGCTCGACGCGGGCCAGCAGCACGTCGGCATGACGGGCGAGGACGTGTGCGGCCTCGGTGAGCCGGAGCCGCCGCCCGTCCCGTTCGAAGAGCGTGACGCCGACCTCGCGCTGGAGTTCGGAGAGCTGATGGGACACCGTCGAGGGGCTGTAGGAGAGCGCGCCGGCGACGGCGGCGATCGTGCCCCGGCTTCGAAGTTCGTTGAGCAGCCGGAGCCGCTGCAGGTCCATCATGCTTCGAAATCTTCCACGGATATCGCTCGAAAACATCCGATAGACCCGACGGGTTGCTCCGGGTGACGATCGGCTCAGGACATCCCTACGGGAGGAGTGGGCAGATGGACCCACGCGCCGAGCTGCTGATCCGCTACACCGGCGGCGAGTTCTGGCCGGACCTGATCGAGAGCGCCTCCGGTTCGTGGCTGCGGACCACCGACGGGCGCCGGATCCTCGACTTCACCTCCGGACAGATCTGCGCCACGATCGGGCACAACCATCCGCGCATCGTGGCGGCGATCGAACAGTCGCTGAACGACGTCGTGCACCTCAACTCGACGATGTTGTCGCCGCCGGTCCTCGACCTGGCCGAGGGACTGCTCGCCACCCTTCCCGATGGCCTTGACCGGGCCATGTTCCTGAGCACCGGCGGCGAGGCCAACGAGGCGGCCATACGCATGGCCAAGCTGGCGACGGGCGGCTTCGAGGTCCTGGCACTCGGGCGCAGCTGGCACGGGATGACCGCGATGAGCCAGGCGCTGACGTTCTCCGCCGGGCGCCGCGGTCACGGCCCCACCCAGCCGGGGATCTTCGCGCTGCCCGCGCCCTACTCCTACCGCTGTCCCATCAAGCACTGCTCCGACACCTGTGACACCACCTGCCTGGAGGTCGGCTTCGAGCAGTACGACGAGCAGTCTGTGGGGGCTCCGGCGGCCGTCATCGCCGAGCCCGTGCTCTCAGCTGGGGGCATCCTCGTACCGCCGCCCGGTTACTTCACCCGGCTCATGGAGTTGGCGCACGAACGCGGGCTGCTGTTCATCCTCGACGAGGCGCAGACCGGCTTCGGGCGGCTCGGTGCGATGTACGGCATGGAGCTGTTCGGGATCACCCCCGACTTCGTGACCCTCTCCAAGACCCTGGGCGGCGGCCTGCCGATCAGCGCGGTCGTCACGTCCGCCGAGATCAGCCGCACCGCGCAGGAACGGAATCTGCTCTACTACACCTCCCACCAGTCCGACCCGCTGCCCGCCGCGGCCGCGCTCGCCGTGCTCCAGGTCGTTCAGGAGGAAGACCTGTCCGCCAGGGCCCGCGAGCGGGGCGAACGTTTCAGCGGGCACCTGCGCGAGATGGCGGAACGCCACGAGACGATCGGCGAGGTCCGCGGCCACGGCCTGCTGTGGGGCGTCGAGCTGGTAACCGACCGTGCGACCAAGGAACCGGCCACCGAGCTCGGCGCGGCCGTGACGCGGGCCTGCGAGCAGGCCGGGCTCTGCATGAACATCGTCCGCAGCCCCGCCGGCGCGGGCATGAGCGCCTGCCTGCGCATCGCCCCGCCGCTCACGGTCACCGAAGACGAGATCGACACGGCCGCCGAGATCCTCGACGAGGCCCTGACCAAGTCCGCCTCGGCGACCGGAGAACGCGCACCGACCTGAGAACGCGCAGCGGCCGGAGAACGCGCACCGGCCTGAGAACGTCTCGGTCGGTTTCACGCGGCGGCGATGCGCAGTCCCAGCACAACGGCACCGACGAGGGCCAGGACGACGGCGGGGGCGAGTGCGTAGTCGCGGGCCCGCAGGTGGGTGATGACCGCACCGGCGAAGTAGAGGATCACGCCGATCGCGGCGGCGATCCCGATCAGCGGCACGGCCAGCCCGGCCAGCAGGCCGACCGCACCCGCGAGCTTCAGGAGGGCGAGCCGGAGGAACCACGCCTCCGGAACGCCCATCCTGATGAGGTCCCCGGTCACTTGTTCCTGGCGGGTGAAGAGCATCATGGCCGAGATCGAGAGAACGATCGCGAGCAGGACACCAGTGATCGAGTAAGCGATGAACATGAGGACTCCTAGACCCGTTCGGTCGTTGTTGTCGCGCTTCCAACCTGCGGCAACCGCAGGGGCCTAGGGAGGCCGGGCTCAGACTGGCCCTGGCAGGGCCACGATCCGGAACCGGGCGAGCAGGTACATTGCGCCTGTGACCGAGAACGAGCTGGGGAACTTCCTCCGACTCCGCCGGGAGGCCGTCAAGCCCGCCGAGGTCGGGCTGCCCGAGGGCACGCGTCGTCGCACGCCCGGCCTGCGCAGGTCGGAGCTGAGCACGCTCGCCGGCATCAGCGTCGAGTACCTCACACGTCTGGAGCAGGGCCGCGACCGCCATCCGTCCGCGCAGGTGCTCGCCGCGCTCGCCGACGCGCTGCGGCTCGGCTCGGAGGAGCGGGTCCACCTCCGCCACCTGGCCAAGGCGAGCGGTAGCGGGCTCGGGGCGCTCTGCCCAGGGGCGCTCACCCCGCCTACCCGGTCCGTGCGGCCCAGCGTGCGGATGTTGCTCGAACGGCTTGAGCCCGCGCCCGCCGTGTTGCTGAACCGGCTGGGTGACGTGCTCGCCTACACGACCGGCTACGAACGGCTTGCCGGGCCCATCGGCCTGCTCGACGCCGAACGGCCCAACATCCTGCTGTACGCGTTCACCGACAGCCGGGCGCGCGCCGCCTACCCGGATTGGGCACGGCTCGCGGACGAGCTCGTCACCGACCTCCGGTACCGGTCCGACTGCACCGACCCGCACGTCATGGGATTCGTTGAAGAGTTGATGATCCTCGGTGGCCCCTCGTTCAGCGACCGGCTGGCGGTGCCCATCGAGCCGCCGAAGCCCCTGGGGGTCGAACGCCTGGTTCATCCCGAGACGGGGGAGCTGCGGCTGTCCCGCGAGGTCCTCGAACTGGCCGAGAGCGATGCCCAGCGGCTGATCGTCCACCTGCCCGCCGACGACGCCACGTCCGCTGAGCTCGACCGCCTCACCGGCCGCCAGCCAGGCGCGTTGCGCGTCGTCACGGCCTGAGCGAGCGGGCACTCCGCCTAGCCAGCGGGCAGCCCGCCTGAGCCAGTGGCCCGGCCTGAGCGGGCGGGCATCCCGCCTGAGCCAGCGGGCATCGCCTGATCGAGAAAACGTCGAAGAGGCCGGTACCCAGGTGGGCACCGGCCTCCAGAGGCGGCGGTCAGGACGCGAGGGCGGGCTCGCGGCGGTCGGCCGCCTCCGCCTCCTGCGGGCGGCGGGACCGGAGGGCGCCGACACCGAAGAACGCCAGTGCGGCGGCGGCCCAGGCGAGCAGGACGGTGAGCGGGCCACCGGCGTTCGCGCCGTCGAAGAAGGCCACCGAGCGGAGCAGCGAGACCGCGGCGCCCGGGGGCAGCAGCTGGCCGATCATGCCCCACGGCTGGGGGAGCAGTTCCGGCGCCGAGGTGGCGGCCGACAGCGGGTTGCCCAGCAGGAGGAAGGTCAGCGCGCCGAGGCCGATGCCGGCCCGCCCGATCGCGGCGGCGATCCCGGCGACCGTGCCGGTGACGGCGAAGATGGTGAGCGCCATGACACCGGAGATCGCAAGGTAGGGGCCGGGAAGGATCGACAGCCAGCCCTGCGCGAGCCCGGCGGTGGCGAGGCCGCCGAGAACGGCGAAAGTGACCGCGCCGGCCAGCCGTCCCAACACCGACGGGATCAGGAACGTGAGCAGCACCGCGCCGGCGATCCCCGACATGACCAGCGGCAGCGCCATCGCGCCGAACCCGGCGCCGCGCGGGTCGTCGGCATCAGCGGCGACCACGTCCTGCACCGGCACCGTCTTGGTACCTGCCATTTGCTGGGCTACCTGGGTGAGCTGCTGCGAGACAAGCGGGCTCGCCGCAGAGGCCACGATGACGCGGGGTCCGGCCGGGGTGGTGACGATCGCGCCGTAGGCCTCGCGGTCGGCGAGCGCCTGCCGGGCCGCGGTCTCGTCGGCCCGCTCCTCGATGTCGAAGGCGCCGGGCTGCCGCTGCTCTAGTTGCTGGGCGACGGCGGCGGACTGTGGCCCGGCCACGACGAGGGGCACGTCCCGGGGTTTGGTCTGCGTCGCCGGCCAGGCGAACGCGATGACCATGGTCAGTTGCAACAGTGTGGCGGCGACCCCGATGAGGAGGGCGCGGGCCGTCGTCGAAGACTTCATGGTCACTCCAATTAAAATCGGATGTCCGTTCTCTTATGCCCAAAGCCTCACATGGACGGCGCTCTGTTGTCAAGAACGGACGTTCGTTTTTATATTGGACCCATGCCTCGAGTCACTGAAGAGCACCGTGAACGCCGCCGTCAGCAGATCCTCGACGCGGCGCAGAGCTGTTTCGCGCGCAAGGGTTTCCATGAGACCTCGCTGCAGGAGATCTTTCGGGAGTCGGGCCTCTCGGCCGGTGCGGTCTACGGTTATTTCCGCAGCAAGGACGAGCTCATCCAGGCCATCGCCGCCCGCAGCGAGCCGCACGTGGCGGCCCTACTCGAGGAGATCCTCGACGTCGGCGAACTGCCCCCGCTCGATGAGATCGTGGCGCGGTTCGCCACCGGCGTGATCGAACGGATGGGTCCGGGCGGCTCGGTCCAGATCGCGCCGCAGGGATGGGCGCTGGCCACGTACAACCCCGCCGTCCACGAGGCGATCGCCAGGCTTTTCGGCAACACGAGGATCTGGTGGCTCCGCGTCGCCGAACGCCTCCAGGGCGACGGCCGGCTCGCGCCGGACGCCGACCCGCACGCCGTCGCGGCCTTGCTGACAAGCATTATACCGGGGTTCATCGTGCAGCGACTGCTGCTCGGCGACGCGGACGCCGAGACGCTCCGCGTGGGCATGCGGACCCTGCTCTCCTGGGATCTGGACCGTCAGAAGCAGTCCGTACGGGAGAGGACGTGTGACGCTAGCACGACTGTGCTATGAAAAGGCCATGCCGAGAGTCGTGGATCCCGTTGAACGACGGCGCGAGCTGGCGGAGGCCGTGTGGCGGGTCATCCGCCGCGATGGCCTGGAGCAGGCGTCGGTACGGAACGTGGCGCGCGAGGCGGGCCTGTCGATGGGGTCGCTCCGCCACTACTTCGACAGCCAGAGCAAGCTGCTCGCGTTCGCCCTCAACATGGTCATCGAACGCATCGAGCAGCGGATCTCGGCTCTGGTCCCGCAAACCGACCCGCGGCTGCGCGCCGAGCAGGTGCTAGCGGAACTGCTCCCGATGGACGCCGAGCGTCAGGCCGAGAACGAGGTGTGGCTGGCCTTCACCGCGCGCGCCCAAGCCGACCCTGAGCTCCGCGCGCTCCGCGACCGCGGCTACGACGTCCTGCACGCGGGTTGCCGCAGGCTCGTCCAGGACCTGCTCGGTGCCGGGGCGTCCACAGCGGACATCGATCTCCAGGCCGAACGCCTGCACGCTCTCATCGACGGCCTGGCCGTTCACGCCGCCACGCGCCCGGACCGCAACGGCCCCGAGCGCATGGCGGCACTCGTGTCACGCCACCTCGACGACCTCGCCCAAGGCGCGTCCCAAAGTCAGCTGAGACAGGCCCGTGGCGTCGCGCAGTAGGGCAGTCGACTTTGAGACGCGCCCTAACGGTCGGCTGCGACCTGCCGGGCGAATTCGACGATCTCCGGCGGTGCCTTCTCGACCGACCCCGCGGCGAACGGCGGCTGCGGGTCGTACTCGGTGAAGAGCTGGATGAGCATCGCCCGCGCGTCGTCGAACAGGCGCGAGGTCAGCGTGAGCCCCATGTCGAGCCCGGCCGACACCCCCGCCGCCGTCATCACGTCGCCATCGATCACCACCCGGTCGGTGCTGACCACGGCGCCCAACTCCTCGAGCAGCTCCCGCGCGAGCCAATGCGTGGTGGCCGGCCGTCCGACCAGGATGCCCGCCTTGGCCAGCAGGGTCGATCCCGTGCACACCGAAGTGGTCCAGGTGGCGTTCGGATGCGCGGCCGTGAGCCAGTCCACGAGCGCATCGTTCTCCTCAAGCACCGCACGCCAGTAACCGCTGCCCGGCACCACGATGACGTCCGGCCGGGGCAGCTCATCGAACGTGCTGGCCGCGTTGAGCTCCAGCCCGGCGTCGGTCCGCACCAGCCCGCGCCGCGCGCCCACGAAGTGCGCGTTGATCTCCGGGTGCGAGGCCAGCATCTCGTACGGTCCCACGATGTCGAGGGCCGTCATCCGCTCGTACAGAACAAAGGCAACGTCCATGGCCCCAGCATGGGCCCGCCGCCGATGCGGCATCAATGACACGAATCCCACGTATCAGGACATCCACGTTTCGGGAGAGCATGGCCTCATGCGCGACGTGCTCATCGTCGTCTACGACGGCATCCAGATTCTCGACGCTGCCGGGCCGCTGGAGGTGCTCCACGGCGCGGGTTACCACGTACGCCTGGCCTCACCGGACGGGAAGGACGTGACAACGGCCTCGGGTGTGCGCCTTGGCGTGCACTGCGCCCTGGACGTCGAACCGCCCGACACCCTCCTCGTCGCAGGCGGCTGGACCTACCACTCGGCCGATCCGGTCCTGGTCGAGGGCATCCGCCATCTGGCCGCCGGGGCTCGCCGCGTCACCTCTGTCTGCACGGGCGCGTTCCTCCTGGCATCCGCGGGGCTCCTGGACGGACGCCGTGCCACCACCCACTGGGCGTTCGCCTCCGAGCTGGCCACAACCCATCCATCGGTCACGGTGGTGCCTGACGCGATCTTCGTGCGGGACGACCCGGTCGTGACGGCCGCCGGGGTCACCGCCGGTGTGGATCTCGCACTCGCCCTGGTCGAGGAGGACGAGGGCGCCGGCATGGCCCGCGAGATCGCGAAATGGCTGGTGGTCTTCCTCCAGCGGCCCGGCGGGCAGTCGCAGTTCAGCGTCCACAACCGCACTCCGCCGGTCCAGGACTCCGCGCTCCGGCGGCTCCTGGAGCACATCGCCGCCAACCCCGGCGCGGATCTCTCCGTCTCCGCTATGGCGGACTGGCTGTCCATGAGCCCGCGCCATTTCAGCCGGATGTTCACCGCGCAGGTGGGGTGCAGCCCTGGCCGCTACGTGGAACGAGCCCGGGTCGAAGCGGCCCGCCTGCTCCTGGAGAACGGCGACGAGTGCGTTGAGGTGGTGGCTCGCCTGAGCGGATTCGGCACTCCCGAAACGATGCGCCGCGCGTTCCTCCGCGAGCTGGGCGTCCCACCCAGCGCCTACCGGAGCCGCTTCCGCACCACCGCCAGGCAGGTTTGAACGGACGGATGATCAGGCGCTGCGGGACGTGCCATTGTCGGGCTCGATGCCGTGCTGGCGCAGGAGGGCGCGCAGCCGATCCACCTCGCCGTGCAGGCGTTCGTTCTCCTCGAAGACCTCCTCCAGCTCCGCCAGGATGTATTTGCGGCGGCGACCGCGGGAAGGTTGATCCTCGGCGCGGATGAGGTCCATCACCGTACGCACGACCGTGGCCCGGTCGATGCCCGTGTGCTTGTGCAGGATCTGTGCCGCGACCCCCTCTCCCTCGCGGAGGATCGCCAGCAGGATGTGCTCGGAGTCGACATGGTCGGAGCGCAGGCGCTTGGCCTCGCGCCGGGCGAGGTCCAGGACCTTCTTGGAACGCGGTGTCAGGCGGGGGTCGGTGTCGGCTGCGACGCCGTAGCCGATGATCTGTTCGATCGCGGTACGGATCTCCTCCGGCGTGAGGCTCAGCCGGTCGAGCGCCTCGCCGCCGACGCCGCCCGCGTCCAGCAGGCCGAGGAGCAGGTGTTCGGTGCCGACGTAGTTGTGGCCCATGGCCGTGGCGGCCGAGCGGGCGGCCAGCACCACGTTGTGGGCACGTTCGGTGAAGTGGGCGGGCTTCTTCGGCATGTCCGGCCTCCCGGAGGGACGGAGCCGCGCGGCGATCCACGCGGTGACAGCGGCTCGGCCGGTCGTCCCGGCCGCGATGGAGTCGATGAGGTCGCGGGCGTGGGCAGGACGCAGGTCGAGATCCAGACCGCGTTCGCTGAGGAACTGGAGGGTGGCGAGCAGCGCGACCTGCCGGTTGGCCCGGGCGAACGGATGGTGGCGGACGAGGGCCACCAGCAGCGCGGCGGCCTGCTCGTCGACCGGGAGATCCGGCTCTGCGGTCTCACTCAGGGCGGCCTCGCTCAGGGCGGTCTCGGCGGCCTCAAGGTCGACGAGTGCGAGAGCCTGCGCGGTGTCGAGGCCCAGAAGGCGGGCCGCGATGGCGACGAGGTCGGCGGGTGTCATTCAGGGTCCTGCAACATGCGCAGCGACGCCTCGTGGCGGGCGAGGTTGTCTTCGAGCAGGGCCTGGAAACGTTTGTCGGTACGCCGCTGATCGACCAGTGCGGCCACCGCCTCGCGGGCCACGTCCGACACTGTCCGTCCCTCGACCTCGGCGACCAGCCGCAGTCGCTCGGCGAGCTCGGGGTCGAGCCGCAACACCATGTTCTTGGTATCTCGTTCTCTAGACATCGTGATATCACGATAGCTCTCGATGGCCGGTGCGCACAAGCCCCTATCTATCGATGTTGACTTATATAAGCGATGACGAATAATCTCGCCACGTGCACGCCTTCGACGTCCTCGGTGATCCGGTGCGCCGCCGGATCCTTGAACTGCTCGCGAACGGGGAGATGACCTCCGGGGCGGTCTGCGCCGTCATCCGGGAGGAGTTCGGGATCTCCCAGCCCGCCGTGTCGCAACACCTCAAGGTGTTGCGCGACAGCGGCTTCGCGACGGTCCGCCCGGAGGGCACGAGGCGGTTGTACGCGGTGGATCCCGCGCCGCTGCGGGATGTGGACGAGTGGCTGGACCGCTTCCGCCGTTTCTGGACACCGCACCTGGACGCGCTCGGCACCGAGCTTGCCCGGGGCAAGCGAGAGCGCCGGCTCAAAGAGCAGAGGAGCGATCAATGATCGACGTCAACCATCAGATCAACGCCGCGCGGCGCCGGGTCGGCAGCCGCGTGCTGGAGGCCGGCGAGGCCCGCACCATCACCATCAGCCAGAGCTACGATGCCGAGCTCGACGACGTCTGGGACGCCTGCACGAACGCCGAGCGCATCCCGCGCTGGTTCATGCCCGTGTCGGGTGATCTGCAGCTGGGCGGCCGATTCCAGCTCGAGGGGAACGCCGCGGGCACGATCGAGCGCTGCGATCCGCCGAAGAGCTTCGCCGCGACCTGGGAGTACGGCGGCGAGATCAGCTGGATCGAGGTGCGGCTGACGCCCGAGTCCGACGGCCGTACGCGATTCGAGCTGGAGCACATCGCCCACGTCGACGACGAGCGCTGGGCCGAGTTCGGCCCGGGTGCGGTCGGCATCGGCTGGGACATGGGCCTCGTGGGGCTTGCCCTTCACCTCTCGGGTGCACCTGACGCGGCAGCGGAGGGCGCCGCCTGGACGATGTCCGAGGAGGGCAAGACCTTCATCACCCTCAGCAGCGAGAGCTGGCGGGACGCGAGCATCGAGGCCGGGACCGACGCGGCTGAGGCGAAGGCCGCCGGCGACCGGTGCACCGCGGCCTACACCGCGAACCCCGAAGAGTGATCAGTTGAGGCTGGGCGGCCGGTGCGCCAGGGGAGTGTGCGCCAGAGGGAGTGTGCACCAGCCGCCCCACTCGCCGCGGAGTTCCCCGTGCCGACCTCGACGGGGGACCGGCCGAATGTGTGATCATCCGCACCTTGACCCGGGGGTCCGGGCGGGTTCTAATGACCTCCGTGCTGCGAGAGACATGACGCTGACCGGGAGGCGGCGCCAGGCGGGCGGCACACCTTCACAGCCTTCGCACGACGACACCTGATTCCGTGCGCGGCTTCCTGATTCACCCATGACCCTTCGCGGGGCGTTCAGCCCTGCCCTCGGACGGCCGTGCCCACGCGGCCGGCCGCAGACGACCCTGAACAAAGGAGAACCACCAGCACATGACCAACGACTTCAACCGGCAGATCATTGAGGAGTTCCGTGCCAACGGCGGACGCGTCGGCGGCCCGTTCGAGGGCGCGGTCCTGGCGTTGCTGACCACCACAGGGGCCCGTACCGGCAGATCCCGTACGAGCCCGCTCGGCTTCGTCCGCGACGGCGACCGGCTGCTGGTCGTCGCGTCCGCCGCCGGGGCGCCGGTCCACCCGGCCTGGTATCACAACGTCGTGGCCAACCCCCGGGTCACCGTGGAGATCGGCGACGGCACGCGCATCGAGACGACCACGATGATCGCCGTACCCGCCCGGGGCGAGGCGCGTGACCGGCTCTTCGCGCAGGTGGTCGAGGTCGCGCCGGGTTTCGCCGACTACCAGGCCGGTACGTCCCGCGTGCTGCCCGTGGTCGTCCTGCATCCGACGGACGCGGCCGAGGAGGCCCGGCTGCGCGCGGTCGGGGACGAACTGGTGAAGCTGCACGGCTGGTTCCGCGAGGAGCTCGCCGCAATCCGCGACGAGGTGGCCAAGTACCTCGACGGGCGTGCCGCCGCCGCGACGATGCCCGTACCCACGCTGGAATCGGCGCTGCGTACGCGGTGCGTCGAGTTCTGCGACGGTCTGGAACGGCACCACACTGGCGAGGATCTCGTGGTGTTCCCCCATCTCCAGGGGCTCTTCCCGGAGCTTGGCCCGGCGCTGGAAAAGCTGCGCGACGAGCACCACGTGGTGGCGCAGATCCGCACCGAACTGCGCGCCCTGCTCGACGGGCTCGGCACGCAGGGCGAGGTGGTCGAGGTGGACGACGACGGGGCCGCCGAGGTGGACGCCGAGCGGATCCTGGCCGATCTCGATCGGCTCGGCGAACGGCTGGTGGCGCACCTCGACCATGAGGAAGCGCAGCTCGTCCCCGTGCTCAACGCGCTGGGCGACGCCCCGTGGCCGGACGTCACCGGCTGACAGCTGGACAGCCACCCCGCAGGCGACATGACCGCCGCCTGCGGGGTGGCCCTGGTGGCCCTGGTGGCGCTGCTCTGCGCCCTGCAACTGCCGATCGTGCTCCAGCAGGCCACGCGCCGCGCCTGGCCCGGTTACAACTGCAAGACGGCCGTGAGCGCCCGGGCGGTCTCGGGATGATCGGTCAGGAGGGCGTTCACCTCGCGCAGGTCAGGGCCGCTGGTGGGCTCGACGGCTGGTCGCCACATCGCCTCGTACCCCAGGAGGCTGGCCACGGCGTCACAGGCGGCCGGGTGGCTCACGAGGAGATCCGTGGCCGGACCGGTGGTCTGGACAGGTGCGGACGACGATGGCGGCTTGGGCGTGGACGTCCACGGCGGCACCCAGGCGTCGACGGCGGAGAGGGCGGCCGGGAAGGTGCGGCCCGCCTCCCGGACGAGCACGGGTACCAGCTCATGCGCCTGATCGCGCAGCGTCGTGATCAGCTTGGGCAGCCACGGGAGCAGGACGGTGTCCGGCAGGCGCGCGAAGGCCTTCGACAACACCTCGACCATGAACGGCGCCAGGGCCGGGGCGGGCTCGAGCGCCTGCACGAATCCGCTCATGTACTGCGGGAACGACGGTACGACGAGCGGGTTGGCGAGGAGCTCGTCGCACTTCGAACGGAGTTCGGACATCGGCATCAGGCTGAGCTGCGACTTGGCCGCCCACAACAGCGCGACCTTGGAGGGCGCCTCGGGATGCGACTGCTGAACGGCGAGTTCGAGCTGGGCGTGGTCGCAGCCGAGGGAAAGCGCGAGGCTCTCCATGCCGAACAGGAATCCGAGCATCGCCGCCACCTGGCGGACGCCGGTCTCCTCGTCCACGAAGGCGGTCGGCAGCAGGGTGCAGTAGTGCGCGTAACCGGCCGTGACGAATGACTGGCACCACTCCGGCAGCTCCGGCTCAGAGGCGCGGTAGTGGGTCAGCAGGCGCCTGATCCGGCGCAGGACCTCGGGTGCGTCGTCCACGGTGCGTTCAGCCGCGAGCAGCTCGACGGCCCGTGTGCCGAGCTCGTCGGTGAACCTCCGGCTGCCCAGATAGAGGATGGAATCCTCCACGGCCGCCAGCGCCTGCGCGGCGGTGGCCTTGGGCGCCCACACGGCACGGCGGAGGCGCCGCTCCAGCACCTGCTCAAGGGTGACGCCCTCGTAGCCGAGCTCGACGATCGAACGCTGGTGACGGCCGATCGCCAGATCCCAGCTCTCCTGGATCGAGCGTTCGCCCAGCCTGCGCGAACCCATGATGGGACGCACGGCGTCGCTCGGCAGCAGGCGGCGCAGGACCCAGAGCAGATCCGAGCAGGGCACCAGCTCGGGACGCGCGTCGAGATCGAGCAGAGCGCGCTGGATCGTGCGCTTCTCCAGGTCGAGCCCGAGCGGCTTCAGCCGGTCGAGCACGTCGCGGGCGAGTGGCGGCAACGCGTCGTACCCGACCTCGCCCACCCGGTCGCCGCCGAGCAGGATCTCGCACAGCCGCCGCACGTCGCGGCGGCCCGGCACGGCGTCCTTCTCGATGCAGGTGATCGCCGCGTCCTGGAAGTCGTACGGCGTCGGACGGGCACGGCCCCGCATGCCCGCGAGCAGGATGGACGTCTCGAACACCGCGATCGCGTCGGCGGTGCTGGCCAGGTAGCCGTTGCGCCGGGCCAGCCGGACGATGTCGACGCACCACCCGAGCAGCTCGGCCTCGTCGAGCTCGTCCAGCACGGGCGGGCGCGCCAGGAACCCCGACAGCCGGTCGGCGACCGCCTCCCGGGGCGCGGGGGTGCCGAGCTCGCGTTTGCGGCTCGACCGCTTGCGCGTGCCCTTCTGCCCGTCGAGCTGGAACGGGGTGAGCCCGCCGCGGGTCACGGCCTTGGCCCAGGTGGCGGCGGCGATCGACACCGACCCGGAAGCCAGGCCGAACTGCGCCTCGATGGCGGAGTGGCTGGACGGGATGAGCCCGTACTGCCAGCGCGTCGCCGTCCGCGGGCTGATCTCGAACTCCGTCACCTCCGCGCGCAGCCCGAACTGCTCGACGCGGCTGGCAGCGTGGAAGGCGCCGCAGACGTAGAGGCACTGCTCCGGATCGGCGCCGGACGTGGCCAGGTGCTCGCGCATCCGGGTCCACATGTAGCGCTCGCGGTCCTCGTCGCGGGCATGGGTGCGGTCGCCCGCGTCGGGGCGGAGCCGGCGGAAGAGGCTGCCGATCAGGACCATGACCTGGCGGTACGTGGCGTAGTCGGCACCGGCCAGGGGCTGCTCGACGTACTGGTCCCACCACTCCGACCAGTGCCGGACCTTGCCGTGGTGGAGCAGGTACGCCTCCAGCTCGGCGAAGCCCGGCCGCAGGTCACCGATCTCGATGCCGACGGCGTCACCGTGGAGCGCGGCCTCCTCGCCCTCTTCGGACGAGGGGGTTGCGAGCGCGACGGCCTCGGGTTCGGCTTTTTCAGCCTCGGCGTCGTCCGGCCCGGAGTTCTCCGGCTCGGGCTGGTCGCGCGGCTCCCACTGGAAGACGTGGTCGGTCGAACGGTCGACCAGCACCAGCTCGACGCCGGGAGTGTCGAGCGCGTACGCGATGGCCTGGTATTCGGCCGACGCCTCGGTGATGGGCGCCACCACGCTCAGCGGCGCCCAGTCGGGCGGGAAGCCGTCGATCTCGCTGGCGAACGCCTGCAGCGCGACCGGGAGCCGGCAGTTGCGCAGCTCGTCGAGCAGCGGCCGCAGGTCCTCGCATAGCTCCATGTAGATGACCTTGGGCTGCTTCTCGCGCAGGCGCCGCACCATGGCCAGCGCCGAAGCGGGCGAGTGATGGCAGACCGGAAAGATCTCCAGTTCCTCGCGCAGCGCCCGGTCGACGTCGTCGACCAGGCCCGACAGCAGGTCGGGCACGGCGCCGGGGCCACCGGCGAACGCCTCGGCGGCGTCGAGCAGTTGTGCGCGCAGAGCGCCGAAGGGTTCGCTCATGACAACTTGGCGATCGCCTCGCGGCCGCCGTCCAGGAACTCCGCCCACGGCCCGTCCTCGTCCTTCTTGCTCCGCGGTTCGATGACGCCGTGCCAGAACTTGTTGAGGATGGCCAGGTCTTCGGGGGTGCGCCGGGCGAGCGAGCCGACCAGCGAACCGGCGAGCGTCCGCGCCCGCAGCGTGCGGTCCCCGAAGAACTGGCTGTGCAGGATGGCGTCCTCGAGCACGCCGATCTGCTCGGCGGTGGACAGCGCCGACTCCAGCCGTTCGTCGTCGCTGGTGGCCGACGCCGCGGCGGCCCGCAGGTCGGCGAAGCTCTGCAGCAGGATGTCCAGCAGGGTGGGCGGCAGCTCCAGCTCCAGCTGGTGCCGCTTCAGCAGCTCCGTGGTGCGGAAGCGGACGATCTCCGCCTCGCTGCGCTTGTTGGTCACCACCGGGATGCGGACGAAGTTGAACCGGCGCTTGAGCGCCGACGAGAGATCGTTGACGCCGCGGTCCCTGCTGTTGGCGGTGGCGATGATGGAGAAACCGGGCTGGGCGAAGACGATGTTGTCGTCGTCGAGCTCGGGGATCGACACGTACTTCTCCGACAGGATCGAGATCAGTGCGTCCTGCACGTCGCTGGTCGACCGGGTCAGCTCCTCGAAGCGGCCGATCACGCCCTGCTCCATCGCGTTCATGATCGGTGAGGGGATCATCGACTCGCGGGACTGGCCCTTGGCGATCACCATCGAGACGTTCCACGAGTACTTGATGTGGTCCTCGGTGGTGCCCGCCGTGCCCTGCACGACCAGCGTCGAGTTGCGGCTGATGGCGGCGGAGAGCAGCTCGGCCAGCCAGCTCTTGCCCGTGCCGGGGTCGCCGATCAGCAGCAGTCCGCGGTCGGACGCCAGCGTGACGATGCTGCGCTCGACGAAGCTCCGGTCACCGAACCACTTCTGCGGGATCTCGCGGTCGAGCCCGTCAGAGGGCTCCGAGCCGAGGATGAACAGCCGGACCATCCGCGGGCTCAGCCGCCACGAGAACGGCTTGGGCGAGTCGTCGACGGACTCCAGCCAGTCGAGCTCCTCGGCGTACTTGACCTCGGCCGGGGCGCGCAGCATCTCGTCGGTCATTCTCCGGATCTCCAATACGTCCTGTACGGCCTGCAAGTCTGTGCAGTCCGTGGGGCCTTTGAGGCTTTGGCCTGTGGGCCCGTGTGTGCTGTGGGAATGCGTGCTGTGGGAAAGGGACGGCTGTCCTGTCGCTTCTGGAACGGATCAGCCGATGAAGTTCTTGAGCTCGAAGACGAGCTTGCGGATGTGGCCTGAGATCACGGGTGTGCCCAGGTCCTTGAGCTTCTGCCGGAACCACGGGTCGACGCTCTGGTGTCCCGAGCTGTTGACCGAGCCGACCGGGATGAACTTCACGCCCGACCGGTGCACCGCCTCGATGCCGTCGAACAGCGGCTGCGAGCGGTCGAACTCGTAGAAGTCGGAGATCCACACCATCACGGTGTTGGCCGGGTCGGTGATCTTTGGCCGGGCCATCGCCATCGCGACCGGGCCGTCGTTGCCGCCGCCGAGCTTGGTGCGGAGCAGCACCTCGAACGGGTCGTGCACCCAGGGCGTCAGGTCGAGCGCACGGGTGTCGAACGCGATGAGGTGCACGTCCACCTTGGGCAGCCCGGCGAAGATCGACGCCAGGATGGTGCAGTTGACCATAGAGTCGACCATCGAACCCGACTGGTCGACGACCACGATCAGCTTGGCCGGTGTGGTCCGCTTGGCGGTGTGCCGGTAGAACAGGCGGTCGACGTACAGCCGCTCGTCCTCAGGGCTCCAGTTGGTGAGGTTCTTCCAGATCGTGCGTTCGAGGTCGAGATTGCGGAACACCCGCTTGGGCGGCACCGAACGGTCGATGGTGCCCGCGCTGGTCTGCTGGACCTGCGTGCGGAGCACCTCGGCGACCTCGTCGACATACCTGCGGATGAGCGACTTGGCGTTGGCGAGCGCGACGCCGGACAGGTTGGCCTTGTCGCGCAGCAACTGCTCGATGAGCGACATGCTCGGTGTCAGCCGCGCCGCGAGCTTGGGGTCGGCCAGCACCTCGCGCAGCTTCATGCGCTTGACGAGGTCGCCTTCCATGCCGGACAGGACGCCCGACATCTCGCTCGCGCCCTCCTCACCGAGCGCCTGCTTGAGCCAGCCGGCGTCCTGCTGCCATCCGGCCAGCTGCCCGGCGGTCACGCTGCCCGAGCCGGTCGAGAAGACGTTGAGCAGCAGCTTGGAGACGAGCGCGGCCCTCCGGACCTGCTCCTGGGGCTGGGCGTCCTCGTCCTTGGGCGCCATCAGGTCCTGCAGCTCGGTGCCCAGAGCGGGGAAGCGCTGGACGATGTTGTCGACCGAGACACCGGGGTCGAGCAGTGCCGGAGGAAGGCCGAGGTCGTCGACGATCGCCACGCTGGCCGCCTCAAGTGAAGGCTGCTCGTCGCCGTCGAAGAGCCGGGCCAGGAGCCGCCAGTAGAGAACCTGCCGCCTGTTGGCGTTGGGGTCTGCGTTGGTATCGCTCATTTGCGCAGCAACCGTCCTGCCCGCTCGCGCAGCACGGCGACCGCGTCACCGGCCTTGGCTTCGGCCTTCACGACCTTGGGATCGGTCGGGCCCTGTGCCCAGTCGCCGGTGTGCGCCTCGACAGGTTTGCGCTTGACCGTGGCCTGCACGGCGAGCGGCTGGACCCGCCAGCCTCCGGCGTCCCAGCGGACGAGACCGATGCAGGCTGAGGAAGCAGCGACCAGCTCGGGCGTCAACGGACCGGATGCCGGCAGGCGATCCAGGTCGACCGTGAGGGAGTGCCCGTCCAGCGTCCAGCGATCACCGTCGGTCGCGTAACCCTCCAGCAGGACCGGCTCGGAGATGCGGATCGGATGGCGTTCGAGCGGTGGTACGGCTGGCGCGCTCGCGTTCGCGAGTTGGAGCCGCGCAGTGGCGAACGGATCGGCCGGGGCGCCCGCAGTCGCCTTGTCGTCCTGCCAGACCAGGTCGCCGCTGCTCGCCAGGGGCATGTCCACGAGATCGAGGCTCCGGCGCTCGGCGAGCGCGGTGAGCAGCATGGGATGCCCGTCCAGCAGCCGCCACACGGCCGGTCCCACGATCGTGTCGACCTTTGCCGCCGCGACACTGGCGCGGACGAGGCGGCTCGGCGCGCCGCCTGCCGGCTCCAGCACGCCATGGACCTGGATCTGCACGGCGGTGCCGTGCTCGTGCACGTCCGTCCCGAGGATGAGCAGCCGTCCGGTCACTTGTTCGACGGAGGCGGCGGGTTGCGCGCCCGGTTGCGACAGCAGCACGGCTCGCGTCCACAGGTCGGCCCATCGCCGGACGGGCAGCCGCGCCATCGTCGCGATCGGGCAGGACGCCCGGAGCTCCGCCGCCAGCCCGTCGAGCAGCACGGCGAGGCGCCGCAGGCCGGGCTCGGCGAGGAGTGCCTCCAGCGTCTGGTCGGACGAGGAGACGAGATCGTGGTCGACGCCCCGCCATCCGGTGATGGCCAGCTCGTGGAGCCAGGATCGGGAGCCGGTGAGCAGGTTGCCCGCGGATGCCGCCGGGGTTGGTGCCTCCTCCCACGCCGTCCGCGTACGTCCGAGCGCGGTGTCGAGCCGGTCGAGCAGCTCGTCGTGCACGGCCCCGAGAAGGGCGGTGCGCGCCCCGGCCAGGGCGGTGAGGTGCTCTTCACCGATGGAACCGGCGGTGACCTTGTCCGCGGCCTCGCTCGCGGCGGGCCCGAGCGGGCTCGTCGCCACGGCTCCGGCCAGCGCGGTCAGCGCCGCGGCACGCTCCTCGCCCAGCCTGGCGAACCCGTGCACGAGGGCGTCATCGAATCCCGCCACCAGATCGAGCGCCTCGGCGACGCCCGGCCGGTCTCCGTCGAGGAGTTGGGAGAGCTGTACGCCTAGCATCAGAGGACCGCCCTCGTGGCCGGGAACCAGTGCATCTCCGCCAGGGGCTCCGTCGTGACGGGCAGCTCCAGGTAGGCCAGGTAACGCAGGAACCTGCTGAAGACCACCGCTGCCGGAGCGGACTCGCGCGTGCCCTCCAGGCCAATGATCAGATGGTCGGTCTCATCGACCTCGATCTGCAGATAGCGGGCCACGCGCTCCCGTCCGTACTGCAGCACCGCCTCGTCGACGAGCGACCGGAGGTGCTTGCAGGGCGAGGAGCCGCCCAGGCCGCCGCACGGCCGGTTGTTGTTGGTGCTGCAGTTGAAACCGTGCGTCCCGGCGGTGATCGACGAGACGTACACGCGGGCGATGTCCGACCCGCTCGACACGACTCCCTGCAACCGGCCGTCCGCCATCTCGACGAAGGGAACCTTCGCCAGCTTGCGGGGCTGGACGGGCGGCACCACCCGTACGCCGCTGCCCCGTTCCCACGCGTCTTCGTCCGCGTCCACGATCCTCCTTAGCCCGGTGCCCGCACGAACCCGCCGACCGCACTCGACAATGCGGTCGGCAACCTATCTGGAGGCGGCCCCGGCGGATGCCAGAACCGGTTCGCTCACCGTCAGGACGATCCTTTCGAACGCCTACGACAAAACCGGTCCTGTCCGAGACAAGACCGGTCCTGTCCGCCGGAGCCCGGGCACGGGGCCCGGGGTCCCGGTCCGCCGGGGTCGGGGGTCACCAGGCGACCGCGAGGAGGATCGTCGCGCCGATGGCCACGTCGAAGACCGTGCACCACTCGGCGTAGCCCCGCGGGACGACCTTGCCGGTCCGGTGGTGAACGACGTCCCAGACCGCGTGGAGGAGCCATCCGGCCGCCACCAGATAGGGCGTGAGGCCCGGGTCCACCGACATCGCCACCGCTGCGAGGGCGAGGTAGGCGAGGAGGCCGCCCAACTGGATCGCCAGGTCGCGGGAACCGGTCAACGTCCGGCGTACGGCGCCGATCAGCAGGTACGCACCCGGGAGAACGAGCAGCGTCCACGCGGGCGGGACTGCGGGCTGGACCCAAAGATCGATGGTCATCAGGAGTGCCAAGCCCGTCGGCCAGCGGTGCTTGAGCTCCGTCAGGACGCGACGCCCCGTGGAGGCCGGGGTGGTCTCTGGTGCCGCCGTCGCGACCGCCTTCGCCCGTCCGTGGCCATGCTCGTGGTGGGAGCCTGCGTATTCCGTACGGCGGCGCAGCATTACCAAGAGCATCGCCACCAGCATCAGCATGTGGCCCCACATCATGAAGTCGGAGGCGGAAAGCGCTCCGGTCCAGAGGGCTGGGAAGAGTACGAGGAACGGCACGTACATCGCAGCGCTCATCTCCGCGATGCCCGGCCACGCGTGACCACGGACCCGCATCCAGATCGCCATGCCGAGGCTCATGTTCGTGGCCATCATCAGGGAATCCACGTCGGGCCGGGTGAGGAAGGCGGGTTCACCGAGGATCACGGAGGCGGTGTTCCAGACGCCCGCGAAGAGCAACTCGCCGACGATCATTGCGATGACCATCTCGACGTAGTGCCCGACGAAGCGGAGTGCACTGCGGCGACGCGAGGGTGTGTGGTTTTCGAGGGAATCCTGCCGTGGGATCTGCGTCATTGTTGTCATGGCTTTAGATTCCGGCGGGCGCGGTGCAAGCCACAGATGCGGATTGTCATCGGTCGCCCGTGCGGATCGCATGGTCCGGCCGTGCGTTCGTACAATCGCCGATGTGCCCGACCCCCGGATGCGCACGGCCAGGATGGCGACGTTGGCCATGCTGGGCATGGGCGTGGCCACCACTTTGGCCATGCCCGCCCTCGGCGCGTTGAGCGAGCCCAGTCCTGCGCGCGTCGTTACCGGCCTGGCATCCATCGTGGCGTTCACGGCGGCGCAGGCGTGTGTGCTCTACTCGGCGGTCACGCCGTCATTGTCGAGGTCCTTGCATCGTCGTTTCGCCTTGGCCTTCGGAGCCGCCGCGTTGCTGACCGTTCCGCTGGCCGGGCCGCTCGGCGAGGGATGGGAGACGTGGGCCTGGATCGGCGCCGCCGTCATCGCCACCGCACCCCTGCTCGCCGACCGTTGGCTGGCGGTGCCGGTCATGGTTGCGGCGCTCGCGACCGTGGCGGGGGTGGCGTGGTGGACCGGCGGGGAGATCGTCGATCAGGTCGTGCTGGCCCTGAGCGTCGGCCTGACTCTGATCTTTGGTGCGGGGCTGCACGTGTGGTTGTGGAACCTCCTCGTGGAGGCCGAGGCCGGGCGCGCGGCGCAGGCCAGGCTGGCAGCCGCCGAGGAACGGCTGCGCTTCGCGCGGGACGTGCACGACAACCTTGGCCATGATCTGTCGGTACTGGCGCTGAAGGCCGAGCTGGCTGAACGGCTCGGCCCGGTCTCACCCGAACGCGCCGCCGCCGAGGTGGCAGAGCTGCGCCGTCTCGCCGTGTCAGCGCTCGACGATCTACGGCGGACGGTGCACGGTTACCGCACGGTCGACCTGCGTGCCCAGCTCGACGCGACCCGGCAGGTCCTCGAGTCGTCCGGGGTTCGCTGTACGGTCACACATCCGGCGGAGGAACTGCCGCCCGAGGTCGCCGCACGGCTCGTCCCGTTGTTGCGGGAGGCGAGCACGAACGTGCTCCGGCACAGCCGGGCGGCCTGGTGTGACATCGAGATCGTCCAGCGGGAGGGCGAGGTGCGGGTGACCGTGACGAACGACGGGGCCGGGACGCCGGAGCCGGACCGGTACAGCTCGGGACTGCGGGGGCTTGCCGAACGGATGGCCGAGGGCGGCGGCAAGCTGTGCACGGAGGCCGTGGACGGCCGGTTCACGCTGCGGGCCGTACTGCCGGTGCAAGCATGATCAAGGTGCTGCTCGCCGACGACGAGGAGCTGATCCGGACCGCGCTGGCCGCGCTCCTCGGGCTCGAAGACGATCTGGAGGTGGTCGCCCAGGCGGGCGACGGCCGGGCGGCGGTGGAGCTGGCGTTGTCCCACCACCCGGATGTGGCGGTCGTCGATCTGGACATGCCCGGGCTCACCGGTCTGGAGGTGAGCACGGAGCTGGCGAGCGCCCTGCCGTCATGCGCGGTGGTCATCCTCACCGGGCACCGCAAGGCCCCGCTGCTCAAGCGGGCGCTCGACGCGGGGGCCAAGGGGTTCCTGCCGAAGGGTTCCCCAGGCGGGGCGCTCGCGGACGTGATCCGGCGGGTGCACGCGGGCGGCCGTTATGTCGACCCGGCGCTGGCGGCCGACGCGCTGACCGCTCCGGAATGCCCGCTCACCGAGCGGGAGCTGGACGTGCTCCGCCTGGCGGAGTACGACACCCCGGTCGCGGTGATCGCCAAGCGGACCCACCTGTCCAGCGGCACTGTGCGCAACTACCTGGCCAGCGCCGTCGCCAAGCTCGACGTGGGCACGAGAGGTGAGGCCTTCCGCCTGGCCAAGGACAACGGCTGGCTCTAACGGACCATCGTGGAGTCCAGGGCCCATCCGTCCACGCCGACCAGGCGCCGCTCGAACAACCACCGGTCGCCGACCGGCACCAGGGTGTCGCGGTAGCGTCCCCAGTGGTCCGGGCCGTGCGCGTTCATCACCAGGAAGTACGCCGAGGTCCGTGCGCGGAGCGGGGTGACCTCGTCGAACCGCAGATTGGTGACGAAGTGCCGGATGACGCCGGGCCGCTCTTCGCGACCTGGCGCCGAGCCGCGCTCAACCGCCTCCGCCAACATCCCCGCGATCGAGGCCCGGCCGGTGTGGGTCTCGCCACCGCGGATCTCCAGGACGCCGTCCTCGGTGAACGTCGCGACCAGCTCCTCGACCAGACCCCGGTCACCGGCGTGCGTGTAGGCCGCCAGCGTGTCGCGGACACGCTCGCGCGCCACCAGCTCCCAGGTCTCCACCGGCCCTCCACAGATCGTCGCGAGGCAAGAGCGTACTTCGCCAAAGCAGCCCCAATGCCACAGCGACCCCAACACCACGGCGGGCCTTACGCCACGGAGGGCTCTACGCCACGGCGGGCCCAACATCACGGTGGCTTCCCAAACGCCGCACCGCGCCAACGCTGGTGGCGTCGGCGCGGTGCTGGTCTTACGCGGGGCCTGTCTTGGCGGGAGGGGCGCGCCTCGTTCACTCGCGGGCGGCGATGACACCAGCCGGAGCGGAACGGAGGGCGGCGCGGGCCGGGACGGTCGTGGCCAGCAGGGCCAGCAGCGCCGATCCGCCGATGATCCCCGCGTACCCCGCCGGTGGGATGTGCGGCATGGCCGAGCCGGTCATGCCGGCGCTGAACGCGGTGAGCGTGACGAGCGCGATCGCGGTGCCGAGCACGGCGGCGATCAGTGTGACGGCCCAGGTCTCCAGGCTCAGCGTCCGCAGCACCTGGCGCTTGGTCGCACCGGCGAGCCGGAGCAGGGCGAGTTCGCGGACGCGGCCCGCGATCGCCATGGCGAGGGTGTTGACCATCGAGATGGCGGCGAAGGCGACGATCAGCGCGAGCGACAGGTAGTTGACCGCGGTGCCGCCGTCGGCCTTGTCCGGTGCCGTGGCGCGCTCCTGGACGTTGAGGCCGGGGAAGGCGGCCGTGGCCTTGCTCAGCGCGTCGCGGTTCACGCCCGGTGCGGACACCAGGACGGTCCCCATCGGCACATCCACATGGGCGGCCACGAGGGCGTGCGGCAGGGTGAAGTCCCCGAATCCCAGTCCGCGCTTGTAGACGGCGACCACGCGGAGGGTGACGGGTGTGCCGTCGGCCATGGAGAACGACTTCTTGTCGCCGACCTTGAGGCCGAGGTTCTCCCGTACGGCCATGGTGCCGTCGCCGAACTCGGCGAGGGAACCCGATCGCACGTCCAGGTCCATGGTCAGGTTGAGCCCAGCGGGCGTGACGCCCTGGACGCTGTAGGGGCTGTTGGTGGAGCGCACCCGGCTGTGCAGGATCTCGGTGACCGCTCGTACACCGGGCACGCGCCGCACGGACTCCGCGGCCGGGGCCGGGACTGCCGGGCCCAGGATGAAGTCGGCGACGTTGCCCGCCTGGGCCTGGGAGTCCGCGGCCCCCTTGACGGTGGTCTGCGCGAACAGCAGCGTCGAGGCCAGCGCGATCATGAGGGTGAGCGGGGTGATCACGGCCGCGAGGCGGCGCGCGCCGGTGTTCAGGTTGGCGGCGGCGAGCCCGCCGACGCCGCCCACCGCGCGCAGCGGCAGCGCGACCAGCCCGACGGTGACGCGGGCCAGGACCGGTCCCAGCAACCCGATCGAGGTCGCGTAGAGGAGCGCCGTCAGCGGCGTCAGCGGCCCGGAGCCCGCCTCGGAGTGGATGCCCCGCAGCACGAAGGTCAGCACGACGGCGCCTGCGAACACGACCACACCGGCGACGACCCGGGTCCACGGCGTGCGTGCCGGGGCCAGCGCGGCCTCGCCCAGCGCCTCGACTGGGCGGAGGCGGGCGACGCGGCGGGCCGAGATGCGGGCGGCGAGCCAGGCGGCCGCCACCGTCACCGTGATGGCGACGATCGGTGCGAACGGGCCGACCACGAGCGGCAGGTTGGCGGGGATGGCGTCGAGGTCGGCGAACGCGCCGTGCAGCCAGGAGCCGAGGAGCAGTCCCGTCACGGCGCCGGGGATCGTCGCCCCGAGCCCGACGAGCAGGGCCTCCTTGCCGATCATCTGGCGGAGTTGCCGGGGCGTGGCGGCGATGGCGCGCAGCAGAGCCATCTCGCGTTCCCGCTGCTGGATCGCCAGGCCGAACGTGCCGACGACGGCGAGGAGGGCGACGATGAGCGAGGTGCCGCCGAGGGCGGCGCCCATGCTGATGAGCTTGACGCGCCCGCTGTCACTGCCGAGGAACTCGACCCGTCCGCGGTCCTTTCCGGTCTGAACGGTCGCGCCGGACTCGCGTACCGCGTTCCGTACGGCCGTGGCGGTGGCCGCGGTGGCGTCGGCGCTAGCGGGCCAGACGCCGATCGCGCTGACCTTCCCGGCGTGGCCGGCGATGCGGCGTGCCTCGGCGGTGGCGAAGAACATCACGGTCTGGTTGTCGAGGCGCTGGGCGGTGACGCCGACGACGCGGTAGGTGCCCGCGCCCAGGGACGTCAGAACGTTCACCTTCGCGCCGACGGGCCGTCCTGCCGATGCGTCCACCACGATCTCGTCGGGGCCCGCAGGTGCACGGCCGGCCTTGAGCGTGAACGGGGTCAGCGCGGCGGACTCCCAGCCGTGCCCCTCGACCGCGCCCGCGCCGGGAACCATGACGGGGAAGCTGACCTCGGTGACGATCGTGCGGACACCGGGGACGGCGCGGAGCCGGGCGGCCGTGGATTCGGGGATCCACGCGCGGGCGGTGTTCGGCTTGGACTTGCGCTTGAACTCGCCGTCGCCCTTGTCCTTGAGGAAGTGCGACTGGGGGTCTCCGGCGACCACGACCGGGGTGCCCGCGTACCGTTCGGGGGCCACCTTGCCGCGCAGGCCGGTGTCCATCAGCATGCCGCAGGCCGTGACGAGCGCGGCGGCGCAGAAGAGGGCGACGAAGGCGCCCGCGAACGCGGCGCGGCGGTGCCGCAGGGTGCTCAGTGCGAGAGAGAACATCAGACGTACGCCCCCAGCCGGGTCATGCGCTCGGCCACAGCGGAGGCGGTCGGCGCGCTCAACGAGTCGACGATGCGGCCGTCCGCCAGGAAGAGCACGGTGTCGGCGTACGAGGCGGCCACCGGGTCGTGAGTCACCATGACGACGGTCTGGCCAAGGGTGTCCACGGTCTCGCGCAGGAGGGTCAGCACGTCCCGGGCGGTCATGGTGTCCAGCGCACCGGTCGGCTCGTCGCCGAAGACCACCTCCGGCTTGGTGATCAACGCCCGGGCGATCGCCACCCGCTGCTGCTGCCCACCCGACAGTTCGGCAGGCCGGTGGGTCGTCCGGCCGCCAAGCCCGACCCGCTCCAGCGTCTCGTTCAGCCATGCCCTGTCAGTGCGGCCGCGCGCCAGCCGCAGCGGCAGCGTCACGTTCTGCTCGACGGTCAGCGAGGGAACGAGGTTGAACGCCTGGAACACGAAACCGACCCGCTCGCGCCGCAACTCGGTCAGCTTCGTCTCGTTCATCCCGGACAGGTCCGTGCCGCCCAGCCGCACGGTGCCCGCGGTGGGCTTGTCCAAGCCGGCCGCGCAGTGCAGGAACGTGCTCTTACCGGAACCCGAGGGGCCCATCACCGCGGTGAAGCCACCCTTGGGCAGCGTGACCGAGACCTCCCGGAGGGCGGCCACCGCGCTCTTCCCCTTGCCGTAGACCTTGCTGACGGCGTTCATCCGCACCGCTTCGTTGATCTCAACTGCTTCGCTCATGCCCTCTACTCTGCTGACCTGCGGCTTCAGTCAACAGAGATGTGATCACCGATCACCTATGACGTCGTCATGGGTGCGACTGTGACGGAACCGGTGACTGGATCAGCGGCGGGCTCCAGCATCGCCGTGACCCGGAATCGCCCGTCGCCGACGAGGCGCGCGTCGAGCTGCCCGCCGAGGGCGCCCAACCTGGTGGTGAGGTTGCCGATGCCCGAGCCGGGCGGTGTGACCTCGGACGGGCTGCCGTCGTTCTCCACGACCAGCCGGTCCGCGCCCACTGTGATCTCGCAGTGGCGGGCCGCACTGTGCCGGAGCATGTTGGTGACGGCCTCCCGGAGGACCGTGCTCAGCACGCCCTCGGCGGCGGACGGCGGGGCGCCGTCCCGGACCACCCGGACGTCGATCCCCGCCGCGCTGAGTACGGAACGGGCCGATGCCAGCTCGGGTTCGAGCTCCAGACGCGGGGCGGCTCCGGTCACGGTCTCCATGTCGGCGCGGGCCCGTACGGCCATCTCGACCACGTCGGCGAGCTCGGCCTGGGCACGGTCACGGTCGACGGCGAACAGCCTGCGGGCGAGCTCGCCCTTGAGCAGGAGCGCGGCGAGGCTGTGCCCGAGGAGGTCGTGCAGGTCGCGGGCGGCGCGCAGCCGTTCCTGCACGATGGCGGCGCGCGCGACCCCGGCACCGGCGGCCCGTAGCTCGTCGGCGAGCTGGGCGAGCCGGACCAGCCCGTACACGACGAGTCCGGTCACCAGCACGCTGACCACGGAGTTCACGATCACCGGGGTGCCCAGATCCAGGGACCACGCGATCAGCCCCATGCTCGTCATGACGACCACGACCAGCGGCCAGGCCACCGCCGCGGGCAACGCCACCAGCAGCGTGCCCGCCAAGAAGCCGGGCAGCCCGCCCCACGCCTTACCGAACCACACCAGCGGCACATAGCTCAGCACGGCCTGCAACAGCAGCAACCAGACCCAGTGGTCTCCACGCGGCCGGGTCCAGCGGAGTTGGAGCAGCACGACGAGGGTGAGGCAGGGTACTGCGGCCAGCAGTGTCCAGGGGGTCGTCAGCAGGAGGAACGCCTTCGCGCAGAATCCGGCGAGCACGACGGCGAGCAGCCCCGCCGCCAGCCGGTGTTCACGGCTCGCCTCGGCGGCGGGCGCGGGCGCAGAGATGATCGCGGCTTCGACGGTGAACCGGCCGTCGGGCCCCAGCCCGGTACGCAGGTGACCGCCTACCGCCTCGACCTGTTCGGCCAGCGGGATGAGCGCCTCGGCCCCGAGCGCGGCCGTGGGCACCCCGTCGTTCGTGACCCGCAGGACGACGAGGCCCTCGCTCTCGGTGGTCTCGATGGCGCAGTGCCGCGCCGTGCCCTGCCGTACGACGTCGGTGACGGCCTCCCGCAGCACGGTGGCCAGCAGGGCGCCCGCCTGCCCGAGGGGCTCCTCATGCCCGACCCGCACCGTGGCCTCGATCTCCGCCGCCGACAGCAGCCCACGCGCTGCGGAGATCTCCGGGGTCAGCGAGAGGCTGCGCAGGTCGGCGGCGGCGGACCGGGCGGTGGCCAGCGACCGGCGGGCCACCGCGAGCACGTCCTCGAGATTCTCAGGCCGGGCGGCGGCGATCGTGTCCAGCCCGCGGCCGACGCTCTCGTTGAGCTCGGCCGCCATCCGGAGCCGTTCCTCCTCGACCGCCACCAGCGCCAGGGTGACGCGCGCGGCGTGCACCTCGTCGATGCGGTCCGTCAGCCGGGACAGCCCGTACGTGACGAGGGCGATCAGCACCGGCGTGATCGTGAAGTCGAGGAGGTTCGGGATGGACTCGGCTCGTGTCGCATGGATGACGGGCACGGTGAGCCCGGCCACCAGGGCGGTCCGCCATGCCGAGGCGAGGAGCAGCGATCCGATCAGCAGCCCGATGATCCCGACCGAGACCCCGGAGGCCAGCACCGCCACGTACACCAGGAGGGCCTGGAGCGCCGTCACGCCGCGGGTCTGGAACCGCCGGAGGGACGACAGCACGTACCGGAACTGCAGCCCCAGCACCGCGAGGGTGAGCGGCACGACGACGGCCGCCTTGCCCGGCCCGCTGATCGCGCCGAGCGCGTACACGCTCACCAGGCTTCCGAGCACGGCGATGGCGATCGTCCGCGCCGTACGCGGATGCACCTCGGCGCGTGCCGCCAGACTTCCCTGCAACCGACCCCCAAGCCCTCGACGAGGACAAAAGGGATCTTACCGACCGGCGGCGATCATCTGGTCCAGCCGCCGGAGCTGTTCATCGGACAGCCGGAGGTCCGCGGCGGCGACGTTCTCCTCCAGGTGCGCGATCGTGCCCGTGCCGGGAATCGGCAGGACGACCGGCGAACGATGGAGCAGCCAGGCGAGCGAGACCTGCGCCGATGTGGCACCCAGCTCTGCCGCCACCTCGCCTATCTCGGACGACCCGACCGCCGGATGAACGGGCCGCCAGGGCAGGAAGGCGATGCCCGCCGCGTCACAGGCGTCGAGCACAGGCTCATGCTCCCGATCGAGCACGTTGTAGCGGTTCTGAACACTCGCCACGTCGATGATCTGCCGCGCTTCCTCAAGCTGGGCGACGGTGACCTCGGACAGCCCGATGTGGCCGATCTTGCCCGCCACCTGGAGCTCCCGCAGGGCCCCGACCTGGTCGGCAAGCGGCACCTCCGGGTCGACGCGATGCAACTGGAGCAGGTCGAGCCGTTCCACCCGAAGCCTCCGAAGGCCCTCCTCGACCTGGTCGCGCAGGAAGTCCGGCCGCCCGCAGAGTGCCGCCTCGCGCGGCGGGTCCGGCGGCGCGACCCCGACCTTGGTCGCGATGAGCAGATCGTCCGGATACGGATAGAGCGCTTCGGCGAGAAGCTCCTCGTTGGCGCCCCACCCGTACATGTGCGCCGTGTCGATCAGCGTGACCCCCAGCTCGACCGCCCGCCGGGCCACCGCGATGGCGCCTTCCCGGGCCGGTCCAGGCTCGGTCGGGAGCCGCATGGCCCCGAACCCGAGCCGCCGGACACTGCGTTCACCAATGCGAAACGTGCTGGATGTCATTCATCGCCCTCCGATCAGTTGATCACGCTAACAGCCTCAGCGGGCACGGCTGAAGGTGAGCGCCGCCGCCCAGACGAGAAAGGCGGATCCGATCACGCCGATGAGCCAGGAAACGGCCGCTGGTGCATCGAAAGAGCCGATCAGGACGCCCGAGACGCCGAACGACTCGTGCCACAGCGCCTCGGTGATCCCGGAGCCGAAGCCCTGGATTGTGAAGATCAGACCCATCCACCACAAAGCTGTGCGCACGCCGCCCCTCCGTTCGTAGTGATGCAGATGCATCGGTACGTTCGACGTTATCATTGTTCCGATACAGGTGCATCACAACAGCGATGGGCGGCCATGCCACGACATGTCGACCACGACGCCCGGCGAAAGCAGATCGCGACGGCGGTCTGCGAGCTGATCGCCGAACGCGGTTTCGAGGCCGCCACACTGCGCGAGGTCGCGGACCGCGCGGGGGTGTCAATGGGTGCGGTCCAGCGCGCGTTCCCGAAGGACGGCATGCTCCGCTTCGCGCTGGAACACGTCATCGCTCAGACGGACGAACGCGGCAAGCGCCGCATCGAGGCCGCCGGCAAGACAGCGAGAGCGTTGCTGACCATCACACTGCAGGAGATGGCGCTGGCGGACGAACACCGTGTCGAGGCCCGCGTGTGGCTGACTTTCCTCACTCGCGCGGGCGTCCAGAAGGGTTTCGCGCAGGTGCTGCGCGACTACCACGACAAGGCGCGCGCCCTTCTCGTCTGGCTCGTCCAGCACGGCCAGACCACCGGTGAGATCCACGCCGGCCTCGACGCCGACCTGGAAGCCCAGGCACTCCAAGCGTTGACCGACGGCCTCACCCAGCAAGCGGCACTCGGCTACACAACCCCCGACTTCACCCGCCAGTTGATCGACCACGCGACAACCCACCTCTGGACCAGCAAGCCCTAAGCCCCCTGGCCTCGGGCCAGGGGGCTTAATTGGAATTCGCTCAGCGGGAAGGATCGCGCCTAGAGGTTCAGCTCGTCCCGCTTCACTCGGGCGACGAGGTCTGCGAAGCCTGCCGCCGACAATGACAGGTGCCCCGCCTCAGGAGCTTTTGAGTCACGAACGCCCACGGCGGCGTGGAGGTCGGCGACCTCCACGCATTCGCCGCCCTGGTGAGCGCTGCGGCTGCTCTTCCGCCACTGGGCGGTGGACAGATCCAGGGAGAGCCAGGCGACCTCGACGCATTCGCCGCCCTGGTGAGCGCTGCGGCTGCTCTTCCGCCACTGCGCGGCAGACAGATTCAACATGCTCATACTTCGTCCCTCGCGGTTCGGATCAGCGTCCGTGACTCCTCGATGGGGAGCGCGCGGGCCCTGATCAAGTCAAACCGTATGACGTAGTCAGCGACACGTGATGGCTGCTCGATCAGCATCCCCGCTCCTGCCGACTCCGTATAGACGGCCTGAGCTCCGTCGTCGAACCCGAGGAGGGTGAAGCCTCCTGCGAGGCCTGGGTAGTAACCCCGGCCGTCTGGGACGACGTTGATCGTGATGTTCGGCTGCTCACTCGCCTCCAGCAGCGCCTGGAGCTGCTCCCTTTGGGTGTCCCGGCTCCCGATGACGTAGCGCAACACACGCTCATCGATGGTGTGCGTGACGTGGGGTGGGTTGTCGCGGGCCAGGATCGCCTGACGTTCCAGCCGTCGGGCGACGAGCTCGTCGAGGTTGCGGTCACCCATGCCTCCGAGGACGGCACGAGAGTAGGCCTCCGTCTGGAACAGCCCGCTGATCAGCAGCGCGCCGAAGACCGCGTGACCGTGGTCCGAGAGCTCCATGATTGGTGGTTCATGGCGTGCTCGGGCCCCTACCTCGCCCCCTGCACGGACGTCGAGAAAGCGGCACGTGAATTGGCCGCGTGGTTGACGCCCTGGGTCTCCGCCGCTCTCGGGCATGGGAATTGAAGGGGGCGGCGGTGTGGGGGCGGAGCCCCCACACCGGGTTTGGGGCGGAGCCCCAATGAGGCTGTCCGAGCGGAGCGAAGGCGATGCCTCGCATGGCCTCGCAGGACTTGTCAGGGTTTGCGGCCGGCCCCCGTGACGAACTCCTTGATCCGGGTGGGCCCGCCCGTGGCCGGTGCCAATGGCGGCGTCTCCATCCCCTCGCCCTCGCGCAGCCCGCTCATGAACTCCTGCAACGCTTCCCGTGCGGTGCGTGCCGGTGTCCAGCCGAGCTCGTCACGCGCCCGGCCGGTGTCCATGATCGGGACTTGCAGGGCGAGGTCGAGCAGCTGGGGTGAGGCCGGGATGAGGTGCATTGACCAGGCCGCGGTCATGGCGGCGCGGGCTGCCCGCAGGGGGATCCGCACCAAGCGGGCATTGAGGAGGTCGGCCAGCTGGGCGGGGTCGATGACCGGTTCGGCCGCGATGTTGAACGGCCCGCGCACGTCCTTCTTGGTGGCCGCCAGCCGGAAGGCCTCACCCGCATCGGCCGAGTGCAGCACCTGGAACCGCAGGCCGGGCAGGTCGGGCACGAACGGGATCAGTCCCGGCCGGGCCAGCCGGCCGGGCAGGAGGGGCCCCGCGAACAGGCGCCGCTGCTCGGGTGCCGATTCGTACATGAAGCAGAACCCAGGCCGCATCCGTACGACCCGGCATTCCGGATGGTCTCGCTCGAATACGTCGAGCAGCCGCTCGACGTAGGCCTTCTCCCGTCCGTACGCCGCCGTGGGCCAGCCGTGCGTCGGCCAGGTCTCATCCACGGCACGGTTTTTGGGCCCTGGAGAGTAGGCCCCGACGGATGAGGAGCAGACGAGCGCCGGGACCTTGGCCTCGACCACGGCACGCAGCACCCGTTCGGTGCC
Source organism: Actinomadura sp. 6N118 (assembly GCF_044326415.1). Classification (NCBI taxonomy): domain Bacteria; kingdom Bacillati; phylum Actinomycetota; class Actinomycetes; order Streptosporangiales; family Thermomonosporaceae; genus Actinomadura; species Actinomadura sp. 6N118. Next base: position 154,762 of record NZ_JBIRAZ010000010.1, on the reverse strand, counting down.
CAGCACGTTGTTGCGCCACGTGGCGACCCGGTTGTGCGTCGGCTGGAACAACCAGGCCAGATGAACGACCACGTCCGCACCACGCAGCAACGGGACCAGATCGGTCTTCCGCACGTCGGCGACGGCCCAGTCGGTCTTGTCGCCCTTCCACTCCGGCAGCCGGCGTGCCAGCCCGCGGATCGAGGTGACCTGCGGGTCCTTGCTCAAGGCCCGTATGGTGCTCGTTCCGATGTTGCCGGTGGCTCCGATGACGACGATCCGCATGACGATTTCCCTTCCCCCGAGTTATCGCAACGCTTCGGCGGCGACGCGCAGGCGCAGGTCTTCGATCAGTTCGGACTGGCGTTGTGCCCGCGAGAGCAGGCCGTCCAGCCGTTCGCCGTCCAGTGCGGGAAGGCTCTCGGCCCGGGTCCGCAACGCGGCCCACAGGGCGGACTTGCCCTCCACGCCGAGCCGCAACATCTCAAGCTCGACGAGGTCGCTCAGCGGCGACCGTCGGACGATCCTGCCGTTGGGCTTCAACCGGCCGGCCTTCTCGGCCGCCCAGGCACCCATGACCTTGTAGTGCCGGACCGGGACGCCGAGCGCAGCCATGATCTTCAGCAGCGCCGCACGGTCCTCGGCGATCTCCTTCGCCAGCCCCTGCAGCACCTCGCTGCCCGGGGCGTCGCGCTTGGCGGCGGCGACCCGCCGCGCCAGCTCGGCCCCGGTCGTGGCACCCGCCAGATGATCATTCAGATAGATCCCGAGCAGACCGGTCTGACCTGCGGCCTTACCGGTCTTCGTCATGATCGAGCCCTCCTCCGAGCGTTCTCTCGAAGGTCTCTGCCCGTCAAAACGGAAGCGAACCCCACCTCTGGCGGGCGGGCTCAGCGCGCCGCGTGCTGGAGGCGGAGCGAGCCGATCTCGGCGACGTTCTTCATGAGTTCGGCGTTCACCCAGCCGATCATGTGGGCGATCGTGTGGTCGGGGTCGTTCGGCCAGGGGAACGGGGCGGTGGCGTCGAGGTCTGCGTCGGTGAGCCGGTCCAGGGCGGCCAGCCAGTCCTTGCGGAGACCGCGCAGCCATTCGACGGCCGCGTTCTCGCCCGGCCAGGTGATCTCGGTGCGCTCCCGCGGCGGCCTTCCCTCGGCGTGATCGATGATCGTGGTCCACCACCAGCCGATATGCCAGGTCAGCCAGGCGATCGTCGGGACGGGGACGGGGTCCGGCTCGGTCTCCGCAAAGTCCGGCACCCAGGTGCCGTCGGCCGCGGGATGGACGGTCCAGCAGAGCGGCGATGGCTCCCAGAGGAAGTCGTCGGGTACGAGCCGTTCCAAGTGGTACTCGAACAACGACCAGGTCAGCTCGAACTGCCAGCGCAGCAGATCACTTCGTGAGGTCTTCATCGGACCGACCCTGGCATACCGCCTCCACGATCATGAATCGATTTTTCGCACCGCAGGGCGCGGGGCTGATGACGGCCATCTGCCCCGCGCCTTGATCGGTGTCGCCGCCGGGTTACTGAGGTGGCAGCTTCGGCTCGGTGTCGGTCCACTCCCCGAGCTCGTATGCCTTGTACGAGGCGATTTCGCCCGGCTTGTGGAATCGGTCGGGCATGTCCTTGACCTGCAGGCTGCGCGGCTTGCCGTCATCGCCCGGAGGGAGCTTCCGGCTGCCCCGCGGCGGCGTCGCCACCAGGTCCCGGATGGCCATCAGCGCTCCGGTGGCGGGGTCGATGATCCATTGGCGCCGGTAGGTGCCGAGCTGCTTGGGCGCGGTGTAGAGCCCGAGCGGCATGGTCGTCGCCACCGGGAGCGAGATCACCGTTCCGGTACGGCCGAGGGGGTCGGTCGTCCTGCCCTCGGCCTTGACGCCGGGCAGGGTGGCGAGCATCCGGTACGCGGCGGCCCGTACCGCCGGGGAAGCGGGCGCGGTGGACAGCAGCGTGCCGGCCACATCGCTCAGCGCCCGGATGCGCGCCTTGCCACGCAGGGTCCGCATCGGTTGCTTCGGACCGTCGGGCGCGTACGCCTGCCAGTGATCTTTGAGGTCCAGCAGCGCCTCCTGCAGCTTCGCGGGCTCGGCCGGCAGCGCGGCGAACTGTTTGGGTGTCAGGCCATGGAAGCTCTGGTCGGGGTTTGGGCGTACCGCCATGCCCGTGTTCTCGTTCTTCAGGAACAGGACGATGGGTCCTTCGGCCGATGGGGCCTCCACTTGCGCGGGAGATCCGGCCGCCTGCCATTTCTGCTTGTCCTGGGCGGTCCAGGGTCGGGCAGGCAGGTCCTGGTTGCCCCACCAGCCGTTGCCGTTCCGGCCGACCCAGCCTTCGCTCCGCTGCACATAATCGACCTTGTAATGATCCGCGGCGCTCTTCCCGACCGCGAAGATCTCGCCGATGATCAGTCTCGAGTGCCAGTACTTCCCGACCTTGCCCTTCTCCGCGCTGGTAGCGGCGACCAGGAGCGCGTTGCCCGGCGCGGGAACGGTGCCCGCCTTGCCTGGGCCCCCCGTACCGGTGCCGACGGGATCCGACGGCAGAGTGAGAACGGCCACCGAGCCGGCCGCCACGGCCGTCACCGCCGCCAGGCTCACCATCGGCAGTTTGAAGGCGCGCCGTCGCCGCTGGGGCGAGGCGCCCACCCGCCACCCGGCGCGCAGGGCGAGCTGGTCCGGGTTTTCCTCGCGTGCGAGCGTCGTCCGCATCTGGCGTAGCGCGTCGAGCTCATCCATCGTTCTTCTCCTCGAGCTTCTCCTGCGGGAGGGCTTGGCGGAGCTTCGCCCGGACCCGGTGAATCTTGGCTTTGACGGTGCCGAGCGGCAGATCCAAGGTGGCTGCGATCTCGGCGTACGACAGCTCGCCCCACGCGAGCAGCAACACGGCGCTGCGGTCCTGCGCGCTCAGCCTGGCGAGGGCCTTCGCGAGGGAGGGGCCGAGTGCGGAGGCCGCCGCGCGGTCGCTGGCCAGTTCCGCGACGCCGTCCTCAGCGGGGTCGATGCCGGTACGGGCGAACGCCCGGTACATGCGGCTCTCCTGCCGGTGGTGCTTCGCGATCAGGTTGCTCGCGATGCCCCACAGCCAGGCGCTGAACTCCGCCCGCCCGTCGAACCGCTCGCGCTGCCTGAACGCGATGGTGAACGTCTCCGACACGAGGTCGTCGGCGAGCGGCAGCCCTAGACGCCGTTTGATGTACGCATGGAGTCGTGGCGCGTGGCGACGGAACAATTCACCGAACGCCTCCGGATCATCCAGGGAGGCTTGGACGATCCCGAGATCGTCCAGCTTCTCCCCGGCATGACCGCTCACCGCTCTCGCCGTGGCCATAGGCCGGCGTCTTCCTTCATGAGGTGGATCCTCCGGGGACTCGGGGGTGGCTGACACCCTCCTCTATCCCGAACCCCCCGCCCCGGTTGCGTCTCGTTTTGAGTGAACATTCCGTCTCGTTCCGTATGCGCGGAGAGCTAAGATCATCTAAGTTCGTCCCTTGATCCACCAAGATCGAGTGCAGAGGACGAACACATATGAAGACCCGCCTCCTCACCACCGCCGCCGCGTTCGCCGTGGCCGGCGGCGCGATGGTCGCCACCACCGGCACCGCCCAGGCCACTGACGCCGTCCGCGTCGCGTCCGTCCAGGCGGACTCGACGTCCGCCACTGTCGCCGCCAAGAAGTTCAGCGGCGTCAGGTCCTGGGGCGCCGTCCGCGGCTACGCGAGCCTCAAGGCCATCAAGGGCGTCATGACCGACCGCATGGACGACCGCCGGTGTGTCCAGGTGACCGTCTGGTGGGCCATCGCGGTGAAGGGCAAGGACGGCAAGAAGAAGGCCAAGATCCTCGACGTCGACCGCGGCGCCGTCTGCGGCAAGGGCAAGTCGAAGAAGTTCACGTCCACCCCGGACTACAGGGGCCGCCCGTTCAAGGCGGACGGCGCCGCCCTCGCCATGAAGCGGCTTCCCGTCCGCTGACCAGCGACGCGGTGAACAACAGGCAGGGCGGGCGATCGCCCGCCCTGCCTGTCGTTCCTCCCAGGACTGTCGGTCGTTGCGCCTACTGCGATCACGAGAATCACCTGCCGTGGGTGATGCCGGTGCCGCCGGGTTCAACGAGCGTCGGCCGCAGTGGATGAGGAGGGGCCGACGTCAGGAGGATGATCATGAACGACCTCGCCTACCCCGTCGCCGCGACTGACTACCCCTTGCTGAACATCTTCTGGACCATGCTGTGGTTCTTCCTGTGGGTTGTGTTCCTGATGCTGATCTTCAGGATCTTCGCCGACGTCTTCCGCGACGACCGGTTGAGCGGCTGGGGCAAGGCGGGGTGGACGATCTTCGTCATCGTGCTGCCCTTCCTCGGTGCCTTCGTGTACCTGATCGCGCGGGGCAAGCACATGGGGGAACGCGACATGCGCGCGATGGAGAAGCGCGACGAGCAATTCCGCGCCTACGTCCGCGAGGCCGCCGAAACCCCGGAGCGCACGAGCGCCGAGGAGCTGACCAAGCTCGCCGAACTCAAGAACCACGGCGACATCAGCGACGCGGAGTACGAGCGGGCCAAGACCAAGATCCTTGCCTGAACCACCGCTCACCACGGCTCCCGGATCAGGGTCATGAGCAGCGGAGCCTGGGCGTGCGTCGCGGTGGCAGGGGTCACCGCCGCGTACGCGCTGGGATCGCGCCGGCTGTCATCGACGCCGGTGACGTCGGCGATCGTTTTCCTGGGCACCGGGATTCTCTTCGGGCCCGCGGCGCTCGGCATCATCGACCTGGAACGCGAGGCCGCGCCGATTCTCGTGCTGATCGAGGCGGCCCTGACACTGGTGCTGTTCACCGACGCCATGACGGTCCGCCTACGGGACCTTCGGACCGGGGGCTTCTTGCCCAGCCGGCTGCTGGGCATCGGGCTGCCGCTGAGCATCGCCGCAGGCTGGCTGCTGGCCTGGCCCCTGCTGCCCGGCCTGACCGGATGGGAACTCGCGCTCGTCGGCGCGATCCTCGCGCCCACCGACGCCGCCCTGGGCAAGATCGCCATTTCCGACCCCCGCGTTCCGCCGCTGGTTCGCGAGGGCCTCAACGTCGAGAGCGGGCTTAACGACGGAATGGTGCTGCCGTTCTTCCTTCTGTTCCTGGCCGGTGTCCCCGGCACGTCCGCCTCGGAGGAGGGTGTGACCGGCGTCTTCTGGCGCGCGCTCGTGCTGAGCGCCGTTCTGGGACTGCTCGTCGGCGGTCTGGGCGGCTGGCTGCTGCAGTGGTCCCGGGCACGAGCGTGGGTCACTCGGGAATGGCAGCAGCTCTACGTGCCCGCCGTCGCAGCCGTGGCCTACGGGCTCGCCGTCGTCACGGACGGCAGCGGATTCATCGCGGCCTGGGTCGCCGGATTCGCCTTCGGCGTCGCCCTGCGCCGCCCGCGAGCCGGCGGCGAGGTGGAAGGGCCGGATCGCACGGCCGATTTCGCCGAGGATCTGGGCGGGCTGCTGGCGTCGCTCAGCCTGCTGGTCTTCGGGGCGGTGCTGCTCGGTCCGGCGCTGGAGCATCTGAGCTGGCAGATCGTCCTGTACGCGCTGCTCAGCCTTACCGTCGTCCGGATGTTGCCGGTGGCCCTCGCTCTCGTCGGCAGCGGGCTGCGGCCGCCGACGGTGGCCTACATCGGGTGGTTCGGCCCGCGCGGCCTGGCGTCGATCGTGCTGGCGCTGCTGGTGGTGGAGGATCAGGTTCAGGGGGTGGAGGTGCTGGGCCGTGTGGTGGCGGTCACCGTCGGCCTCAGTGTCCTGCTGCACGGCGTGTCGGCCGTGCCCCTCGCCGCACGGTACGGCCGCTGGTACGGCAAGACCACGGCGACGACCAAGGGACTCCGCGAGAACATGCCTGTCGCACCGGCTGCGGGGCGCCGCAGGTTCGGTTCCCTGGATCAGCTTGCGGGGCCCACGGACCGGTAGTGGGCCTCTCTGCTCTCAGCTGCTCTGGGCGGTGACGCGGTCGCCTTGTACGGCGTCGGCCAAGGCCTGGTGATCGCGTTCGTTCTGGTCGGCGTAACTCTCGGCGAACTTCACCAGGGCCCGGTCAAAGACATCGCCCCTGCCAAGGTAGGCGGCGATGGCGATCGGATCACCGGAGCGTGCGTGGGCCCGGGCCAGGGATGCCCCGCACAGCTGGGCGAAGAGCTCCATCACGTCCGGCGGCATCGTCTCGGGCCGGGCGATTCCCTTCCAATCGCGCAACTGCCGCACATAGAAGTCGCGTCGGCGGCCGTCGATACCGGCGACTCTGTCCCAACCCAGGAAGATGTCGCCGGCCGCCTGCATCAGCCGTTGCCCGGCCACGACGCGCTGGCCCTGGTTGTCGTGCTGACCGGCGGCGGCGTACGGGGCGAGGACCGACTCCCCGGCCTCCTTGGCCTGCAGCAGCAGCGGGTCCTCGTCGTCCCTGCCCAGCATCAGGATGATCCAGCAGCGGGTGCCGACACTGCCGACACCGACCACCTTGCGTGCCATGTCCACCGGATGGAACCGGCTGAGCAGATACCGGCGCTCAAGGGAGAGGCTGCGGCCGTAGCTGTCGATCAGCCCTCGCAGCGTCTGCTCGAGCTCGGCGCGTTCCGCGTCCGGAAGCAGATCCCCGATGGGGGTGATCAGCGGCGGATCGGGGTTGATACGGCGCACGCCGCCATCGGTCAGCCGCGTGAGCTTCTCGAATGCCTGAACGTTGTCATGGGTGCGGGCCTTGGCCATCGCTCGGGAGGCCCGCCGGCGGAGGGTCTTGTTCAGCCGGTCCGACAAGATCGCCTGGATCTGGTCGGCGTCGTCCTGGGCGTACCAGACGTCGAGGGTGCGCATGCCGGCGAAGTCGTGCATCCGCTGCCGGTAGGCGCGGACGCAGCTCTGCACGATGGCGCTGCGCTCCCCCACCGTGAAGGCGTTGGCGCGGGCGGCGATGACGAGGCTGGTGGCGAGCCGCTTGACGTCCCATTCGAACGGGCCGGGCAGGGTCTCGTCGAAGTCGTTGATGTCGAAGATCAGATGACGCTCGGGTGAGGCGAGGAGCCGGAAGTTCAGCAGGTGCGCGTCGCCGCACAGCTGTGTCGTGATCCCCGTGTGGGGCACGGCCCCCAGATCCGCGGCCATGATCGCGGCTGCGCCCCGGTAGAACCGGAACGGTGACTCCAGCATGCGGCCATACCGGATCGGCACCAGTTCCGGTACGCGCTCGGCGGACTGCCGCTCGAGGACGTCGATGGGATCCGGACGCTTCTCGTCCGGCTCGAATCCGGCGTGACCGCTGCGGGGGACTTCCACACGCGCGGCCTTGCCGTACCCGGCACGCTCGGAAGGGCTCGGGTGATCGCTACGGGTCGTCGTCATGGCCAGGCCTCCCCATACACACTTGTCGCTATTGCGTCGCCATTGCGTCTGGTCCGCATCACCCAGATGAGGTGATGCACGGTCCGCGCTCCAGCCCTGGAATGAGATGAGGGCGAGGACATCGACCTTGGCCTGGCCCAACCGAGCTCATGCGACGCACTGTCGGCGTCTGATCGATGCGAGGTAGCGATGTGCAGATGGATGGCCTATTTCGGTGATCCCCTTCCCGCCGAGGACCTGCTGTTCAGACCGCATCATTCCCTCATCGACCAGAGCATGCACGCCCGTCTCGGGGTGGAGACGACCAACGGCGACGGTTTCGGAATGGGCTGGTACGGCGACGGTCCGGTCCCCGCGGTGTTCAAGAACACCGATCCGGCCTGGAACGACCCGAACCTGCGTGAGATCGCCCGGCAGATCCGCACTCCGCTGCTGTTCGCGCACATCCGGGCCTCCACCGGCACACCGGTGCAGCGCAGCAACTGCCATCCCTTCCGGTACGACCGTTGGCTGTGGATGCACAACGGGGCCATCGCGGGATTCCACGACCTCAAGCGCGACATGATGCTGGCGGTGGACCCGTCGCTGTACCCCGAGATCGAGGGATCGACCGACTCGGAGGCCCTGTTCTACCTGGCGCTCACGTACGGGCTGACCGATGACCCCCCGGGTGCGGTCGCCCGCGCCATTGGCTTCGTCGAGGCATCCGGCCGGCGCCACGGCATCGCCCTTCCGGTCCAGATGACCGTGGCCACGAGCGACGGCGAGTCGATCTGGGCCTTCCGCTACTCCAGTGAAGGACGATCGAGGTCCCTTTTCTACTCCACCGACGTCGTGCAGCTACGGAAGCTCCATCCGGAGCTTGAAGTACTCCATGAGCTGGGGACCGCCACGCGGTTCGTCGTCTCGGAGCCACTGCGCGATCTCCAAGGCGCGTGGAACGAGGTGCCTGAGAGCTCTTGCGGGATCGTCGGTCCCGGCCGGCAGGAAATCCGCCCCCTGAGCCCGGTAGAGCCTGGATGAGCTCATAGGGCCGGGCAAAGGATCGGTCATCGGCCCGTGCCCGCCAGGTCATCGGCCCGTGCCCGCCAGTTGCCTGTCGGCGTGCCGGATCCACAGGGTGAGGGCCACGGTCAGTAGCCCCCAGGTGATGAGCCACAGGCCGAAGAGCCACGTCAGCGCGGTCAGGGTGATCCCGGGCCAGAGGAGCAGGACGAGCCCTGCGAGGATGCACAGGCCCGCCAGGGAAGCCGCCCCGCCGCGCCCCGGCAGGGATGGCTCCGTCAGCGTGGCGACGAGTCCGACGGTGCCGCTGATCAGCCAGAACAGGCCGAAGAGGATGGCCAGGAGCTCGACGGTCTGGAGCGGGTCGCGCATGACGAGCACGCCGATGGACAGCGACAGCACGCCTACCAGGGTGAGCAGAACGCGGGTGCTTCCGCTCGCCTCGTCGGCCGCGATGGCCTGCACGACCCGGTACACACCGTGGATCACCAGCTTCAGGCCGAAGAGGACGGCCACGACCCCGATGGTGGCGTCCGGCCACGTCACGATGGCCAGGCCCAGCAATGCCGAGATGGTCCCGGCGGCCACGCCGATGCCCCAGGCGCCGGTCGCCAGCCGCGTGATGAGCGTGCCGGACGTCTGCGGGCTCGCCGACCCGATCGCTCCTGGAGGTATCGCTGAGGTCATGAGGTCCTCCTCGATCACAGGTGATCGCTCGGTTCCGCACATGCGTTGATGGAGCTGGTGCGGTCTTGGCTAGAGCGCACCAGCGGCGGTGCGCGGGCCGCATCATCCGTGGCGGGTGAATGGCCGGCCGTTGAGAGCGAAATGACGAGATCGCTTCGGGGGTGTTCGCGGGCTCACCTCTACAAACTCATCCGCAGAGGGTGATATGGACACCGTCCCAATGGGCGGACGATGGGCCCGATTCCACTCGTTCCGATGGCAACAGGAGTTGAGATGACTCAGAGAGCGCGTCCTCAGGAGAAGGTAGACCGTGCGCCGGTGAGCGCCTGGGCGGTCGGGCTCGCCCTCTTCGCCGCAGTCATGATGATCATGGCCGGGGTCTTCGGGGCGATCGCGGGGTTCGTCGCCATCCTCGAGAACGACCTGTATCTGATCCGCGGCGACTACGCCTTCAAGTGGGACGTGACGACGTGGGGCTGGATCCACCTGGTGCTCGGGCTCGTGGTGGTCGCGGCCGGAGTCGCTGTGTTCACCGGGCAGGCCTGGGCTCGCGCCGTCGGCATGGCCCTGGCGGTGCTGAGCGCCATCGCGAACTTCATGTTCCTGCCGTACTACCCGGTGTGGTCCATGGTGATCATCGCGCTGGACGTCGCGGTGATCTGGGGTCTGGCGAAGTACTCGCATAGGGCTGCTAGCGGCGGCACCTGGGATTGAGAGGCGCCTCGAATTCGAGGAAGGTCGGGGACAGCTCGACCGCCGACGCCCTGACGCGCGCCGACTACACGGACGCGGTGTACGGATCGTTGCTGGCCGCTTCGGTGATCGCCGGATCAGGTTCGCGCGAGGATCCGATGCCGGCTCCGTTGCTGGTGGCACTGCTGCTGGCCACGGGACTGGTGTTCTGGCTGGCGCACGTCTACGCCAGGTTGACGGGTGATCGCGCGCGGGGCAAGGCGTGGAGGTGGGCGGAGATCAGGTCCGTCGGTGCCGCCGACTGGCCGCTGGTCCAGGCCGCTTTCCCTCCGGCCGCGATGGTCTGCGCGGGCTGGCTCCTGGGGCTGGCCGACGCCACGACCGCCTGGCTGGCGCTTCTGGTGGCTCTGGCCTGTCAGGCCGGCTGGGGTATGGCGGCCTCGCTCCAGGCGGGCGCGCGAGCGGGAATGGTTGTCGCGTCGGCCCTGGTCAATCTGTTCCTGGGGCTGATCATCGTCGCCCTCAAGGTGATCTTGTCGCACTGAGACCGCCCCACCGGGCGAGCAGGGTGACGAGGACCTCGTATCCGGCCAGCAGGAGCACGATGACCAGGAACGCCGTCCATGAGGAGAACAGCAGGGCGACCAACACCGCCGCGACGACTCCGCCGATCCGCAGCGGGTCGAGGTTGTGTGCCGCCCATCGCCTGAGCTCGTCGCTCGTGCCCACCCTGCGCGCGGCCCGCGCAGCCTCGCGTGCTCCGGAGACGGTGTACCGGCGCAGGACGACGGGAAGACGCCCGGGGCCCACGAGGTAGGCCAGCACGGCGATCGCGACGCCGATCCAGAGCAGCTGGTCGCCGCGCACCCGCAGGGTGGTGAACACCTCGTGCATGGCGACCGAGGCACCCTGCTGGTACACCCCTTCGGGCACCTGGGCGAGCAACTGGTCTCTCACAGCCCGGAGCACGGCCGACATCACGGTCACGAAGACGGCGAGCGCGACACCGAACTGCAGGAGGGTGCGGCGACGCCGCGGGGAGATCGCCAGGGCCAGCGCGAAGAGCACCAGGGTGCCGGTCACCAGGAGGACGACGGAGCGCTTGAACACCAGCACCGCCTGCTGCAGCTGACCGAGCTCGTCCCGGTCGTACAGCGTGATCTGGGCGAAGTCGGCGGGCAGCGAGACACCGAGGGCCTTTTCGATGCGCGCCCGCAGACCTGGCGGGATCTCCCCGGAGGACAGCGCCGGCAGGTCGAGTTGCCTGCCGAACAGGGTGGGCAGCTCGCTCTCGATTCTGACGAGGGCGTTGTTGACGATCGGCAGCAGGTTCAACGTCACGGTGTCGTTCCCGGCCGACACCACTTCGCTCCTGCCCTCCAGGACGGCCAGGATGGCGTTGTGGGCGGTGCGGCTGGCGTTGTTCCACAGGGTCTGGAATTGCTCGGTCGCCATGAAGTTCTGGATTCGGCCGCGCAGGTAATTCCGTACGGCGTCCGTCGTGGGCGCGGCCAGGAAGGCGGCCTTGGGCGGCAGCGCCTCGGCCACCCGCTGTTGCGCGTTGAGCCGTTTGAAGATCTCGTCGGTGAGGTAGGTCGCCACGGCGGCGTTGACTTCAGGGTTCCGGGGCAGCGGTGCGACGGTGGCCACCCATCGGTCGGTGTCGAGTGTGGTGCGCGCTCCCCAGATGCCGATGACGGACGCGACAACGCCGAAGGCGGCCAGAGTGATGAGCACCGCGGCGATCGCCTGTCGTACGAGCAACAGGGCGGGACGGGCAGCGCGGACGGGAGCCTCTGCCTTCGCCTCCGCCCCTGCCTTCGCTTCCGCCTTCGCGAGGCGAGCGCGCAGCTCCGCCGTCTCGGCGCGCAGCCGCTCCAGTTCCCGCTCCATCTCGGCGGTGTCGCCGGCCGTGGATTCCCGCAGGCCGGGTCCGTCGTCCGGCCGGCGGTCGGACTCGCTCATGTGGGATCACCCCTCGCAACGACCAGGTTCCAGATCACGCGATCAGACGATGAGCACGATGAAGATCACGTAGGCGGCGATGTTGACCACCCAGCTGTGGGTGTTGATCCATTCCCGGACCCGGGGCATGGCCTGGTCCGCGTGCTTGCGGAAGATCAGCAGGGCCAGCAGTGGCAGCGCTGCGATCACAACGGTGGCGGCGATGAACGGCAGTGCCGCGGTCACGCCCGCGTCGTTGTGTTCCAGGTTTGCACCCACCGTCAGCATGATCACGATGTCCGAGGGCATCAGCATGATCACCAGAAAGCCGATCGTGAGTGCCCGGCCGGGATCCGCGTCCATCAGCGTGCCGAGCCACTTGGGCGGCGTGGCCGTCTCCCGCTTCACATAGCTCTTCACCGCCGCGGCGAGCAGGAGGGCGACGAGTGCGAGCTGGATGATGGTCCCCGCCGATCCGGTGTCGGAAGGGCTGCCAAGCGAGACGCCACTGCCCAGCAGCGCGAAGACGCCCCGGCTGATGGCGACTCCGGCCACCGTGGCGGTGGCCACGCCCAGGAGGAAGGCCAGGGACGCGCGTACGGCCTGCTTGGTGGTCACCAGGATGATGGCGGACATGATCTGCGGTCCCACCATCATGGTGACGGCCAGCGGAAGCACCCGGAGATCCAAGCTTCCTCCCTCCGGCATCAGCGCTGCGATTCCCCTCCGCCGATTCGTGCCCGGGGCGACCGACGCCTTCCTGCACATGGTTATTCGAGCCCCGACGGGACGGCATCACCCAGACAAGGTGAGGTGGAGCGCCGAGGGGTAGGGAGGGGAATACGGGGGGTCACCCTGGCCGAAGCGCCACTGAATCGCACAACGACCCCTCTCGGGGGTGAGCTTCATGATCGCGGGGAGGGCTTCCACGGATGAACCGGCGACGGACAAGAGACGCGAACCGACCGGCTCCTTGCCGCACCTTCCCGACTGGGTCATCGCGCGTCCCCGCCTGACCGAACGCGTGCGCGCCGGGGTCCGGGGCGAGCTCACCGTGATCACCGGGCCTCCGGGGGCGGGAAAGACGATCACGGCGCTGGCGTGGGCGGCCAATGGGACGGGATCGCCGCAACCGATCACCTGCTGGGTCGCCTGTGACGATTCGACGGAGACCGTCCAGGGGTTCTGCGTCTCCCTGAGCAGGAGCCTGGCCCAAGCGGGCATCGACGTGGCCGCCACGCTGCAAGGTCCCTGCGACACCGATGTCCAGGGGAAGGACATGATCACAGCGATCACGGCGGCCCTTCTGGACGCCGGCACCCCCATCGCGGTCGTGGTCGACGACTTCCCTGCGAGGCCCGGCACGGCACCCGCCGAGGTGGTGAACCATCTGCTGCGCCATGCGGGTCCGGGTTTCCGGGCAGTCGTTCTCTCGCGCAGTGATTCGCCCCTTCCGCTCCACCGCCATCGGCTCGCAGGCGAACTGACCGAGATCCGTGCCGATGACCTGGCCTTCGAGGACGACGAGATCGCCGAGGTTCTGGCCCAGCACGGTGTGCGGCTGACGCAGGCGTCGCAACGAGCGCTCCGCGAGCGAACGGGCGGCTGGCCCGCAGGAATCAGGCTCGCCGCGATGTCGATGGAGAAGCACCCTGATCCCGAGGCGTTCGCCACCCGGTTCGCCGGCGACGACCAGGCCGTCGTCGGTTATCTGATGGAGGAGGTCGTCGATGCCCAGCCGCCCGACGTGCGGCGGCTACTGCTGTCGACGAGCGTCGTGCAACGCGTCAATACCGAGCTGGCAGGCGTGCTGGCCGGTGAGGCGGGCCGGGCCTTTCCGGACATGGTCCGGCAGAACGCGTTCGTGGTGCCGCTGGGACAAGGCTGGTATCGCTATCACCACATGTTCGGTGAAGCGCTACGGCTGATCCTCCGGCATGAATCACCTGGCAAGGTCCCCGTACTGCATCAGCGAGCGGCGGCATGGTTCGAGCGGTCGGGGCTGCTGCTCGAGGCCGTGCGACAGGCCGTCCAGACGGGGGACTGGCAGTGCGCAACGCGGATGGTCGTCGACCGGCTCGCGATCGGTCTCGTCCTCGGCCTGAGGCCGCCGGAGACGCTGTCCGGCCTGTTCGAAGGGATGCCGGAGGCAACCGCCCTCAGGAGCGCCGAGCCGGAACCGGCGATCGTGGCCGCTGCGGTCGCTGCGAGACGCGGGGACGGCGCCTCATGCGCGGCTGCGGTGCACCATGCCAAGAGGGTTCTCCGGCGATCGCCGCGCGATGCCGCGGGGCTGGCGCGGTTGTGCTTGGCGGCCGTCGAGCTCTGCCGACCCGGTGTGACCGCCTTCGCCGACCCGGCCAGTGCCTCCGGTGAAGCGGCGGCCTTGCTGCGGAAGGGCCCGGGCCGGCTGATCGACGACCGTCCGGAGCTGAGGGCGCTGGCGCTGTCGGGACAAGGGGCTGCTCACGTGTGGCACGGAGAACTGCCCGAGGCGGCACGCCTGTTCGGCGAGGCGCTGACCGCGGCCGAGCAGGCGGGAGGAGACGCCCAGATGATGCGGTGCCTCAGCGATCTGGCGCTCACCGAGGCCCTGCTCGGCAACGTCGCGCGGGCCGCCCATCTGGCGAACCGGGCCCGGCGGCTCCCCGATGTGTCGGCGTCACCGGAGGGCCGTGAAGTCGCGATGGCACATCTGGCGTGTGCCTGGGGCGATGTGGAACGGTGGCGCCTCGAAGAGGCCCGGATCGAGCTCGGCCGGGCGGCACAGGCGTTCAACGGCTACGCCGATCCCCTCTCGAACGCCATCCAGCGCCTGGTCAAAGCCCGCGCTGACCTGTGCCAGGGACGGCCCGAGCACGCCCTGGAAGACCTGCGAGCGGCCGATGCGATCATCCAGCGGCCCGGCTGGCTCGAACGCCGGCTGGCCCTTGTGGCCGCCGAAGCTCACGTGGCCTGCGGCGAAATCGAGGCGGCACGGCGGGATGCGGAACGTGCCGGAGGGCGGGCGACCCTCGAATCGGTACTCGCGCTGGCACGGGTCGAGGTGAGCAGTGGCGCGGACGGCGCCGTGTCCGCGATGCTCAGGGACGCCCTGCGTCAGTCCTCCAGGGCGCCGATGGACGTGCTCGTCGAGGCCTGGTTGCTCGATGCTTGTCTGTGCTACCGGAACGGTGACCGGCGTCGAGGCCGCCGCTCCCTGCACCGGGCTCTCCGCCTGGCCCGACGCGAGGAGATCAGGCGGCCCTTCGCGATGTCACGAAGCTGGCTGCTCCCCGTCCTGGACCAGGATCCCGAGGTGCTGCACTCGTATCACCTGCTGCTGGAGCCGCTGGGACTGGCCGTGAGAACCGGGTCGGCGGTCTCTCCGGACGGGCACGGGGCGGCGCCGGTGGAGCAGCTCAGCCCGCGGGAACTGGAGGTGCTGCAGTCCGTGGCGCAGTTGATGACGACAGAAGAGATCGCCTCGACCCTGTACCTGTCCGCGAACACGGTCAAAACCCATTTGAAGAGCATCTACCGCAAACTGGCCGTGACGCGAAGAGGAGAGGCGGTGCGGCGAGCACAGGAGTTGTCCCTCCTGTGAGCGTCCCCATTTGTCACTGAGCAGCTGTCACTGAGCAGCGCTTCGCGCCTGTTCAGCCGAGGGCCGGTGCGACCTCGGCCCAGATGGTCTTGCCGTGCGGGGTCTGGCGGGTGCCCCAGCGCTGGGTGAGCTGTGCCACCAGGAGCAGGCCGCGCCCGCCCTCGTCGAAGGCACGGGCTTGGCGCAGGTGCGGAGCGGTGGCGCTGCCGTCGGAGACCTCGCAGATGAGGGTCCGGTCCCGGATGAGGCGCAGCTGGATCGGGCCCTCGGCGTGCCGGATCGCGTTGGTGACCAGCTCGCTGACGATCAGCTCGGTGACGAAGGCGGAGTCGTCCAGGCCCCAGTCGGTGAGCTGTTTGGTCGCCTGTTTGCGGGCGTCGGCGACGCGGGCGGGGTCGGCGGGCACACCCCAGGTGGCGACGCGTTCGGAGTCCAGGGCGCGGGTGCGGGCCACAAGCAGGGCGACGTCGTCCAGGGGACGGTCGGGCAGCACGGCCTGGAGGACGGAGTCACAGGTGGCCTCCAGGGACGGGCCCGGATGGGCCAGCGCGCGGCGCAGCCGTTCGAGCCCGACGTCGATGTCGTGGTGGCGGGACTCGACCAGGCCGTCGGTGTAGAGGGCGAGGGTGCTGCCCTCGGGCAGGTCGATCTCGGCGCATTCGAACGGGAGGCCGCCCAGTCCGAGCGGAGGGCCGGCGGGCAGGTCCAGGAAGTCGACGTCGCCCTCCGGGGTGACCAGCACGGGCAGCGGGTGGCCGGCGCGGGCCAGGGTGCACCGGCGCGAGACCGGGTCGTACACCGCGTACAGGCAGGTGGCGCCGATGTCCACCCCGGCGTCGTCGTCGCCGTCGGCCTCGGCCTCGGCGCCGAGCCGGCCGACGATGTCGTCAAGGCGGGTGAGCAGTTCGTCAGGTGGCAGGTCGACGTCGGCGAGCGTGCGCACGGCGGTGCGCAGCCGGCCCATGGTCGCCGAGGCGTGCAGGCCGTGGCCGACGACGTCGCCGACGACCAGCGCGACCCGGGCGCCCGACAGCGGGATCACGTCGAACCAGTCCCCGCCCACCCCGGCTTGGGAACTGGCGGGCAGGTAGTGGGTGGCGACCTCCACGGCCGACTGCTCCGGGAGCCGCTGCGGCAGCAGGCTGCGCTGCAGGGCCAGGGCGGTTGCGCGCTCGCGCGTGTAGCGGCGGGCGTTGTCCAGGCAGACGGCGGCCCTGGCGGTGAGCTCCTCGGCGAGCAGCACGTCGTCCTGCTGGAAGCGGTCCGGGCGGCGGCCCCGAGCGAGGACGGCGACGCCGAGGACGACCCCGCGGGCGCGGATCGGTACCGCCAGGACCGAGTGGATCCCGTGCGTGCGGGCGCTGGCCGCCCGCGCCGGGTTGAAGCTGAGCGAGGGCATGAACGCCGGGTCGTCGATGGTGGTCAGCAATGGCGTGCCGGTGGCCAGGCAGCGTGCCATCGGGGAGTCCGCCGGATGGAAGTCGATCTCCTCCGGGGCGACCACGGCCTCGGGGACGCCCTCGTGGACGGACTGGTGGGCGACGCGGCGCAGCGCGATCGTGCCGGTGAGCGGGCCCAGGATCGGCTCGTCGCCGCTGAGCATGGCGCCGAGCAGATCGACGAGCGCGAAGTCGGCGAGCCGCGGCACGAACGTGTTGACCAGTTCCTCGGCGGTGCGGGTGACGTCCAGGGTGGTGCCGATGCGGGCGCCGGCCTCGTTCAGCAGGGTGAGCCGTTGCCGGGCCCAGTACTGCTCGGTGATGTCGAGGACCCCGATCCACAGGGCCAGCGTCCGGCCGGTCTCGTCCTTCAGCGGGGAGATCGAGACGGACCAGGCGCGTTCGCGGGTCTCGGTGGGGACCCGGCGGTAGGTCTCCCGGTGCACCGGCTCGCCCGTCTGCAGGACGTAGCGCATGTACAGCTCCAGCGCCTCCCATTGAGGGCCGGGCAGGACCTCGGTGACGCGCCGTCCGCGGAGGGCGTCCTCGGTGACCCCGCACATCTGGCACATGCGTTCGTTGACCCGCAGGCACCGCAGGTCCGTAGCGTTGATCGCGAGGGCGAAGGCCGACTGGGTGAACGCCCGGTCCGTGAGGGACACGTCCTGTCCGGCGGGCGGCGCGGTGAGAGTGACCAGAAGCCAGCGCAGGGAGCCGTCGCCGTCGCGGCTCGGCTGGGCCAGCAGCTCCACGTCCACGCGGCTGCCGTCCCGGTGCCGCAGCTGGAGGGGGCCGTTCCAGGCTCGCTGCTCGGCCAGGCACTGGCGGGCCGGCGCCGGAAGATCCGCTGCCAGCAGGTCCGCAGCGGGACGTCCCATGACTTCTTCGGCGGCGTGTCCCAGCAGGCGCTCGGCGGCGCTGTTCCAGGACACGATGATGCCCCGCTCGTCCACCACGGCAACGGCGGCGTCGACCTCCGTGCCGGAACCCCCGATGCTCTTATAGGTGTCCATCGCTGCCCGTTCCCGCCCTCGCAGGGGACCCCGGTTGTCGCAGGTCAGGCTACATAACCTACAACAGAGCCCGTCAAATGTACTACAAATTACAATATCTCCATTGCCCTCTGTAACCATGCGTGAGGGCCCGCTCGTCGGCCGCGTTGCGTCAACTCAGCCTGCGCGAGCTCAGCTTGCGGGTGGGCAGTCGGCCTTGTTGTTCTGGTTGCTCGCGACCAGTTTGCCGCAGACCTGCTTGACCTCGGTCGTGCCGTCGGGCCGCACCGTGGCGAGCAGCACCGGCTTGTCCCGCACCTGGTGGCCGCTGGAAAGAGGGCCGAAACGGAGCACGCCGCTCGCTCCGTTGCGCAGCACGTCGCGTTCGGTGTCGTTCAGCGCCGCGAACACCGCGCCCGCCGACGGCTGTGCCCGCTGCTCCCAGAAGACCCGGTTGGCGACGTTCGCGATCAGCGTTGCCGCGTCGTAGCTGACCGCGGCCCGTGTCACCGACGGCCTCTGGTCGGCCGGGGCGTCCTTACCGGCCATCTCCTCGACGGCGGGCTCGTAGTCGGAGTAGAAGGTCTGCGGCGCCTGGTCCCCGATCCAGCGGGGTGTCCACGCTTCGCGGGCGGCCAGCGGGGTGAAGTAAAGCTCGAAGGTGCCCTTGCGGCCGATCTCGACGGCGTTGTCGCTGACGTACTTGGCGATCTCGTCGTCGGCCAGCACCAGCCGCCCCCGCTTGGGGCAGGCGAGTTCCAGGACGTTGACGAACGAGCGGAACTCGTCGGACCGGCCCGCGTAGTAGAAGAGGTCCGGCGGGTTCAGGCAGGCCTGCCGCACGGCCTTGTCGAGCTCACCTGGGTCGCGGTAGGGGAGCATGGTCGCCTTGCCGGGCAGGAACGCCTTCTGGAAGCCGACGGCCAGGTCCTTGCTGTAGAGGTCGTCCGGGTCCCCGTCATAGATCACATCTGCGGTGCGGGCGCGCCTGCCGCCCACCTGGCCATTGCGGGCCCAGTACGCCGCGTGGCGGGCGAGCCTGGCGTTCGGCGGGGCCAGCCGGAAGTAGTAGGGCGAGTAGCTCCCGCCCTGGTCGAGCAGGGCTGTGCCGTTATAGCTGTTGGCCGTGCCGATCAGGGGCAGCGCCGACTTGGCCAGCACTTTGATCGCGTCCTGGGTCTGCCTGCGGCTCTGCTCGAAGCCGATCACCGCCACGATCGAGCGATCCGTCAGGGCGAGCTCGCGGATCTGCTCGGCGACCTGCCCGGCGTGCCGGAACTTGGCGCCGGCGTTGGCCACCAGCACCCGCAGCCGCAGGTTCTGAGTGGCGTCGTTGAACCGCTGCTGCGCGATGGCCAGCCCGACCAGCTCGCCCTGGGCGCCGGCGAGCAGGTCGATCTGCCGGTTCTTGATCGACGGGTCGGCGGTCACGGGGCCGAGATAGACGACCGTGGCATAGGGCTTGCCCGACCGCGCGACCTCGTCGTTCAGCGATTTGATGCGGGCCATCACCGGGGACAGCCGGTTGTCGTTGTTCTTGCCCCGGGAGTTCTCGCCGAAGTGGAACGAGCCGTCGGTGATGCCGATGCACTCGCCGTCCTCCGTCCGCTTGATCTGGAAGGGGGAGCAGTACTTCACCGCCTGCAAGGAGATCACCGAGATGGACGATGCCGCCACCGCGACCATCGCGATCCAGGGCAGGGCTGGATGGGCGATTCGGGGGCGGCGCCGCGCCGGACGTACCGGGGGGAGGTCACCGCCCGGGTCCAGGGTGACGTCGACCCGCAGCTCCCGGCGGAAGCCGAGCGCCCCGACGCGCTGCTGCTCGCGCCGATAGCGGTCCCACAGGCCACGCGCGCCGATGACGTTCTCCGGCTCCCCTGGCCACAGGTCCACGCGGACGGCCTGCGCGAGCCGGTCCACCAGCCGGGGCCCGGACGGGGCGGAGGGGGCGTCGTCGGCGGGCGTGGTCGGATCGACGCCGGCCGTGATCACCAGCGGGTCGAAGTCGGGCAGGGCGCGGTCGCGCTGGTTGTCGGCGCGGACCCGCTCGGCCAGCTCGATGAACGTCACACCGGCATGGCCGGGCGAGAGGTGCTCGAAGACCAGGGCCGGGTAGCGGACCCGTGCCCAGGCGGCACGCCGGACGTCCCGCCGGTAGTTGCGGCGCAGGTCCTCCAGGAAGGCGGCGACCAGCAGCAGATCGAGCTGCTCCCCTTGGTCGTCGGGTTCGACCGGGCGCGGGTCGACGACGCCGAGCGCGAAGCCGAGGAAGCCGGTGGGGTCGCGATCGAAGTAGGGCTGCCTGAGGAACCAGGCGAACCTGCGCACCCCGTACCAGCCGCGCGTCCGCGCGAGGATCTGCACGGTCACGAACGCCAGCCCGACCGCCGCCGCCAGCACGGCCGCCGCGAGGTCCAGGGCGGCCGCGGTGCCGGCGCTGACCAGCGCGACGACAGCGATCCCGATCGGGGCTATCTGTTCGAGGAAGGCCAGGAAGGTCGCAGGCCTGCTGCGGTGCCCCTCGTCCACGTCACGCAGGACGTCGCGGCCGCGGCGGCGGATGACCCGGTTGAGCTCGCGGCGGCGGGCGTTCTCGTTGTCGCCGATGGGAGGGTGGGTCAGTTCCCGGACGAGTTGGTGGTTCTCTCGTTCGGCTGCCGAGGCGTTGCGGGGAGGTGGCCTGTCTCCGGCCAGCCGGATCTCGCGGAGATCGCGCAGCCAGAGGGCCATCTCCAGGAGCGGGAACCGCAGCGGCGGTTCGCCCCTGGGACGGCTGCTGGGCTGGGACAGCTCGCGCTTGGCCTCCCGCAGGACGCCGGCGACATCGGTGGCGGTGGTGTCCGCGGCGATGTGCGAGACCGGTGCCCGCTCGTCCTCGCACCGCTTCGTGAAGATCTCGGCCACCTGGCCGGTGTGGTTGCCGGGGCCGAGCAGGAGGAGCAGCGGGCGCAGCCGCTCGCGCCATCGCCAGGGCGGCCGCCCCCTGAGCCGTTCGAACAGGTCGAGCACTCCGCGCAGCCGGTCCCCGCTCAGAACCCTGTCGCCGTCGCCCGCCATGCAAACGCCTCGCTTCCGCTCTCTTCCCCCGGCCGCTCCCTGCCCAATGGGCTATTCGCCCCTTTTGGTGCATACGACGCGGCCAGCGGAGAGATGGATCAAAAGTTCTTAAGAGTCTCCCTCAAGGTCACGAAAGTGAGGCCCCAGCGATCATTGACAGGATGATCGAGGATCCCGCGCTACGTGCCTGTCTCCCCGTGCTACGTGCCCGTCTGAGCGGGGTCGCGCGGGGTGGCGTGCGAGCCCAGCGGGATGACCAGTGGCGCGCCGGTGACCGGGTCCTCGATCACGCGGGCGGGGAGGCCGAACACCTCCTCCAGCATCGCCTCGGTGAGGACCTCGGCCGGGGTGCCCTGGGTGACCACGGCGCCGTCACGCATCGCGACGAGACGGCGGGCGTAGCGGGCGGCGAGGTTGAGGTCGTGCAGGACCATGACGATGGTGCGGCCGTCGTCGGCGTGCAGGCGTTGTATCAGTTCCAGTACCTCGACCTGGTGGGCCAGGTCGAGGTAGGTGGTGGGCTCGTCGAGCAGGAGCAGGCCGGTGTCCTGGGCCAGCGCCATGGAGATCCACACGCGTTGCCGCTGCCCGCCCGACAGCTCCTCCATCGGCCGTTCGGCGTGCTCCAGCATGTCGGTCCTCGCCAGCGCCGCGTTCACGACCCTCTCGTCGCCGGTGGACCACTGGCGGTACCACGCCTGGTGCGGATGCCGTCCGCGCGCGACCAGGTCGGCGACGGTGAGGCCCTCGGGTGCCTGCGGGGCCTGCGGCAGCACCGCCATCCGCCGGGCGACCTCCCGCGTCGGGAGGCGGGCGATGTCGGCGCCGTCCAGGACGACCTGGCCGCCGCGGGGACGCAGCAGCCGGCCCAGCCCGCGCAGCAGGGTGGACTTGCCGCAGCCGTTGGGCCCGATGATCGCGGTGATGCCGGCGCCGGTGAGATCCAGGGACAGGCCGTCGACGACCAGCCGGTCGCCGTACCCGAGCCGCAGCTCCCGTGCCTCCAGAGAATGAGCGGGGGCGTCCGGGGCGGGGGTCACAGGGGGCGGGGTCACAGGGTCGCCTTTCGCCGGGACCGTACGAGCAGGTAGACGAGCAGGGGCGCGCCGAGGACCGCGGTGACGACGCCGACGGGCAGTTCCACGCCGCCGAACGCGGTGCGGGCGATGAGGTCGGCGCCGACGGTGAGGACGGCCCCGGTGACCAGCGACCCGACCAGCGGGGGCTGGGACGTGCCGGCCAGCCGCAGCGCGATCTGCGGGGCGGCCAGAGCGACGAACTCGACCGGTCCGGCGGAGGCGGTGGCGATCGAGGCGAGCACGATGGCGGCCAGGATCAGCAGCGAGCGGTCCAGGTTCACCCGCAGGCCGAGGCCGCGGGCGGGTTCGTCGCCCAGCCGCAGCGAGCCGAGGGCGAACGCGCCGATCAGAATGGGCGGGACCAGCACGGCCAGGGCCAGCGCGACGGGCCGGACATGCTCCCAGCCGCGCGCGTTCAGGGTGCCGGTGATCCAGGCCATCGCGCGGCTTGCGTCATTGACGTCGCCCAGGGCCAGCAGCCACCACTTGATGTTGGAGGCCACACCGGCGAAGCCGATGCCGACCAGGACGAGCCGGTAGCCGTCCAGGCCGCTCCGCCAGGCCAGCATGTAGACGAGCACGCCGCTGACCAGGCCGCCCGCCAGCGCGGCGAGCGGGATGCCGATCCCGGCGAGCGCGCCGCCCGCGCCGCCGGCGGCACTGCCGGTCGCGACGGTGAGCGCGACCACGACGACGCTGGCGCCCTGGCCGATGCCGAGGGTGTCGGGGCTGGCCAGCGGGTTGCGGGTGATCGACTGGGTGAGGGCGCCGGACAGCCCGAGCGCGGCGCCGACCAGTGCCCCGGTGAGGGCACGCGGCAGCCGCAGCTCCATCACGACGAACCGGTTCTCCGGGCTGCCGAGCAGCGTGCGGACGACGTCGCCGACACCGATCGGGTAGTCGCCGCGACCGATGTTCAGGGCCATCAGCAGCGCCAGGACGGCGAGCCCGGCGGGGACCAGCAGGAGGGGACGGGTCCGTACCCGGAACGACACCGGGCCCGCCCGCAGTGCCCGCGGCCCGGGTCTCGGGTCTCGGGGCCCTGGGCTGGGGGTCTCCTTCACGGTGGTCACAGCCGCATCGCCTTTCTGCGCCGGACCAGCGCGATGAAGAACGGCCCTCCGAGCAAGGCGAGCATGATGCCCACCTCGACCTCGCCGGGACGGGCCACCAGCCGCCCGGTCACATCCGCGGCCAGCAGCAGCGTCGCGCCCAGCAGCCCGGAGAACGGCAGCAACCAGCGATGGTCGGGACCCGACAGGGCACGGGCCAGATGCGGGACGATCAGCCCGAGGAACGCCAGCGCGCCGCAAGCTGCCACGGCGGCCCCTGTCAGCAGCGTGATCGCGGTGATGCCGATGGTGCGGGCGAGCCCGATCCGGTGTCCGAGCGAGCGGGCCACGTCCTCGCCCAGCGCGAGGGCGTTGAGTCCAGGCGCGTTCGCCATCGCCAGGACCAGCCCGACCAGCACGAACGGCAACAGCAAGGGCAGCACGTCCGCGTCCCGGCCCGCCAGCGCCCCTGCCTGCCAGAACCGGTAGGTGTCCATGGCCTGCTCGTCGAGCAGTACCAGCCCGGCGACCAGGCCGTGCAGGAACGCGGTCACGGCGGCGCCCGCCAGCGCGAGGGTGAGCGGTGTGGCACCGCCGCGCCCGGCGCCGCCGAGCACGAAGACCAGCACGCTGGCGGCCAGTGCACCCGCGAACCCGAACCAGATATAGGTGCCCACGCCCGTGACGCCGAAGGTGAAGATGCTCAGCACCATCGCGAACGCCGCGCCCTGCGTCACGCCGAGCAGCCCGGGATCGGCCAGCGGGTTGCGGGTGTGGCCCTGCACCAGCGCGCCGGCCACGCCGAGCGCGGTCCCGGCCAGCAGCCCGAACGCGGTGCGCGGGAGCCGCAGGGATCGTACGACGATGTCCTCCTCGGTCCCCGAGGGGGCGAAGATCGCGTCCCAGACTCCAGCCACCGGGACGTGCCTGGCCCCGATCATGACGCTCGCCAGCGCCGCCAGGGCGGTCAGCATCGCCAGGACGAGCAGCACGGTCGGCCGGTGCCGGAAAACCCCTCGCTGGACCGCCTCAATCAGCACTGCAGCACCGGCTGTCTCTTTCGTCGCAGGTCACGATGTGGTTAGGTAAGGCTCGCCTAAAACAGGCCAGGCTGACCTAAATCGAGAAGGATACTCAAATGAGGACGTCGCCGCTCCGGCGCGCGGCCGCCGGGATCGCCGTCGCCGCACTCACCACCCTCGGCCTGACGGCCTGCGGTTCATCTGGCGACGGCGAGGGCGGGACACCACTGCGCACCGTCCAGCACGCCATGGGCACCACCAAGATCTACAAGGAGCCGAAGCGGATCGTCGCGCTCGACCAGTCCTTCCTGGACGCCGCGATCAGCCTGGACGCCGACGTGTACGGCTACACCACCTACCGGACCATCACCGAGAAGCTGCCCGACTACCTCGGCGAGGCCGGTCGCGAACACGCCTCAAGCGCGCAGCCGGTCGGCACGCTCGCCGAGCCCAGCCTGGAGAAGATCAGCGCACTCAAGCCCGATCTGATCCTCTCGGCCAAGATCAGACACGAGGCGCTGTACGGCCGGCTCTCCCAGATCGCACCGACGGTCTTCACCGAGACCACCGGCGCGACCTGGAAGGACAACGTGCGGCTGGTCGGCAAGGCCCTGGGCAAGGAGCAGCTCGCCGACCAGCGGGTCAAGGCGTACGAGACCCGCGCCCAGGCCATCGGCGCCGCAATCAAGAAGAAGAACGGCAAGCTCCCGTCGATCTCGGTAGTGCGCTTCACCGATGAGCCGACCGTGCGCCTCTACACCGAGGGCAGCTACTCGGGGATCGTCCTCAAGGACGTGGGTTTCCCCCGCCCGAAGGGCCAGCCGACCAGCGACAAGATCGCGGTCGACATGAGCGAGGAGCGGATCAGGGAGCTGGACGCCGACCAGATCTTCATCACCACCTTCATCGACGACTCCGGCAAGGCCCGCCAGGTCGAGACCAAGTTCAAGAACAACCCGCTGTGGGGCCGGATGAAGGGTGAGAAGCGCCAGGTGAACGACGCCACCTGGATGACCGCGGTAGGCCTGCAAGGCGCCCACTCCATGCTGGACGACCTCGCGAAGTTCTTCGAGGTCGACCCGGCACGGACGGCCTGACCACCACGCCGACGTCAGGACGGGCGCGTGCGGCGGGCGGACGGCATGCGTCCGCCCGCCGCGACGCGGGTCAGGTGCGTCGCCTTCGGCGAGCGGCGGCGCGGCGACGACTGATCTCCTCCTGAGCCGCGGTCACGTCACGCAGCCAGGGTGGAGTGTTGCGGAGCAGCTGGGCGATGTGCTCGGCCGACCAGCGGCCGCTGCGCGGGCGAAGACCGTTGATCACGTCGGGAGGTAGGCCGAAGAGCTCCGCCACGGACTCGTCGGAGAGCTGGGAGGCGGCACGAGCGGCCGTGGCGATGGCTTCCTGTTCGGCTCGCCGCCTGCGCTCGGACTCCTCGGCGGCGTGCCGCGCCTGCGTGTACGCCGCTCGTTCCAACTCCACCTGAGCCCTTGCCGCCAGCAGCCAGGACGGCGGTGAAGCGGCCATACGGCGAAGATCGTCGGCGAACAGGTGGTCACCGAGCCGAGGAGAATCCGCGGGGATCATGGTGACGGGCACGCCCAGCTCGCGCTCGACATCCCGAGGCGGGACCAGGCCGTCGGCCAACTCGGCCGCCCTGCCGGTGAGCGCGGTGAGCATCGTCTCCAGCTCCTGGTCGGAGTAGCGGGCACGGCACAGCAGTGCGCTCAGCGCCTTGACGCGCTGGTCCTCGATGCCGCTCAGACGCCGCAGCGGTTTCGGATGCTTGTCCGCGACACTCATCAACGCGATGCACCACAGAAGGATCTGGAGCGGTTCGTCCTCGGGGGTGGGCATGGCGGTCTGGACCTCTCCCGTGCCGCAGCAGCTTGTGCGAGGTTCCGCTTGCGGGTCTGTGCGGCCTTCTTGGCCGCTTGCGAGCGGGAGACCGCCCGTGCGGCGCTGCGAAGCTCGACGTCGGCACGGACGTGGTCGGCCAGGGCGTCGACATCGCGTGCGCGGTAGTAGCGGACGGTGAGGATCCGTCCGTACTTCCGGAGCTCTTCGGTGACCACCGGGGACAGGCCAGTGACGAGTGCCAGCTTCTTGAAACGCTCGACGGGGATACCGAGCCTGGCAGCCGATTCGGTGGCGTTGCACCGGCGCTCACCGGCCAGCACACGCCGGAAGTACTCGATATCGGCCATTGCGGCGTTGACGCTGACGGGGTCGAACGTACGGTCGGGAAGGCGCCGCAGCAGGCCGGTCTCCACTGCCAGCTCCACCTCCCAGACTGCGAGTTCCAGCAGCTTACGGACCTTCTCTCGCCCGAGACCCCGGCGGCTTGCAGTCACGTTTCTCACCTCCCGCGCCACAGTGTGTCACCTGCCACTGACGATTCATCGCGGAGCGTCCGCACTCTCAATACGGGCCGTGCGGAGCCTTCCACCAGGAGAAACGCAGATGTTCAAGCGCATTGTCACGGTGCTCGTCGCGGCGGCCACCGTCGTGGGCCTCACCTCCGCGGTCTCTCCCGCGGCGAGTGGCTGGAACTGCGCCGTCATGGTCAAGCGTCCCGGGCACGCGCGGTACAACGACAAGGTCCCGATGTACCTGCAGATCATGAACTCGCGCTGGGCTGAGGACCGCCAGAAGAACAACGTCGACACCGACCAGGGCAACTTCCGGCGGTACGCCGGTCCGGTGAAGGTGCAGGGCAAGTGGAAGGGCAAGGGCCTCTGCATCAGCATCTTCGCCCTCTACGAGGACGCCGAGGCGAACGGGCAGAAGCCGGAGTGGAACGGGCGCCTTCACAAGACCAAGCTCGCCTGCCGCGCCTGACCCCCCTGCCGCGCTCAGGACACCCGATGACCTGACCATCTGAACGCCCAGTCTCCGCCCCGCCGAGCCAGCGCCCGGCGGGGCGGTCGCGTATCCGGGGGTCGCCCCCGGGCAGAAACGACAATGAGATAGAGGGAAGCGGCTTCGCCGCTGATCATGGACTGCGGTTGATCGGCTTGCGGGCTGTCCGGGTAGACATGATCGCGTGGGGGAAGCTGAACGGGATGTGCGGGTCACGTGGAGCTGCGAGAACGCGACAGACCCTAGCGCGAAGCGCCAGGGTCCTGAGGCTGCGCGGTCGGCCGCCTAGGGAAGCTCGTGCTCGTTCTGCTTCACGCGGGCGACGAAGGCTGACCACTCCGCGGGCGCGAACGCCAGAACCGTACCGCTCGGATCCTTGGAGTCACGCGCAAGGTGCAGTGTCTCTGGGGCTGCGACCTCGACACAGTCCCCGCCGCCCTGGCCGCTGTAGCTGCTCTTACGCCAGGCGAGAGCGACCTCGACACAGTCGCCGCCGCCGTTGAGGAGCCGGCTGACGGCTGTGCCGGACCTGGCGTACCCGCTGGCCGACGAGCCCGGCCTGGAACCGGCCTCGCAACTGCCAGCGACGAAAATGGCCGGCGAGATCCTGACGCGGTAGTTCCTCCGGCGGCTCACGCCGAACTGGGCGACGTCGAGATCGGGCCAGACCAGCTCACCCCGGTCCGCATGTCACAACGCACCTGCGGTACCCACCTGTCGCGACGGGCCGGAGTGCTCATCGGCGGGAACGGCGAGAGATCCCTCTCGCGCGGATGAGCACTCCAGCTCCCGAGCGCTGTCGGTGCCAGATGCGGCTGGCTGACTCACGCAGGAGATTCATGCCCCCAGGCGTTCACTTGAGCTTGGAGTTGGTCACCTTGTAGGTGAACGGCCCGCGCTTGTCGGTGACGACGTCGTAGGTCAGCACCCCGGTGGCCTTCCAGCCCTTCGGGCTCTTGGGGGCGACCTGGTAGCAGTTATGGCCCAGCGGCCGTCCGTCGTTGATCCGGAGGTCGCGGCGGAAGTACTGAGCCACTTCGCACTTGTTGGTGTAGGTCTTCTTGCCCTTGGTGAGGGTGACCTTGAGCACGACCTTATTCGACCTGCCGTCGAGGTGCTTCTTGTCGGCCTTGTTGGGGCAGTACAGGACCCTGAACCTCGTCCGCTTCACGTCCTTGGGGTCCAGGGGGTCGACCTTGGCCAAGCCCACGCTGAGCTTCACCGCCGGGTCGCTGCTCTTCGGGACCGGAATGGACTTGTAGGGCTTCTTCAGGTTGCACGGTCCAGCGGCGGCCTCGGCGGCGTGGGCGGCCTCGGTGGCCTGGGCGGCGGGGGCGATCGCGGCGGTTGTGCCGAGGGTGGCGGCGGTCATCATTCCGGCAGCGAGGTAACGCTGGATCGGACGCACGGCGTTCTCCTGGGGATCGGCGCAAAATCGGCTTATGGCGCGAGCCACTATGCCGATCCGCAGGTCGCCCGGGGTAGGTGCCGCAGGTCCATCGCCGAATGGCCCCAGGGGGCTATGGCGCCTAGGTCACCTGTGAACCCGCGCCAGGTGCGGCGTATCGAACCACCCCCGACGGGGGGTACGGGGAAGCGGAGCCCCCGGCATCGGGATGTTCGCCCTCACTGACCTTGCGTTGCGGCTGGCCGAGCGTGGGAGGAAGGGGTCAGTCCGCCGCGGTCGCCGCGGGGTCGCGGGCGAAGATCTGGGTGCCCGCCAGGCCCTCCGGGCTTTGACGTAGACATCACAGGGAGAATAAATGTCCACGCTGGTATTCGTTCACGGTTTTTGGCACGGCTCCTGGTGCTGGAGCGAAGTCATCCCCCATGTGGCAGCCGCCGGTCGCCTGGCCGTTGCGGTGGACATGGCGGGGCACGGGCTGTACGCCCGCCGTCCTCGGTGGTTCGCCGAACACCCGTACAACCCAGAGGCAGTCAGCACGGAGGTTTCGCCCCTTGCGGGCGTGAGCCTCGACGATGCGGCCGAGTTGCTGACTTCGCAGATCAAGCGGATTGGCGGTGGCGAGCCGGTGACGGTGGTCGCCCATAGCGCCGCCGGCCCCGTACTGACGCGAGTGGCCCAGCAGACGCCCGAACTGGTTGCGCACGCGGCGTACCTTTCTGCGTACATGCCGGCATCCGACGTGTCGGCGGCGGCATACACGCGGATGCCCGAGGCCGCCGATGACCAGGTCGCGCCGTTGTTGCAGGGCGACCCGGCCCAGCTAGGCGCGCTGCGGCTTGACCTCGCCACGGTCGGCGCCTCCCACTCGCCGTTCCTCTCGATGCCCAACGAGGTGGCCGACATCATCACCTCCCTTCGCTGACCCGAAGCCAAACATCAGCCTGGGTCGCGCGTCGCCGCAGGTTGTCAGGCGTGTGCGTGTACTGGCACCTGGGTGCGGCTGTTCGCGGGGAAGCTGATCTCGACGGAGAGGCCGCCGCCCGGGCGGGCGTGTGCGGTGATGTCAGCGCCGTGCGCCGTCGCGATGGCGTGGACGATCGAAAGGCCGAGGCCGTGGTGGCCGTCGCCGCGCGCCGTCCGTCCGCCGAGCCGCTGGAAGGGCTCGAAGAGCCGGCCGACCTGCTGCGGGGGGATGACCGGTCCGCTGTTGACCACCGAGACGGACGCCCGCCCGGTCCTGGTCTGGGTCGCGACTTCCACGTGGCCGCCGGTCACGTTGTGGTGCACGGCGTTTTCGATGAGATTGGCGATGAGGCGTCCGGCCAGCGCGGGGTCGCCTGCGGACGGGGCGGGCGCGATCCGGGTATAGATGCGCACGTCGCGCGCGTCCGCCTCAAGGCTTGATGAGTCGAGGGCCTGACGGGCGAGATCGGACAGATCGAAGGGCTCCTGGCGGTCGAGACCACGCTCGCTGCTGGCGAGCGTGAGCAGGGCTTCCAGCAACTGCCCCTGGTCCTTGCTGATCGCGAGCAATCGCTCTGCGGTCGCCCGGTAGGACTCCAGTGTGGCCTCACGGTCGGTGAGTGTCTCCTCCAGGAGCGCACGCTCCAGGGTGAGCGGCGTGCGCAGTTCATGTGCGGCGTTGGCGACGAACCGCTTGTGCGCGTTGAGGGCGGTCTCCAGACGGCCGAGCAGGCCATCGACCGTGTCGGCGAGGTCTTTCATCTCGTCGCGAGGTCCTATGACGGCGAGCCGTTCGTGCAGGTTACGGGCGGAGATCTGCTGGATCGTGGTGGTCATCGTGCGCAGTGGCCGCAGGGCACGTCCGGCGACCAGCCAGCCCAGCGCGATCGAGATCACCACCATGATCGCGAAAGCGATCCCGGACTGCGTCAGCAAGTCGCGCAGCTGTGCTTCCTTCATTTGATTCAGGTGCTTGCGGATTTCCCGCGCATTGCCGGTGTTGTCCAAGACCACCCACCTGGTGCGGCGCTGGAGCAAGTAAGTGATCGTGAGAAGGACCGCGCCGGAGATCATGAACAGTGCGCCGTACAAGGCCGTGAGACGCATGCGCACGGTCCGGAGTGACAGAGAAGGGGAGACGCTCGGGCGGAGCAGGTCACGAAGGCGCATGGGCATCACCTATCCGGTAGCCGCCCTGCTGGACGGTTTCGATCAGTGGTGGTGGGCCGAGCTTGGACCGCAGCCGGTTCATCGTGGCCTTGACGGTGGTCGTGAACGGGTCGGTCGCCTCGTCCCACACCCGTTCCAGCAGTTCCTCGGCGGACACGACACGGCCGTCGGCGCCGAGCAGGTACTCCAGAACCGCGAACTCCTTCGGGCTCAGCGCCAGGCGCATTCCCGCCCGGGTCGCGATCCGCTGCGCCGGATCCAGCCGCAGATCACCGCGGACGAGGACCGGCGGCAGCGCCGGCTGCGCCCGGCGGCCGAGGGCCCGGATCCGGGCTACGAGCTCGGCGTAGGCGAACGGCTTCGGCAGATAGTCGTCGGCGCCGAGGCTCAGACCCGACACCCGGTCGGCGATCGTGCCGGAGGCGGTGAGCATCAGGACACGGGTACGGCGCGTCCGGCTCACCAGCAAGCGGCACACCTCGTCGCCGTGGACGGCGGGCAGGTCCCGGTCGAGCACGACGACGTCGTAGTCCAGCAGCGAGGTCCGTTCGACCGCCGCCCTGCCGTCGTGGACCACGTCGACGGCCATCCCCTCGCGGCGCAGGACTCTCGCCACGGACGCCGCGAGCTCGGCGTGATCCTCGGCCACCAGCACTCTCATCGTGTGATCAGGATGCCCCCGCCGCGGTCACAGCCGGGTCACAGGAGCTCTGACCGTGGTGTGACCGTCCGTTGTCTAGAAAGGCCTCCAGTCCACTGTTGTGAAGGAGACCACGCATGTACATAGCGAAGCCGAAACGGCCCCTGGCGCTGCCGCTGGTGGCGCTCGCGATCTTCCTGCCGGTGCTCGCGGCCTGCGGTGGATCGGACGACTCTTCCGGCGGTTCGGGTGCGGCTTCTGGCAGCGGTTCGGGTGTGGCAGCGGGCAGTGGTGCCACTGGCAAGGGCAACGACCAGTATCTGAAGTTCGCGCAATGCATGCGCCAGAACGGAGTCCCGGAGTGGCCTGACCCCATTGACGGGACGAAGTTCCGTCTTCCGAGGGGGAGCGATGGCCGACCCGTTATCAACCCCAAGTCGCCGCAGTTCAAGGCTGCGGCGCAGAAATGCGAGTCATTGCGGCCGCCGGGATGGACCTCCCAGAAGAACCCGGCCGCGCAGGCCCAAGCGCTGAAGTACGCGCAGTGCATGCGCAAGAACGGGGTGCCCCAGTTCCCCGACCCCCAGGGCGGAGCACAGGACATCGGTGACGCCAATCCCCACTCGCCACAGTTCAAGGCTGCGGCGCAGAAATGCCAGTCGTTGCGGCCGGCGGGTGGCGGCGGATGAGCACCGATGCCAAGGAGGCGCCTTCCGGTATGCCCGGGGCCAAGGAGGCGCCTTCCGGTGTGCCCGGTGCCGAGGACACCGCCCCCGGTATCCCCGCCCCGGACCGCCGGAAGCCGCGCCGGCGCAGACGGCGGAAGGCGCTCGCCGGGACGGGGGCCCTGGTGCTGCTGGTCGCCGCGGGTGTTGCCGCCGCAGTCATGGATCCCTTCGATGACGGGGACACCCAGCCCGCGTCCTCGACCCAAGGCACTTCGCTGGCTGCCGTACGGGAAGGACCGCTGTCCACGCAGGTGACGCAGAGCGGGACGCTCTCGTACGCGGCCCGTGGTGACGGGACCCCGTACGCCGTGGTCAACCAGGCCGAAGGCGTCTACACCTGGGTCCCCAGCGAGGGCAAGGAGATCGACTGCGGCAAGACCCTCTACCGGGTGGACGAGAAGCCGGTGGTGCTGATCTGCGGCGGCACACCGGCTTACCGCGCTCTGTCAGTAGGCGATGAGGGCCGCGAGGTGCGCTACCTCAACGAGAACCTCGTGAAGCTCGGGTACGCCGAGAAGTCCGAGCTCGATCCCGACTCGGACTACTACGGATCGGAGACCGCGGAGGCGGTCACCGAACTGCAGGATCAGCTGGGCGTCGACGAGACCGGGAGTCTGGGCCTCGGGGAGGCCGTGTTCCTGCCCGGTCCGCTCCGGGTGACGAAGGCGATGGCCAAGGCCGGAACGCGGGCGGCGGCGGGAGCCCAGGTGGCCCAGGCAGCCTCGGCCAGGCGCCAGGTGACGGTGGAACTCGACGCCGGTCAGCAGTCCCAGGTCAAGGTCGGTGACCGTGTCCAGATCACGCTTCCGGACAACAGGACGACTCCGGGCAAGGTGAGCCGCATCGGGACGGTCGCCAAATCCGTTGACGACAAGAAGGACTCGTCGAGCTCCACGCTCCCGGTGTACATCACGCTCAATCGCCCCAAGGACGCGGGGAAGCTGGACGAGGCCCCGGTTCAGGTGCAGATCACGACCGGCGGGGTCAAGAAGGCGCTGACCGTTCCGGTCACCGCGCTCATGGGCAAGGCCGGAGGCGGCTACGTCGTCGAGGTGGCCGACCCGGCGGGTGGCCGGCTGCGCCGTCTGGTTCCCGTGACGCTCGGCATGTTCGACAACGACAACGGGCTCGTGCAGGTGTCCGGGGACCTGTCCGCCGGCGATCAAGTGGTGGTGCCGGCCTCATGAGCACGGCTCACGATCAAGACGGCCGGGCTCCCGCGCTCGAGCTGGAAGGCGTCACCAAGATCTACGGAGGACAGCCACCCGTGCCCGCGCTGCAGGGCGTGAGTTTCACCGTCCGCCACGGCGAACTGGTCGCCATCGTCGGGCCGTCGGGGTCAGGCAAGACGACGCTCCTGCACGTCATGGGGACCCTGGAGCGGCCTACCGACGGGTTGATCCGGATCGACGGAGTCGACGCGGCGGGGCTCGGCGACCGGCAGCTCGCGGCATTGCGCGCCCGCAGCATCGGGTTCGTCTTCCAGCAGTTCTTCCTGGCTGAGCACTCCACTGCCCTGGAGAACGTCGCGAACGGCCTCCTGTACGCGGGAGTTGAGGTCGGCGAGCGACGGCGCCGTGCCGCCGACGCACTCGATCGAGTCGGGCTCGCGCATCGCCGCGACTTCCGTCCCACGAAGATGTCCGGAGGTGAGCGCCAGCGCGTGGCCATCGCCCGCGCACTGGTGGGCAAGCCGGCGATCGTGCTCGCCGACGAGCCGACGGGCAACCTCGACAGCACCACGGGCGCCTCGATCCTCGAACTGCTGCGAGAGCTCAACGCCGATGGCGCGACGATCATCATGATCACGCACGACGGCGACCTGGCCGCGCGATTGCCTCGCCGGATGCACGTCCTGGACGGCCGGATCATCTCCGACGACAGCCCCACCTCCTTCGCGGGTGCGGGTGCGTACAGCGGACCAGGAGAGGTGGAGTGACATGCGGATCCCATCCCATCTCGTGCCGGCACGCTTGCGCGCTGGAGACCAGGCCCGGGTGGCGAGCGCAGGGCTGCGTGCCCGGCCGCTGCGGGCGGGGCTGTCCGCGCTCGGAATCGCGATCGGCACCACGGCGATCGTCGCGGTCCTCGGGCTGTCGTCGTCGTCCCAGGCCGGTCTGCTGGCGGAGATCGACCGGCTCGGCACGAACCTGCTGACCGCCAAGACCGGCCAGAGTTTCACCCAGGAGGAAGCGGTCATGCCGGTCGCCGCGCCCGCCCGGGTGTCGCGGCTCGGGTCCGTCGAGGAGGTGGCGCATACCGGCACGGTCAGCGACGCGAAGGTGTACCGGAGCCCGTTGATACCTCCGATCAGTACCAACGGGCTGAATGTCCAGGCGGCGAGTCTGAACCTGCCGCAGGTGGCCGGCACCGGTGTCGCCCATGGCCGCTGGCTCAACGAGGCGACGGCGACGCAGCCCGCCGTCGTGCTCGGCGCGGCAGCCGCCGAGCGACTGGGGTTCAGCCGCGTCTATCCCGGGCAGCGAGTGTGGCTGGACGGGCAGTGGTTCTATGTCGCCGGGATCCTCACCCCTGCGACGCTCGCGCCGGACATCGACACAAGCGCCCTGGTCGGATATCCGGCGGCGCGGCGCTACCTCGGCCACATCAGCATGGCTCGCGGCAAGCCGGCGGACGGCCCGCCGAGCACGCTCTACGTACGGTCGACGACCGACGCGGTCGAAGAGGTGCAGTCGGTGCTCGCGCAGACCGCGAACCCGGAGGCTTCGAACGAGGTCAACGTGAGCCAGCCCTCCGATGCGCTCACCGCCCGTGCCGCAGCGAAGGGAGCGTTCAACAGCCTGTTCCTGGGACTCGGCGTGGTGGCGCTGATCGTAGGGGCGGTCGGCGTGGCCAACATCATGATCATCTCCGTCCTGGAACGCCGCTCGGAGATCGGCTTGCGCCGTGCGCTCGGGGCGACGCGGGGACAGATCCGTACGCAGTTCCTGGCGGAGGCGATCATGCTGGCGGTGCTCGGCGGTGTGGTCGGCGTGGCCGCCGGGGCCGTGGCGACCGCGGTGTACGCCGGCGCCAAGGACTGGACGGTCGTCATTCCCGCCGAGGCATGGGCGGGCGGTATCGGCTCGGCCATCGTCATCGGCGCGATCGCCGGCCTGATGCCCGCGCTGCGCGCCGCCCGGCTCTCGCCAACCGAGGCCCTACGTACCGCCTGACCCTTCCGCAGTGAGTCGAGGCGAATCCACCCTTGGCGATCTCCAACTGGGTGGATTCGCCACGAGTCAGCATGATGATCGGCAGGCCGTGGTCGAGCACCCACCACCTAGGAGCCGGAGAGCAGACCGAGGCCAGCGCTCTCCGCTGGCGACGGCATGCACGGAGTAGCCCTGCTGGGCTCAACACGAGGCGCAGTCCGTCGCGCACCGCAGCATCGTCGACATGGCCTCCACGATCGCGGTGCCGCCCGTGGACTGCTCACTCGGGTGCGGATCTGGTACGGAGCCATCGAATTCCGGTCACTCGACGCGGCACACGGATCGTCGACCGGGGAGGCCGTGATCAAAGCGCGCGTCCTGGCCGTCACCCGGCTCGTCACGGTGCTGCTGGTGCCGATTGCCTTCTGCCGTGCGCCGGGCCGCGCTCGCTTCCTGGCCTGCGGTTTCCCGCCGAGGATCTGCGCGGGCTGACACCGGAAACGCTGGCGGCGTTCACCCACGCGCGGGCCGAGGCGTTCTGGCGCGACCGGCAACTGATCGGCCTCACCTCCGGATATCGCGACGCGGCACAACAGCACCAGATCTTCACCGCCGAAGTGCGCCGCACCGGCTCGGTGACCGCGGCACGGCGCCGGGTGCTGCCACCACAGGAATCCAGCCACGTACGAGGACTCGCACTCGACGTCCGGCCGACCGAAGGCGCACGGTGGCTCGAACAGCACGGCGGACGATACGGGCTCTACCGCATCTACGACAACGAGTGGTGGCACTTCGAATACCGCTCGTCCGCCAGCGTCCGCTTGCCCACCATTGGGGCGATGGCCTGCCGGACGATCCCCTCCGGCAGCTTCAGCCCAGCCTCGGCGACCCGCAATGTCAGCCGGATCTGCCCCGGAGCAGCGGCGGACCGATCCGCGTCACCTGCTCCAGCTTTGGGTTATTTCGGCTAGCAGTGTGTCGGTGCTCAGCGGACCCGGATCCTCCTTCAGTTCCTGCAGGAAGCTGCGGCCGACGCTGGCAGTGAACCGACGCTCGAACGTAGCCTCTCCAGCGCCCATGATCGGCTCAACCCTCGTTGTCCTGGGCGGCTCGATCTCACCCTCACAGCAGCGCATTGCGCAGGGGGCCGTACGAGCCGGCAGCTCCAGGTAGCTCCCATGACGCCCGTGCGGTCGCGGTGATCAGGTGGCCTTGCCGCGGGCGATGTAGAGGTTCATGTCGGTGAAGTCGAGGGTGACGTTGTAAGGCTTGTAGAAGGGGTGGAAGAAGGCGCCCAGCGTGTCGAAGCCGGAGCGAGAAGGTCTGCTGACGGGGTTCGCGCTGCAGTAGATCCCCTTGGCGGCGGCGTCGCCGAGGCGGATCTCCTTCGGGTAGCAGGGGTAGACGACGACTGGGTGGCTGTGGCCAAAAGTCTCCAATGGGCGGTCGTAGTCGATGCGGACCCGCAACCGCTTGGCCGTTTCCTCGGACATCACCGCGGCGGCTTCGCTGACTCCGCCGATGGACAAGCCCACCACCTGTGGGCCGGAGCCGGCGACACTGCCGGTGCTGTGCACCCCATGCTCATTGGCCAGCCACAGTGGCAAGGGCTTGGCGCCCGCACGGGCGGCGGCGGAGCGTGCCTTCCTGGCCGTTTCGGGGGTCCGGCGGCGCAGGATCAGCGACCGGCCCGCGTAGTCGAAGGTGGTCAGCAGGTGGTAGAAGACCCACGTGCCGATGATGCCGTCGTTGGGTCCCCCGGGGTCTTGCTGGTCGGTCTCCGACCATTCCACGGGGATGTTGCGCAGTTCGATGTCGCCTAGCTTGAACGAGTCCAGCACCCCGAAGTACTGCCACGCGGTGCCGTTCAGGTAGTCGATCTGTTGCTTGGCCACGGCGGTCAGCCCGGCTTCCTTGGCTACTTCCGCGGACATGCCCAGCCACGGGGCGCCGGTGTAGAACATGAAGCGCTTCGGCGGTCCGCCGTTGACCGAGGCCTCTACCAGGGGCGTCGGGTCCGTCTGCAGCCATGGCAGCCGCGAGATGTCGCCGTGGATCTGGTACGGCGTGCCGCGGACCGCCCCGAACCATTTGGCGCGGACGTCGCCGCCGACCGCTTGCCAGCGTGGTATGGCGAGGGAGAATTTGTCCTGCCGCATGTAGCAGTCGCCCAGGAGCTGGTTGGTTTCCTTGTCGCTGGGGGCCAGGTTGAGGGCCATCGTGAGGTATTTCTCAGCCTCGGGGAACTTGTTGGCCAGTAGCCCGACATGGCCGCGCCGGCGGGCCGCGTGCACGTTGCTGGGGTCTTTCTTCAGGATCTCCTCGTACGCGCGGCCGGCCTGTTCGAATTTCCCGGCCTTGAACAACGCGTCCGCGTCACCGCTGTCGGCTTGCGCCGTGGCCGCCTTGCCCAGCAGTGGTGTGGTCGCGGCGGCACCGGCCACCACGGCGGTGCCCCGCAACAGCGAACGCCGGTCCCATTCTCCGTCATCAGCCACGGCCTTCTCCTTTGTGATCACCTTCCGCCCCGCAAACTTTCTAGCCAACGGATGGTCACAGCACGGTGCCGAAGACTGTGACCCGGCTGTGACCCAGGTCTGCGGCCAGAGTCGGGTGGTGCCGACGTTGGCAGTGGCCAGTTCGTTCTCCCCACGTACGGGACTGCCGTTCGCAGATTGCCGTTAGTTGGTCGGCTGCCGGTGGTTGGCGGCTCCGGATGGCCGGGCGGCTCCAGGCGGTCGGGTGGGTCCGGATAGCTGGGCGGGTCCAGGTAGTTGGGCGGCCAGGCGGTTGCGCAGGTCGGTCAGGCGGGCGATCTCGGCGTTGAGGGTGGCCAGGCGGCGTTCGGCGATGCCGGAGGGGCGGGAGCAGGCGCCCTCCGGAGCGCCGTATGCAGGAAGTGCGTCGCCGTTCAGCAAGGCCAGGCGGTCGGCGCAGCCTCGCAGGTCGGCGACTGTCAGGCCGAGGGAGAGGAGCTCTCGAATGACGCGTACGCGGGCGACCTCCTCGGAGCCGTAGCGGCGTTGCCCGGTGGCGGTGCGCCGGGGCGGGGGCAGCAGACCCTGCTGCTCGTAGAACCGCAGGGCGCGCGGGGTGGTGCCAGCTGCCGCCGCGGCGTCGCCGATCCGCATCGGACCTCCTGAGTCTTTAGAGGGCGACCACGACGGTGCCCAGGTGCTGGCCGCTCATCATGTCGTGCAACGCCTGTGGCGCGGCTTCGATGCCCGGGACGCTGACGTAGGGGAAGGTGATGTCGCCGGAGCCCAGCCAGCCGGCGAACCGGTCGAGCCACTGCGACCGGATCTCCTCGTCGCCGCCCCCGCTGTAGCCGCGCATCGTGATCTGCTTGCCGATGAGCATGTACGAGTCCAACTCGACCGGCGATGTCGTGCCCGTGCCGGACGGCGAGAGTTGCCCGGACAGCGCGCCGACGAGGACGAACCGGGCGCCCTTCCGGGCTGCGATCACGGCTGCCTGCAGCTCCTGGCCGCCGACGTTGTCGAGGACGACGTCGATGCCGTCGGGCGTGGCCTTGGCGAGCTGCTCGGTGATCGGCCCGGCGCCTCGGATCACGGCGGCGTCGTAGCCGAGCTCGTTGACCAGCCGGTCGCCCTTCTCCCGCGAGCCGGTGCTGCCGATCACGCGTCCGGCGCCCAGCAGCCGGGCGATCTGCCCGGCCATCGAGCCGACCGAGCCAGCCCCGCCGGAGACGAACACGGTGTCGCCGGGCTGCACGCCGGCCCCGCGGGTCAGCGCCCCGTACGCCGTGGCCCCCTGCGCCAGGTACGCGACGGGATCGGGCAACGTGTCGGGCAGCGGTGTGCACTGGCCGGCGGCCGGGGTCGCGTACTCGCGCCATCCCAGCCAGTGCGAGACCAGGTCGCCGGGCTCGAACGCGACGCCCTCCGGCGCGCTGACGACCTCCCCGATCGCAGCCCCGAAGAGAGTGTCGCCCGGGAGCAGCGGCGGGAACGGCGCGCCTTCCTGGCCGCCGCCGATCAGCGTGCGCAGGGCGGCGAAGACATGGAAGAAGCGGTTGCGGACCAGCACCTCGCCCTCCCCGGGGATCGGCAGCGCCGCCTCGACGATCTCGAAGTGTTCCGGCCTCGGCAGGCCACCGGCGGGCTTGCCGGCGAGTCGAACTTCTCGGTGGGTACGGGGCAGGTCGGGCATGATCGCATCTCGATTCTGGACGGGCGGCGGGGACGTCCGGGGCGTCCGTACGACTGCGCGACGTTAACCCTTGACCCGTACGTCAAAGGCAAGCCGTGGCGATCACAGCAGGCGGCGCCAGGCATTCTTCGGACTCACCGGGGTGGCCGAAACCTCGGCCTCGCGCGGGGAGATCTGGCCCTGATCGAGGTGTCAGAGACGACGCGGCGATCCCGGCCGCCGAGCGCGCGGATCGCTACATCCGGCTGGCGATCGCGCACCCCGGTGACCGAGCGCCACACTCGCTGGCCGATCGCTACACCTCGCTGGCGGATCGCTACACCTCGCTGGCGGATCACTACACCTCGCTGGCCGCCCCGCTGGCCGATCGCCACGCCCCGCTGGCCGATCGCTACACGTTGCTGGCGGACCGCCACGCCCCGCTGGCCGATCCGTAGACCTCGCTGGCGGATGGCTACGTCGGGCTGGCGGATGGCCACGTCCGGCTGGCGGGCTGGCTCGGCAAGCTCGTGGCGATCAGCCGAGTCCTGTGTGCCTTTCCCACCGGCTGCCGACTTCCCCACGCTGAGGGGCGCGTTCCTGTCTCGCAATCCCCGGCTCCTTTGCGGGCATATATTTGTACTATGGTACAAGTAGTACGATAGTTCAATTATCGTCAGAGGGAGCTGCGATGAAGGCGGGGCAGTCCGCACGTGCCGGGTGGCGAGAGTGGGGCGGCCTCGCACTGTTGGCGTTGCCGACCATGCTGCTGGGCCTCGACGTGACGGCGCTCTACCTCGTCGTTCCGAGTCTTGCCGCGGACCTGGGCCCCACCGCGACGGAGACGTTGTGGATCATGGACGCCTACGGCTTCTTCATCGCCGGCTTCCTGATCACAATGGGGACGTTGGGTGACCGCCACGGACGGCGCCGCCAGCTGATGATCGGAATGGCTGCGTTCGCTGCGGCCTCGGTCTGCGCGGCCTTCGCACCCAGCGCCCTCTGGCTGATACTGGCGCGGGCCCTGCTCGGGGTGGCCGGGGCAACGCTGATGCCCTCGACGTTGTCTCTGATCAGCAACATGTTCACCGACGCGCGGCAGCGAGCCCTGGCGATCGGCGTGTGGGCCACGATGTTCGCGCTGGGAATGGCCGCAGGCCCGGTCGTGGGCGGTGTGCTGGCGGCCGGCTTCTGGTGGGGCGCGGCCTTTCTCATCGCGGTGCCGGTCGCTGTGCTCGTGCTGGCCGGTGCACCGGCGCTGCTACCGGAGTTTCAGACCCGTGTCGGCCGGCTCGATCTGCTGAGCGTGGGGTTGTCCCTGGCGGCGATGCTGCCGATCATGTACGCGATCAAGCATGTCGCGGCCCATGGTCTCGACGTCCAGGCGTTGGCCGCCGTCCTTGCCGGTGCCGGCTCGGCAGTCGCCTTCGTCCGTCGCCAGCTGCGCCTGAAAGAGCCGCTGCTGGATATGAAGCTGTTCACCAGCCGGGCCTTCTCGGCGGCCTTGACGGTCCTGTTGGTCGGCCTTGTCGGTTTTGGGGGAGTGATGTTCCTGGTCACTCAGTACCTGCAGCTCGTCGAGGGCCTCTCACCGACGGTGGCTGGGCTGTGGATGGGACCGCCCGCGCTGGCCATGCTCGTCGGGGCAATTGGTGCGCCGCTGGTGGCCGGTCGTGTATCGCCTGGCGTCGTCATGGCCGCCACCTTGGCGCTGTCGCTGCTCGGGTACGTCTTTCTTGCCCTGGCCGGCACAGACAACAAGGTGATCGTGGTCGCTGGATTCGCGTTCGTCTACCTCGGGCTCGGTGTCATCGCCGCACTTGGCACCGACATTGTCGTGGGTGCGGCACCAGCAGAGAAGTCCGGATCTGCCGCCGCGCTATCGGAGACCGTCCAAGAGCTCGGCATCGCTGTGGGGGTGGCGCTCCTTGGCAGCCTCACCACGGCGATCTACCGGACCACGGTCGAGGTTCCGTCCGGGCTGGCCCCATCCGCAGCCGAGGCGTACCGCGACAGTCTCTCCAGAGCATCGTCCGTCGTGACCCCACTGCGAGCCGGGGTTCTCGAAAACGCGCGAGCCGCGTTCACCAGCGGGCTCAACACCGCCGCCATCGCAGCAGGAATCGCCATAGCGGCTGCTTCGGTGGCCTGCTTCGTGAGCCTGCGCCACGTGCGGCCCCTTGGGGGCGCTGAGGCGGAGCCGATAGCCTCGACTCGCGGGAGCGGCGATGGCTGGTGAGACGATGGCGGCTGCACAAGGCACGGTGGATGGGCGCAAACTGCGCGGCCAACGCCGTCGCGCCCAGATCATCGAGGCGACACTCACGATCGTCCGCCGCGACGGTGCGACCGGCGTCACCCACCGGACCGTCGCCAAGGAGGCCGGCATCACCACCAGCCTGACGCTCTATTACTTCGCCACCCTGGACGACCTGCTGGTAGCCGCCTTGACCAGCGTCACCGACGCCTACACCCAGCGCATCCGGCAACTCATCGA
Organism: Actinomadura sp. 6N118; assembly: GCF_044326415.1. Taxonomy (NCBI): domain Bacteria; kingdom Bacillati; phylum Actinomycetota; class Actinomycetes; order Streptosporangiales; family Thermomonosporaceae; genus Actinomadura; species Actinomadura sp. 6N118. Next base: position 113,294 of record NZ_JBIRAZ010000010.1, on the reverse strand, counting down.
CAGCGAGGACGACCCGGTCGACGGGCTTGCCCAGCTCATCGCCGAATCTGCCGGACCCGGCCGTGAGCGCGCCCTCGCCGAGCGCGAACTGTCGACCCTGGCGGCCCGCCGGCCCGCCCTACGCCCGGTAGCGCGACGCTGGCGCGACAACGTCGCGGAACTCGCCCGGACACGGACCGACGACCCCGACGCCATAGAAGCCTTCGTCGCCCTGTCCGACGGCCTCTGTACGGCAATCCTGCTCGACGATCACGAAGCCGACCCCGGCCACATCCGGGCAGTCCTCAGCAAGGCCCTGCCGAGAACGAGCCAATAGCCCAGTTGGCCACATCAGCAGGTGCCCCGATCCGCGAAAACCGGGTGGGCTGCACGCCGGCGGAGCTGAGAAGATCACCGCATGCTGATCGACCCTCATCTGCTCGCCGTGTTCACCCTGACCACCATCATCGCTCTGGTCACGCCCGGTCCCGACATGCTGTTCGTGCTTGGGTGTGGCGTGCGGGGCGGCGCCCGTGCAGGACTGCTGGCCACGGTCGGCGTGATCGCGGGCGACGCGGTGTACATCGCTGCGGCGGCCGCCGGGCTCGCCGTGCTGCTGACGGCGTTTCCCGTCGTGTTCACGGCGCTTCGGATCGCCGGATCCGCGTACCTGATCTACCTGGGTGTGCAGATGATCCGCAATCGCAAGAAAAGCCAGAGCGATGATCTGGCCGTCGGCGGGATGTCGGGTCGGCGCGCCTTCCTCAACGGCGCGGTCTGCTCCATGGCCAACCCGCAGACGTTCACCTTCATGGTCGCCTTCCTGCCCCAGTTCATCGATCCCAGTGCGGGGCCCGTCTGGCTGCAGTTCCTCGTGCTCGGCGGCATCCTGATCGTCCTGGAGTTCTTGGCAGACGGAACGGTCGGCGTCCTGGCCGGGCGGATCGGCGGCTGGCTGCGCGCACGCCAGGCGGTGCGGCGCCGGATCGACGCCGCGACCGGGGGCGTGTTCATCGGCCTGGGCATCAGGCTTGCGGCCGAACGCTGAGGGGCTCGGACTACGCGGGCGATTGCCCGCGATCTGCGACAAGGCGACGTGCGACTCCTGGACACGCCCACGGCCCGGCACCCGCGGAGAAGGCGGCAGAGCAGGGCGAAGGTTCGGAGTCGAACGTTCGGGGTCGAACGTGTTAGTTGCGCAGGCTCCATTGCTGGTTAGTGCCGCCGTGGCACGACCAGAGGTGGATTTTGGTGCCGTTGGTGGTCCCGTAGTCGCTGACGTCCAGGCATAGCCCGGACTGAACGCCGGTGATGGTGCCGTTGGCGTTGATGTTCCATTGCTGGTTGGTCTGTCCGTTGCAGTCCCAGATCACTGCCAGGGTGCCGTTGCTGGTCCCCTGACCGGAGGCGTCCAGGCATTTGTTCCCGAACAGGGTCAACTGCTTGCCGGACGTGTAGGTCCAGCGCTGGTTGGCGCCGCCGTTACAGTCCCAAAGCTGCGCCTGAGTGCCGTTGGTCGTCGAGGAGTTGCCGATGTCGATACAGCGGCCTGACGGCTGCCCCACGATCAGGACGTTTTGCTGACCGCCGGTGCTGGATTGGACCCCGGCGGACGCCATCACCGCTTGCGCGGCCGATGGCCAGTTGCCGTTGGTGACCGTCGTGTTGCTGTGAACGACGTTGCCCCGGTCGCCGTTGGTCACGTTGCTGCTGCCATTGGTCGACCAGTTGTTGGTGACGGTGAAGTTCCCCATGTTCTCACCGCCCCAGTAGTTGGCCGTGGCCCAGGTGCCGGTGTCGGAGAAGACGTTGTTGCTAGCGGTGTAGTACCGGGAGCCCTCGTCGAAGTAGAGCCCGAACCAGCCATTGGTCCGCAGGCAGTAGTTCCCGTTGATTGCCGCACTCGGATTCCAGGACAGCGTGTAGATGCATCCGCCATCGGTCATCTGCTGCATGACGTCGTGCACGTAATTGCCGATGAGCCGGTTGTTGGACGCGGTGGTGGGCGTTGTATACCGAGGTTGGTAGTTGTACAGGCCACGGCCGGCGTAATGGTCGCTGCCGCCGGCGTCGTTGGAGCCCCAGCCGTACCCGATCGACAGGCCGGAGTACGGCATGTTGTAGACCTCGTTGTGGGACATGGTGGCATTGGTGACGTAGGTGGTGAGGGCCGACACGTTGCCCCGGTACTCCACCCCGAGGTCGTGGATGCGGTTGTTGCTGATGGTGATATTCCGGTTGACCATTCGCTGGTCGCCGGGGTGGTGCGCGTCGGCGCGCACACCGCCGACCACGATGCCCCCGGCCGAGCTGCGGGCGATCTCGGACCGGGTGACCGTGATGTCGCTGGCGCCGAGGCCGACCCCGCTGGCGTGGGCGTTGGCGTCGTTGCCGATGCCGACTGCCATCTGACCCAGGTTGACGAACTGGGAGTCGCTGAAGGTGATGTTGTTGGCCGCGGAGACCTGCACGGCGGCGGGCATCTGGTACCAGTGCGGTCGAGTGGCCTCGAACTGCGTGCACCCGCTCTGGCAGGCGGTCGGCCCGGGCGAGTTCCAGTTGCCGGCGTTGTAGGCGCCGGTCTGCTGGTCCGCGTAGCCCTGATTGCTACTGGGCGCCAGCCAGCTCGTGCCGCTGAACGTGATCCCGGTGAACGTGACGTGGTGCGCGGGCGCGTCGTAGGTGCCCCCGACATTCACCAGGGACTGCAACACCGGCAGTTCCACATTGACGTTGCCCATGTTCTGTCCGGCGAGCGGAATGTAGGACAGGGCGCCGGTGCCGGGATTGAGGTACCACTCTCCCGGTGAATCCAGGAACTCGTACGCGTTGGTCAGGTAGAGCGGACCCGCCCGGTGCGGGCTGGTGAACGTGTCATATCCGAAGATGTTGTTGCTCCAGCCCGGCTGCTGCATCGTGATGAAGTTCCCGCTGATGCCCTGCACCGACACGTACCGGTCGGTGAACGAGCCGACGCTCTCCATTTGCACACGGTTCTGGTTGGCCAGGTTGTTCAGGTAGTTCAGCGCGGTATTGCTGAACCTCATCCCAGTGCTGGTGGCGCTGAAGTCGGACCGGTTCACCTGCGTGCGCGCACGGGTGGCGATGGCGCCGTTGACGTACAGCTGCCGGGTGTCGATCCCGGCTCCGACATTGGCCCGCCAGATGTTCTTCGCGGAGTCGGCCAGCGACCATCCGGTGACCGCCCTGGCGCCGCTGATGACGGGGCGTGCCGACGGGGCCGCCTGCCACACGACGCGGTATCCGTTGTTGCCCGAGTCGGCGGCGGTCAGCCGCAGCGGCGCGGAGAGCCGGTACACCCCGTCGGCAAGCTCCACGACGATGTCACCGGACATCGAGCCGTTGAGCGACCGCACCGCGGCTTGTGCGGCGGTCAGGGAGCATGGCTGTGCGGCCGAGCAGTTGGAACCGCTACCGGAAGGTGAGGCGTAGAGCGTCGTGGTAGCGGCGAAGGCCGGGGAGGCCGAAACCACCACGGCGGCCGGAGCGAACAGTCCTACGGCGGCGACCGCGGCGAACAGCGACCTGCGCACCGCAGCGGGAGAGAAAGCGAACACGGGTCTCCTTTCATGGGGCGGGGCGCTGATCGCCTAATTGAATTGCCACCAGTTCACGTTGAACAGGTTGCCGCTTCCACCGGTGAACTTGAGGTACAGATCGTGGGTTCCCGTCGCACCGTTCACCGGGCACGACACACTCGTCCACGTCTGCCATCCACCGGTGACCGGCACATTGCAGTTACCGACGACCGTTCCGGTGGGACTGTCCAGACGCAGCTCGATGGCGCCGCCACTGCCGGCCGAGGCCACGCGTGCGCTGAAAGACGCGGCACCGGCGCCGAAGGCGACGCCCTTGACTTTGATCCAGTCCCCGTTCGCGAGCCACCCGATGTTCATTCCGCCTTCGCTGGACGGCTCGGTCTCGATGCCGGATCCCCAGGCGATCGTTTCGGCCTCTTGGCGCACGTACGGATTCAGCGTGCCGATCTGCGGCGCCCCGGTGGTGGTCATATTGATCGTCGGGAAGCCGCCGTCCGCGTTGTAGCTGAACTTCTCCACGGCGACCGAACGGGTGTAACCGCCGCCGCCCGGCAACGCCCCGTTGTGGTAGAAGAAGTAGGAGCTCCCGTTGAAATCGATGACGCCGGGATGGTTGGTGAAACTGCTGCCCTGCGTGGGCATGATCGTTCCTCGGTAGGTCCATGGCCCGGTGGGGCCGGGGGCCGTCGAATAGGCGATGAACTCAGAGCAGCATTTCGCCGCGAACACGTTGTAGTACAGGCCGTTGCGCTTGTAGACCCAGGGCCCCTCCTCGTACAGGGTCGGGCGGTTCGGATCGCCGGTACGGGTGCCGAACCCTGCGGTGGTGAGGGGGATCTGGGTCGGGCCTCCCGAGTAGGAGATCATGTCGGCGTTCAGTCGCAGGTACCACAGATTGGGATTGCCCCAGTACAGATATGCCTGCCCGTTGTCGTCGATGAAGACGCTGGGGTCGATCTCGCCGTTCTCGACCAGTGGACGCCCGATGGCGTCCCTGAAGGGCCCGGTGGGGCTGTCGGAGACTGCCACCCCGATCGCATACCTGCCGGTTGCCCGGCTCGTCACCGGGACGTACCAGTAGAACTTGCCATTTCTGTAGACGGCCTGGCCCGCCCACGCGTCCGACTTCGCCCAGCTGAAGGTGGCGAGGTTCAGCGGGGAGCCGTGATCGGTCCAGTTCACCATGTCGGCGGACGACCAGACCCGCCACTCCTTCATGGTGAACCAGGTGGAGCCGTCTTCGTCGTGCCCGGTGTAGAGGTACACCCGGCCGTTGTGCACGAGCGGCGCCGGGTCGGCGGTGTAAATGTGCTGGACGATCGGGTTGTCCGCTCTGGCCACGGCCGGAAGCAGCGTTGCGATACAGAGCAGGCTCACCATTGCGGCGATCGCGTGTCTCGGGGCGAGACGGGGTGCGAGCTTCACGATTACCCCTTTATGGGCGGCAATAAAAGATCGAGGCGGGAAATGCGACGATGGCTAGACGGCGGTGATGGTCCACTGGTTGTTGGTGCTGGAATTAGGTGCCCACAGGGTCGTGGTGGAGCCCGCCGTGGTGCTGCCCGCGCCGTCCAAGGCCGTTCCGGTGCCGCGGTTGATGATTTGGTAGCGGCCGTTGCCGAGACTGTTCAGCCGCCATTGCTGGTTGTTGCCGCCGTTCCACGGCGCCTGCCGCGCGGACGCGCCGTTGGCGGCGTCGCCCCAGCTGTCGGCGACCATTCCGTTGGTACGGTTGACGACGCGGTAATAACCGCTGCCGAGGTCCACCAGCTGCCATTGCAGGTTGGTGCTGCCGTCGTAGTTCCATTGCTTGAGCATCGAGCCGGAGGCGACGTTTCCGCCGCTGTCCAGGACGAGACCGCTGGTGACGTTGGCGATCCGCGCCCAGCCGGTGGGAGTCGGGCCTGCGCCAAGGGCGGGGATCTGTCCTGAGAAGGTCAACTTGACCACGTACGCCCGCGCGCTGAACGGGGGTCCGGCGGAGGGCATCGAGATGTGCAGGCCGGAACCGTCCTGGCTGCGGTTGGGCAGGTCGATGTACGACCCGGCCGTGGAGCCGAGCAGCCGTACCGAGGTCAGCGAGCTCAGGTTGATCCGGTTCGAGCTCAGCGTGGTGATGTTCAGCGTGCTCCCCGGCCAGCCCAGCACGGTGGCGTACAGCACGGTGTTGTCATTGCTGCGGGTGAACCGGATGTCCTTGTTGGTGCCCTCCCGCGGGGTGGTGAAGGAGCCGCCGCCCATCTGTGTGGGGCCCTCGCCGTGGGTCGCCCAGGCCCGGGTGGCGTAGATGGACTCGCCGAATCGTCTGAGGTGATCGCCGATGCCGAGCAGGATGTCCCGCTGCCCGGACGGGATGGTGCCGTCGGCCATCGGTGCGATGTTCAGCACCATGTTGCCGTTCTTGCTGACCCGGTCGATCAGCGAGTGCAGCATGGCGTTGATCGAGTAGTAGCCGATGCCCACGGTGTAGCACCAGCTGGAGCTGGAGACGCTGTCGTCGGTCAGCCAGTACGGGTACTGGATGCCGGCCGGCCCGCCGCGCTCGAAGTCATAGACCTCGCCCCGGTTGTTGAACCCGTCCTTGTAAGTGGCGACCACTTCCTTGTTCCAGGCGATCGCCTGGTTGTAGTAGTAGGCCAGGAAATTCAGCCGTTGGGACTCGTCGACCCGGCTCAGATTGAAGTCCTGCCACAGGATGTCGGGCTGGTAGCCCTCGATGACCTCGCGGAGCTTGTCGTACCACAGCTGGTTCTCTGCGGCCGCGCCAAGCTGCCCGTACAGCTTCTTTAGTGAGGTCGTCGGTTGTGTCGGCACATTGTCGTAGTAGCCGGTGAAGTTGTACGCGTGGTGCAGTGACACGAACAGCTTCATGCCCTTGGCGCGGATCGCATCGGCGTGCAGCCGCAACAGGTCTAGCCGAGGACCGGTGGCCACCGAGTTCCATTCGTTGACGGTGCTGTTCCACATCGAATAACCGTCGTGGTGCTCAGCCACCGGCCCGGCGAACCTGGCACCGGCGTCGGCGAACAGCTGCGCCCACTCATTGGGATCGAAATTGCCCCCGGCGGACCTCAGTTTGGGCGCGAACTGCACCCAGTTGCCGGCCCTGTCCCGGGCGCCGTTGATGAAGTTGTGGTACGGCCACGCCGAGGGATCGCCGTAGACGCTCCTGTGATGGTTGTTCTCGTTCGAGCCGTTGATGTACATGGAGCGCGGGTACCACTCGTTGGCGAACGCGGGAACGCTGAACACGCCCCAGTGGTAGTAGATGCCGAACTTGGCATCCTGGAACCACTCCGGAGCCGCCGGATGCTGGTCCACCGACGGCCAGGTGGGGGTGTAGCTGCTCGGAGCGGTGGCGGCATGCCCGGTTCCGGCTCTCAGCAGACCGGTGGCCGCGGCGGCCCCGGTGATCCCTGCGGTGACGAGCAGCCTGCGACGGCTGAACTGGAATGACGACGACGAAGACATGACGAGAGCCTTTCGGGGGTTTCTCTCGTGAGGCGATGCGAAAACCCCATTGCACGGCCTCCGATCAGCACGATGGGCGTGATAGGCGCGAGGGGAGCGCGGCGGGTGGGTGTGCTGTGCCCCCGATGAGCGGACAGCGCAGCGGTCACCACCCGCTCATCGGGATCGGAGGAACGGGGCCAAAGTCGCCTCCGATCCGGCCGGTATTCCTCCGCGAATTATCAGCGCTCACATGCGCACTGAGAATGACAGACATCAACCATGGCCTCAAGGGGGAGCATTGGGGTTCGCCGAAAGGCGCTGGTACCGGCAATATCCGCGTGCCGATAGGTATGAAAGCTTTCATGACCCAGTTGGCCGGATTGTCATCAGTCGAGGTTGCGAATGTTAGTTATAACTAACGTTATGGCTAACATTGAAACACCCATCGCCGCCATTTACTGCGGGAGTCATCGAGGAGTCTTGAGATGTGCGCGTCAACGTCCTGACAGCGGTACGCGAGACGGGGACGGGCATCGCCTCACCAGTCACTGAGGTCTCACCGAGGTCTCCCGGGAGGCCTGGTGCTCTCGCGGACCACGAGCTTGGGATCGATGAGGCTGCGCAGAGGCGCGGCGTCCTCGTCCTCGGGCTCGGCGACATCTGCCTTGGCCTCGGGCTCAGCAGCCTTGGGCTCAGCCTCGGGTACAGCGAGCTGCTCGAGCAGCAGCTGGACGGCGCGGCGGCCAACTTCGCGGAAGTCCTGGTGAACGGTCGTGAGGGGCGGGATGAGGTAGCCAGACTCGGGAACGTCGTCGAAGCCGACCACGCTCACCTCATCGGGGACCGGCCGGCCGGCCGCCTGCAGTGCGCGTTGCAGCCCGAGGGCCATGGCGTCGTTGGCGGCGAAGACCGCGGTGACCTCCGGATCGCGGGCGATCAGCCTGCCCAGCTCGTAGCCGGAGCGAGCAGACCAGTCTCCGATGATCGGCTCGGGTACTGGGCGTCCCTCGCTTGTCAGGACCTCTCGCCAGGCGTCCTGGCGGCTCCTGGCATCGACCCACACAGGGGGCCCGGCCAGATGCCAGACAGTCTCGTGCCCGAGGCTGAGCAGGTGCCGGACCGCCCGGGCGGCCCCGGCGTGCTGATCGACTGCGGCGACCGGGAAGGGGATGTCCTCGGCAGCGTCGGCAACGACCAGCGGCAGGTCCGTTGGAAGGGGGGCACGCAGGCGGTCGACGGCCGACTCGAGCGGTGCACCGACGATGATCCCGTCGACCGGCAGGCCGCGCAGCAGTTCCATGGTCTCGTCGAGCGCACGGTCGTCGGACGCGTCGAGCCTGAGGACACTGATCATGTAGTCGTGCCGGCGGGCGGCCTGCTCGATCGCGTACAACGTCGCTGCCGGGCCGTAGCGCAGGTTGTCGACGGTGATGACGCCCAGGATGCCGGAGCCTCCAGCCGCCGGCACCCGCGCGGCGATCTTCGGCCGGTAGCCCAGCCGGCGCACGGCGGCCATGACGCGCTCCCGTGTCTGGGGCCGCACTTTCTCTGGCGAGTGCAGCACACGGGAGACCGTCATCGCCGAGACCTGGGCCAGCTTGGCCACATCCTCCAGGACCGGCGACCGGCCCTCCTCCGGACGGCCGTTCCCACTGTCGTCCATGCACCTTCCCTTTCAGCTCAGGTAGCGGATCTCTGCCAGGTTGACTCCGTGCAACGTGCGGATCCCAGAGCGGACGCTGGCCTTGGCGGGAGGTCGGCGACCGTCCAGTCCCGTGCCGAACGGCGGAGGCTGCCTCATACCGGATCCCCGAGGTCGGCGGGGTCAGCCGCGACCGCTGGGTCAGTGGCGACAGCGTGGTCAGCGGCGACAGCGTGGTCAGTGGGGTCAGTGGGGTCAGTGGGGTCAATGGGGTGAGCGGCGTCAGCGGTGAACGGCGTGCGATAGGACGGAGGCCGCGTGCGCAAATCGAGCCGCAGGGTTAGCCGGATACGGGTCGACCGGGGAAGCACTACGCGGAGCCAAGGGCTGTCGACCCGAGCCTTGGTGCAGGTCACAGTCGGCGGCCTGTGCCCGTAGTCGTACAGATCGCCGATCCAGGACTCGTCATCGCAGACGGTGTGGTGCACGGTGCGGATCGTGTGCTCGGCGAACGCTCCGGCTTGGACGACGACCGAGCGCGCGGCCTGCGGGTCGAGATTGACCAGGTCGACCACGGTCGCCTCTGGATCGATGCTGGACACGAGCGCTGCCACCGAAGGCGGCAGCCCGGGCCGCCGACGGTCGTCGTCGTAGTAGCGCACGCGCGCCTGCTGCAGGCCGCCGTTGTAGATGACCTGCGGGCCGCCCCAGGTCAGCTGGACCAGGGCCTCGGTGACCACCGGGTTCGACTGCTGCCAGAGGTGGATGTCGGCCTCGGGCACGTCCCAGCCGCAGTACTGCTCCATGCGGGCCAGGCGGTGACGCACCTGGGCCTGCGCGGCGGCGAGGATCCGTTCCGGGTAGCCGGGATCGTCCCCGGCGAGGAAGGCGAACCACGGCTCTTCGTGTCCGGCCTCCTCCTTGCTGCGGAAGGGCCGCACGGTACGCCAGTCGTAGCCGCTGGCAGCGCGCAGCCGTTCGATGCGCTCCCGGTCCGCGTTGGAAGCGGAGTGGTGCCACAGCGCGATCGGCACCGACATGAGCATCGGGTTGTGGTCGAACCAGCCGTCATCCCCGTATCGGAACGGAACGTGCAGCGTGGGCGTGTGCACGTCTTCGCCCAGTTGTACGGTCCACTTGGACTGCAGGCTGGAGTCCGCCTCGGCGAAGGACATGACCTTCCCGTGGGCGATGAGCTCGTCCAGTGCCGGGCGTACCAGGTCGAGAAAGGAGTCGTCGCCCGTGGCGGCGACCGCGGCGAGAGCCCCGACCGCTGCGGCGTGCCCGACGCTGTACCAGCCGTGCGGCCAGGACCAGCCGTAATGCCCGCCGTGCCAGCGGCCCCCCAGCAGCCCGCCGACCGTGCCGTCCGGGGCGACGTTGTCCGGGATGATGCCGCTGCCGCCGCTGCCGCCGCTGCCGCCGCTGCCGCCGCTGGCGGCGGCCCGTTCGCGCCACGCACCGACGTACTCGGCGATCCAGTCCCGGTACCGTTCATCACCGGAGAGGATCAGTGCGTTGAGCACGAGGCCGGAGGCGGCCAGGTTCACCGCGGTATCCCCGGCGCCCATCCGGCGGCGCATCTCCGTGCTCAGCCGCGGGTCGCGATCGAGCTCCGGTTTCGTGGCGCTTGGCGGCAGGATCCATTCCAGCGGGAAGCCGTACGTCTCGGCCTCGCGGGGCAGCCAGGGATACGCGTCGCCGTCGAACAGGCCCTCTCGCTGGGGGTCGCTGCCATTGTGCGGCCTGCGGATGATGCGATGTTCGGGGTCGTAATTTCCGTGCGCCGGATCGACATACAGCTCGGCGAACCGCAGCGCCCGTCCGGCCCAGCGTTCAGGGGCGGCCATGCACAGGAAGTAGAACAACAGCAGGCTCTCGCCCTGGTGGAACCAGTCATAACCGCGCTCGTACTCGTCATGGAGCATGCCCAACTCGGTCAGCTGCCGGGTGACTCCCTCCCAGTGCGATTCGGACGCGGCGAGGAGGTCGTCTGCACCGCCGAGCAGGTAGAGCTGGGGCCAGTTGAAGAACGTCTCATAGAAGTCGTCCACTCCATCGCGCGAGGTGAGCCGGCCGCGATAGGTCAGCCGCCCGTCCGGATCGGTGAAGTCGCGCGTGAATTGGCGCCAGGCGTAGTCGAGCAGGTCGAACAGCTCGCGCTGGGCTATCGCCCAGCCTGGCGGTTCCAGCAGCGGTACCGAGGCCGTGATGGCTGGTTGCATCCGGGAGTTCTCCATTCCAGGGCCGCACATCCTCGGAAAGAGTGGGCTTGCGCACGAATGGGGGTGGGCACGGACGGTCAGCCCTTCCTCGCGCCGGCGAGCATTCCGGCGACCAAGAAGCGCTGGGAGAAGAGGAAGACGGCGAGTACGGGGGTGATGGCCAGCAGCGTGGCCAGGGCCACCTGGGGGCGCTCGACCGCAAGGCTCCCGGCGGTCGGATTGAACTGCGGGACGTTGCTCAGCAGCGTGCCCAGCCCCACCTGGACCGGGAACTGGTCGCTCTCGGGTAGCAGGACGTACGGCAGGAAATAGTTGGTCCAGTTGGCGACGAAACTGAAGAACCCGACGAGTGCGGTGACCGGTACCGCCAGCGGCAGGGCGATACGGCGAAAGGCCCCGAACTCCGAGCAGCCGTCGAGCCTCGCGGCGTCCAGCAGTTCCCTGGGTAGCGCGGTGCTGAAGTAGATATAGGTCAGATACACGCCGAACGGATAGAACGAGTACGGCAAGATGACCGACCACATCGAGCCGATGAGGCGGGCCTCGTTCATTTCCAGGAAGAGCGGCACCACCAGCGTGGCGTTCGGCATGAGCATGACGACGAGCGTGGTCACCAGCAGGGTGTGCCGGCCGCGGAACTCGGTCAGCGCCAGCGCGTATCCGGCGGGGATGGTCACGCACAGGGTGATCGCCAGCGCGATGAACGAGTAGAGCGCGGAGTTGCGCAACCACAGGAAGATCGCGTTGTCCTGGAAAGCCGTCAGCGCGTCCCAGTTGTGCCGCAACGCCTGCCACGATCCGAAGGACAGCGGATGATCGTGGACGAGCTGGTCGTCGGTCTTGGTGGCGGCCAGCACCAGCCACAGCACCGGGACCACGAAGAAGAGCGCGAACATCGCGATCAGCACGGCGGGCAGCGGATTCGGTGGGCTGCGGCGAGCGGCACGGCCCGGGCGGCGGGCCGGCGATCCTTGCATGGTGCCGAAGCGACCGAAGCGGCCGGAGCGGGCGGAGCGGCCAAAGGGTCCGGAGCGGGCGGTCCGGGCGGAGCGGGCGGTCCGGGCGTTGCCCCGGGTGTCAGTCGGCATCGAAGAACCCCGATCGGGCGACGAACAGGCCCGCGACCACCAGCCCCACCACCAGCAGCTCGACCGAGACGGCCGCCGCGGTGTTGACGTTGTTGTTCTGGAAGGCGAAGTCGTACGTGAGCTGGTTGAGCGAGAAATCCCGGCCGGCCACCCCGTTGCTCGCCTGGGAGAGCAGCTCAGGCTCGACGAACAGCTGAGTTCCCGCGGCGAAGGCGAGGATCACCATGTAGACGATCCATTTGCGCAGCAGAGGCAGCTGGACGTACCTCGCGGTCTGCCAGGCTCCGGCCCCGTCGATCCTCGCCGCCTCCAGAAGGTCCGGAGGGATGTTGTTCAACGCCCCGTACATCACCACGATCCAGCCGCCCGCACCGGTCCAGAACGCGATGACGGCAAGCAGCATCGCCAGGTGACCAGGTGCGATGACCTGGCCGAAGGTGTCCCATCCGGCGGCGCGGAGCAGGAAGCCCACCGGGCTGACCGCCGGGTCCAGCAGGAATAGCCAGACCATCACGCTCGCCGCCCCGGCCAGCGCCCCGGGAATGTAGTACAGCAACCGCAGCGTCCTGCCGGTCATGCCCGAGGTCATCTGGTGCAGCAGCAGAGCGAGGACGACGACCAACACCACCAGCGCGACCAGCCAGAAGACCAGGTAGAGGGCCACGTGGCCCACAGCCGGGACGAACCTGAAGTCGGCCGCCGCGTCGGCGAAGTTCGACAGGCCCGCGAAGCGTCCATCCGCGTTGGTGAAGGCGAAGTAGACCGCGTAGGCAGTCGGAACGACACCGAACGCGATCAGCAGCACCACGTAGGGGGCGACGAAGCCATATCCGGCCAGGCCGGGCCGGGACGCGTGCCGTGGAGTGGACGGCGTCCGGGCCCGGCCGCGGACGGCCGGCGGTGCGCTCACCGGGTGACCTTGTACCCGTTGGACCGAGCGTGGTTCACGATCGCGTCCTGCCACGCCGGGAGCAACGAGACGATGGTCTTGCCCGCGGTCACGCCGGGGACGACGGTGGACGCCCAGATCGCCTCCTGGCTGAACTGCCCGTAGCCCCAGCCGGACCACACCTGCCCCGCGGCCGTCTGGAGCGTTTGGGCGATGTCATTGGCGTAGTAGCGGCGGGCTGCCTGGTTCGCCAGCCAGGCCTTGGCGGCGGGTGCGTACGCCGGGTAACCGGGGGCGACCTTGGCCTGGTAGTCGTTCGAGGTGGAAACCCAGGTCAGGAAGTCCGTGGCGGCCTTTAGGTTGGCGCTGTGCGCCGACAGGAGCCATGTGCCGCCGCCGACGTTGCCGGTCGAAGGCTCCGGGTCGCCGGACCACTGGGGCATCGGCGCGACCGCGATCTGGCCGGCGGGCGTCTTGAACGTGTCCTGGAACAACGAGCCGCCGAACCAGGACGGGCCGGGCAGCATGAGGATCTTGTCCGCCTGGTTCTTGTCGAAGTCCGAGCTGAACACGCTGCTCGTGGACATGCTGCGGTTCTTGATCAAAGTGTCCAGCAGCGAGGCCATCCGCCCGCAGTTGGCGCTGGTGGTGTTCACGGTGACCGCCTTGACACCGGTGATCTGGTTGGCGCCGCATTTGCTCGCCCACATGAAGATCTCCGGGGTGAAGCTGTCGCCCGCGGAGCCGACCAGGTAGCCGGGATGCTCGGCGGCGACCTTCTGGCCGAGCGCCTGGTAGTCCTGCCAGGTGGCCGGGACTTTGTAGCCCCACCGTTTCATCAGGGCCGCGTTGTACCAGAGCACGGTCTGGGACAGGTCGTTGCGCAGGCAGTAGAGGGTGCCGTCCACCGTGCACGGGTCGTTGGCACGAGGCGCCCAGCCGGCCAGGGTGGTCTGCGGGATCAGTCCCTTGTTGAGCGGTGCGGTGAAGCCAGCCTGCACCGCCCAGGAGACCTCGTTGTTCTGCGAGCTGAAGACCACGTCCGGCCAGCCCTTACGGGTGCGGTTGAACAGGCTGACCTTGGTCTGGAGATAGTTCGAGCCGTTGGCGTTCCCGTCATAGGTGACGATGTTGATCTTCACGCCGGGGCGTTGCTTCTGGTACAGCTTGGCGGCGGGCAGGCGCGTCGAGTCCACCCACACCGTCAGGGGACCGCCTGTCTGAGGCGCCTGGCGGAAACCGTCTTTGGCATTGGTCTGCGTGCCAGAGCCACCGCCACCGCAGGCCGCCACGGCTGCCAGAGCGAGCACGCCGCTGAGGACCAGGGAAACGGTGCGCCCGAGGCTCTTGCCTGAGCTGATCGCGCCATCGGCGCGGACCTTCGCTGTCATGAGCCGCTCCACTGACATCGTGGTGCCCGCCGACCATGGCAGGTTGGAAGGCATAAGTAGTACTTATTTTGCAGTCGGGGCTGTCGGCGGCTGCCCGCTCGCGTTGCCTCGACCGTGGCCTGGACACTGGAAAGAGGTGGATTGCGTGGGCCCTCATGAGACCGCTGGAGCCAGGCACCGTCAAGAGGATTGGCATGCCTATTTTTCGAGTGTTTTGCCATAGAGCCATCAAGGTTTCCCTGGATCTGCACCAAGCAAGCCAGGCCGCTGCCCTACCGGTGCCCAGATGAGTAATACTTATGTTCCCCAGCGTGTACGCCGGGAGGGATCCGTCCCTGACCGGGGCGGGGCCAGTCATACTCTCCGTTGTGGACGGCGAAGAAGGAGGCAGGCCGGTGGACGGCACGCCCGTACCGGCTTCGGCTGCTCAGGAACGCGAGGCCGCACAGCGGACCGGCTCGTACAGGCCTCGCTATGAACTGGTGGCCGAGCAGATCCTCCAGCTCATCGCGAAGCTCGGGCTCCAGCCCGGCGATCGGATGCCCACCGAGAACGACCTGGCCGGGCAGCTGGGCACGAGCCGGACGGTCGTCAGGGAGGCCATCAAGATCCTCTCTGCGATCGGGCGGGTACGCGCCCAGAAGGGCCGCGGGCTCTACGTCGCCGACGACGAGGGGATGCTGGGCTCTTCGCGATTGGGCGGCTTCTTCCTCCCGACCGACCTCGACCACGTCTTCATGCTGTTCGAGTTCCGCCGGGTCCAGGAGTGCACCGCCAGCCGGCTCGCCGCCACCCGCGCGACACCCGCCGAACTGCGGGCCATCGAAGCCGCCGCCGAGACCTGCCGGCAGGGCCATGCCACCGGGCAGGCCGCCCTGTTCGATCGCGGCGACGACGATTTCCACCTCGGCATCGCCGCCGCCTCGCACAACCCGTTCCTCGTTGCGGCGGTGCGCGAAGCCCGCCGCCTGCAACGCCAGTCCAGCACGATCGGGCTGCACGGCACGGTCGGGGGGCACGCCGAGGAGGCGATCGAGGAACACGCCGCGATCTACCGGGCCATCCAGAATGGCGACCCGGAGACCGCCGCCCGGGCCGCCGCCGTCCACCTGGACAACACCCTCGAGGACTACCGCCGCGAGATCCAGCGCCGCGTATTCGGCTGACCGCCGCCCCGGACACGGACCAGGCGGCCGCCGCACACCTGGAGTTATTTGGCAGAGGCGTCCAAGCCTCGGTGTCGGGAACCAAACCGGCGCCGACATGACCAGTGCGAACGTGATCCACGGACCGAGGCGACCCTCGCCGACGCGAACCTGACCGACGCGGGCCTACCGCGCCGCCCCGCCTCCGTGAACACGGAGGCGGGGCTGCACGCGGCCATCGGCGCAAGCTCTGGCCAGAAGGGAACCCGGACTCCGGGTGCCTCGGTGACCGCGGCTCAGGCTAGGTCAGGGACCTGGCCATGTTCTTGGCGAACTGCGACCATGCCTCGTGGGCGCCGGCCTTGTTCGCCGAGTCCGGGACGGACGGATTGGCCACGTAGGCCCAGACGCGCAGGTACAGGACCTTCTTCTTCTGGTACCAGTGGAAATGGACCTTGGAGCCCTTGCCGTCGAAGTGCCCCTTCTGCGCAACGAAGTACCAGCCGTACTTTCCCTTAGGGTAGAACTTGACCGGAGCGTTGCACACCTTCTTGAACCAGCAGGCCTTGAGGGGCAGCTTCTGGCCCTTCTTGGGGTACTTCTTCGGCGCACCTGAGACCGGGAAGGTGCAGTTGAAGCAGCTCTTCAGCTTCTTCATCGCCTTGGACGGGTGCTTTTTGGCGACCCTGAACTGATCGCAGCTGTGGGAAGGTACGCAGTACCCCACTGTCAGGCGGTAGTCGTAAAGCTTGCGCAGCTTCATCGTCTTGACTTTGGGCGCCACGGAAGTCGATATCGGGGCGGCGGCAGGTGTTGTCCGCGCGATTGCAGGGGCGGCTGGCTTCTGCGCCTGGGCGGCGGTACCCGCGCCGGGGATGGCGAGCACCAGTGCGCTGGAGGCGACGGTCGCCGCCAAAACCTTTCTCAAAAGGCTCATGCAAACCTCCTTGCGAGTGGAGTCTTCTTTCAGGGATTGGGGGAGCGTCTGGATCGGACTGTTCGACGTGATTCGAGATTCCTCGAAGGCGGTTGAAATCCGGTTGGGGACCATGACGCCGCGTTCGGCATGCTGGCCGACACCGGCGCCTGCACCCCGTGAGAGGAGAACCGCGATGGCGACCGGAACGCTCAACCGGCAACCGCACCGCCGAGCGGTGCGGTTGCCGGGGTCATTTCCGGGAAGGCCGTCTATCCCGTGATGTCGGCGTTGCGGGTGCGGACGAGTCCGGCGGTCGTCGTGGCCAGCACCCAGGCGGCCAGGACAAGTCCGCCGGCGGTCATGGTCAGCAGGCCCTCGCTGGGGTCGCGGCGCAATGCCAGCGCAGCGACACCGGGCAGCCATTTCCCGACGGTCACGGTGGCGGTACGGATGACGGTCTCGGCGACGGTGAGCCAGGCCACGGTGACGACGATGGCGGTGACCTGGTTGCGGGTGATGGCGCCAATTGCCGTGCCCAGCACCGCATACAGCACCGCCGAGATGACCGCGCCCAGCACGGTCAGCCACACCGCCGAGCCGGTGGGCAGGGGGACGTCGCGGGCGGCCAGCCAGCTGTAGGTGGTGGCGAGGCTGGCGGCTGCGGCGGCGAGTCCGAACCCGGCCCCGACGGCCGCCATCACCAGGGTCTTGGCCGCCAGCGTGGGGGTGCGGCGCGGGTCGGACAGGAAGGTCTGCTCGGCCTGGCCGTGCCGGAACTCCCCGGCGGTGGCGATGATGCCAGCCACGATCACCAGCATCGCCCCGGCACCGGAGGAGTGCAGCGCGCCGCTGACGGCGGTGTCGGAGTTCAGAGCCCGCCCGGCGGTCTGGGCGAAGGCCAGCGCCGCCACGGTGCCCGCGATGCCCAGCAGCACGGCACCGGCCAGCAGCCACCAGGTGGTGGCGGTGGCGCGCAGCTTGCGGACCTCGCTCCTGATCACAGTTCGCATGTTGATCACCTGTCGCATGTCAGCGGCCTCCGGCCAGGTCGAAGAAGGCCTCTTCCAGTGACGAGTGGCCCTGCAGCAGGGTGACCAGGGGGCTGTCGGCCACCACCCGGCCCGCGTCGATCATGATGATGTGGTCGGCCATGCTCTGCAGCTCACCGAGTTGGTGACTGGACACCAGAACGCAGCGGCCCTCGGCGGCCATCCGCCGCAGAAAGTCGCGGATCCAGCGAATCCCAGACGGGTCCAGCCCGTTGGTGGGCTCGTCCAGCACCAGGATCGGCGGATCGGCCAGCAGCGCCCCGGCCGGCGCGAGCCGCTGCCGCATCCCCAGCGAGTACCCGCCGACCCGGCGGTCGGCGCTCTCAGTGAGTTCGACCAGATCCAGAACCTCGCTCACCCGGCCCGCGTCGACTCTGGCCGAGGCAGCGAGGATCTCCAGGTGGGTGCGGCCGCGATGACCGGGGTGCGCGCCCGGGCCGTCCAGCACCGCGCCCAGCACGCTGCGGGGCGCCGCCAGTTCGTGGTAGGGGCGCCCGGTGACCAGGGCGCGCCCGCGGGTGGGGGGTGACCAGGCCCAGCAGCATCCGCAGCGTGGTGGTCTTGCCCGCGCCGTTGGCGCCGACGAACCCGGTGACCTGGCCTGCCTCGGCGGTGAAGCTCACCGCGTCGACCACCCTGCGGCCCGCGTACTCCTTGGTCAGGTCGCTGCAGGAGATCATCGGCGCGCCATCCGTACCACCACGTAGACGACGCCGGCGATCGCAGCGGCCACCGCGACCAGCAGCAAGTGTTGCATCGGGCTCATGTTTCCCTCCAAGAATGAACTTGTGTTCATACTCGGGCAGTATGAACACAAGTTCATTCTTGGGCAAGCCGATCAGCCAGACAGCCCGCCGATCAGCACCGTGACCAGGCGGGTGACCGCCGCACGCGGATCGGCGGGCACACCGGCCAGCAGCAGATGATGGAGCGCCGCGAACAGCATCATCGCCGCTGCCTGTGTGTCGGCCTGTGGGGCCAGGCGGCCCAGCCGCTGCTCCCGGCCCAGATAAGCAGCCAGGCCGGCCTCGATCTCCCCCAGCGCCGTCGGCGCGATCCGCTGGGACAGGCCCGGCCGAGAGAACACCAGCGCCGCCACCGCGAACGCCGGCGACTCCAGCAACGCCACCCCGGCCTCCACCAGATTCCCCGCCACCGTGCCGGTCCCCGCACGCTCACCCAGGGCCGCCATCCGCGCCGACTCCAGCCGGATCCGGTCCAGCGTCAGCTCGGTCAGGAACTCGTCCAGGTCAGCGAAGTTGTTGTAGAGCACACCGGTCGCGCACCCCGCCTCCTTGGTCACCGACCGCGCTGACACCCCGCCCGGCCCCTCGGACGCCAGCACCCGCTCGGCCGCCCGGAACAACCGATCCCGAACCTGAGGCGTCTGCACTCCGCGAGCCACCCGGCACCCGCCCTTCCCCCACACTGGCTACACCGGGCAGCGTATCGACGATAGAACCTCACACCGCCGCCCTCGCACCGCCACCCTCGACCAGGTAACACCAGCGCAGGCACGATGCGTGCGGGGCGGGTGGCAGACCTTCGAGCGAAATCCGCTGCCCGGCGCTTCGCTCCGGAGCAATAGGCGCATCGTCCTTGACCATAGGGCCTCCCTTGGAGGACAACCCCACCCACGGCGACCAAGGCCTCAAAACCGCAGCTCAACCAGCCCCCGAGAACGAACCGCGCGCAATCCGTTGTGTGGCAGAGCCCATGTAGTGATCGGCCGATTCGCGCGGATCTATTCCGGCTTCCGGAGGCGAGGGAGCGATCGCGGTAGCCCGAACGATGGGAGGACGCTGTTCTCGAAGCGGGTCATGGCGCAAATCCGGTCGCCTGCGAGGGTGAGGACGAACAGGCCGGTCCCGTGGCGGATACCGGTGGAAGCGCGCAGGTAGGTCCCGAACGCCGGCTGGCCGTTGGCTCGCGTCGGCACGAGGTCGAATCTGCGGCCTGCGCCGAACACGTCGGCGCAGAAGCGGGCCACGACGTCGCGACCCTCGTATTCGAGGGGCAGCGGCGGCATGGACATGAAGACGTCGTCGGTCAGCAGGACCACCAGCCCGTCGATGTCGGCGGACTCGTACGCGCTGACGAACCTCGCCACGATCGCATCCTCGGCGGGCGAACCGGCGGCGGGAGGAGCTTCACGGTCAGCAGCCGTCAATCGTCGGCGCTGCAGGCCGGCGCGCGCCCGCTTGAGGGCACTCTTGACCGATTCGACGGTCGTGTCCAGCATGTCGGCCACCTCGTCGGCATGGAATCCGAGGACGTCACGCAGGATGAGCACGGCGATCTGGCGGGGCGGCAGGACCTGAAGCGCGGTCACGAAGGCCAGAGAGACCGATTCGCGCTGTTCGTAGCGGGCCTCCGGGCCGAGCGGCAGGTTGATCGCACCCTCGAGAAGGGCGTCGGGATATGGCTCGAGCCAGACGATTTCGCCGAGTCGGGTCGGTTCTGGCGGTTCGACTCCGGGGATGTCCCACTCCTTGGCCGGGCGTCGGCTGGCCGAGCGAAGCGCATCGAGGCACCGGTTGGTGGCGATCCTGTAGAGCCACGTACGGAGCGAGGCGCGACCCTCGAACCCGCCGAGACCCCGCCAGGTGGCCAACAGGGTGTCCTGGAGGGCATCCTCGGCGTCTTGGAAGGATCCGAGCATCCGGTAGCAGTGCACTTGCAGCTCTCGGCGGTGCGGCTCGGTCAGCGCTCGGAACGCCTCGCCATCCCCAGCCCGTGCCCTGCTGATCAGGTCGGCTCTCCCCAGCTCCACTCCGTGTCACCTCTCTAGCGCATCTTGTCGCGTTCACATCCTGTATCGACGCCGGCCGAGGTCCGAACGGGGCGGTTGATGAGCGCCCCCTTTCCCAACATCGCGGCGTCTAGACCACTAGCAGCCGACAACGCCAACGAAGGGGAGCCGACATGGGAAAGATCGTCATCAGCGAGAACGTCTCGCTCGATGGAGTCATCCAGGACCCGACTGGTAAGGAGGGTTTCCGATTCGCAGGCTGGTTCGACCAGATGGAGGGCAAGGACCGCGAGGCGTGGGCCGGGGTCGAGTACGAGGAGGCGCTGGGCACCGAGGCGCTGCTGCTGGGTCGACGGACCTACGAGTGGTTCGTCGCGCGGGGGTGGGCATCCCGGAGCGGCGGGTGGGCGGACAGGCTGAGAAGCCTGCCCAAGTACGTCGTGTCCTCGACCCTCGAAGATCTCGATTGGAACAACTCGACGGTCCTGAAGGGCGACGTCGTGAATGAGGTCTCGAAGCTGAAGCGAAAGGTAGACGGGGACATCGTCGTCTATGGCAGCGGCCGGCTTGTGCCCGCGCTTATGGAGCATGACCTCGTCGATGAGCTGCGGCTGATGATCTGCCCGTTCGTGCTCGGGGACGGTGAGCGCCTCTTCGGCGAGACCAGCGACCAGAAACCCATGCGGCTTGTCGACACCCGCACCGTCGGTGACGGCCTGGTCTTGCTCACCTACCAGCCCGTCCGGGACGCCTAGCTGTTGGGCGCCATGGCACGCGGAACCTGGATGCGGTACGAGAGATAGACGCTGGCGAGGGGCCGGATTTGCCCTCGTTCTTGTCGGAGGGATGGGGCTTACAGCGGTAGCAGCATGAGGGTCAGGCCGTGGTCGAATCGTTCGTCGAACGTGGCGTCCTCTAGTCGCGGCAGCACTTTGGCGAGGGAGGGGAAGTTGCCTGCGGCAACGGCCTCGGCAAGGCGGCGATCCCCCGGCAGTGGGGCGGCCTGTTCCTCCTGGGTCAGCCCCAGCGTGAAATACACGATCGTCCAGCAGGTCCAGGCCGCTTCCCGTGAGTCGAGGCCGCTTTCGAGCAGGGCCTCGACCATCGTGTCGGCGAAGCGCAGCGTCGCGGGTTTGGCCGCGTAGGTGCCGGTCACGACTGCGGCCCCGTCGCGGTGCGCCAGCAGCGCCGCGCGGTAGCGGCGGGCGAGTTCGTGGACCCGTTCCTTCCAAGGCGCGGGGAGGTCCTGCGTGGACGCCTCACCGACGATCGCGTCAGCCATGAGTTCCAGCAGGTGAGCCTTGGTCTTGGCGTGCCACAGCACGGTGTTCATCCGCACGCCCAGGCGCTCGGCGATGGCGCGCATCGACACCGCCTCGACGCCCCTGTCCTCCAGGATCTCCAGCGCCGCCCGCACGACTGCCTCTTGCTTATTGGTCACTGACCAAGTCTACTGTTGGTCACTGACCAAGAGGGGGGTGTTTCATGGAAGAGGTCATCGTCGTCGGTGCCGGCCCGGTAGGACTGTGGCTGGTCGCCGAACTGCGGCTCGGCGGCGTGGAGGCCACGGTGCTGGAGGCCAGGCACGAGCGCGATCCGCACTCCAAGGCGCTCACCGTTCATCCCCGCACGCTGGAGATCCTGGCCTTCCGCGGCGTCGTGGACCGCTTCCTTTCCGAGGGCCCGCACATTCCCAGCGGCCACTTCGGCGGCCTGGACGACCGCATGGACTTCAGCGTGCTGGACACACCGTTCCCCTTCACGCTGGCGCTACCGCAGGCCCGCACGGAGGAACTGCTGGAAGAGCACGCGCTCGCCGCAGGCGCCACGGTGCGGCGCGGCCACCGCGTCACCGGCCTCACCCAGGACGCCGACGCGGTGACGGTGACCGCAGAAGGCCCGACCGGGCCGTACACGCTGAAGGCCGCCTACGTGGTGGGCTGCGATGGAACGGGCAGCGCCGTCCGCCAGGCAGCGGGCATCGCCTTCCCCGGCACCGACACCACCGTCTGGGGCTGGCTTGGCGACGTCGTGCTCGATCAGCCTCCGGCGGGTATCGCCAACCTGTCCGGCCCGCGCGGCGGCCTGATGATCGTTCCACTCCCAGGCGGCGTCCACCGGATCGTCGGCAGCGACCCTGCCAGTGTCCAGTCCGGCTGGCCGGGTGAACTCACCCTCGACGAGTTGCGCGCCAAGGTCACCTCAATCGCAGGCACCGACTACGGCATGCGCGACCCGCGATGGCTGTCCCGTTTCGGCAACGCCACCCGCCAGGCCGAGCGCTATCGCGCCGGCCGGGTCTTCCTCGCCGGGGACGCCGCGCACATGCATTTCCCCACCGGCGGCGTCGGCCTCAACGTGGGCATCCAGGACGCCACCAACCTCGGCTGGAAGCTGGCCGCCGCAGTCACGGGGACCGCGGCGGACGGCCTCCTGGACACCTACCATGCCGAACGCCACCCGGTCGGCGCCGATCTGCTGGTCAGCACGCGGGCGCAGACCGCGCTCATGACCACGTTCACCCATGAGGGGCGGGACCTGCGAGCGCTGCTCAGCCGCCTCATCGCCACCGTGCCCGAGCTGTCCAGAGAGCTGGCGGAACGGTTGTCGGGGCTCGCGGTCACCTACGAGCCCCCTCCCGGCGCACATCCCCTGACCGGAAGCCGGGCGCCCAACCTGCGGCTGGCCGACGGCGAGCTGTTCACCCTGCTCCGCCCGGGTCGCCACGTGCTGCTCGACCTGGCAGCCACGCCGTACGAAGGATGGCCGGAAGCCGCACTCATCCGCCCCGACGGCCACGTGGCCTGGGCCGGCGACAACCCTTCCGAAGCCCCGACCACAGCTGGACCGCCCACACAGGCCAGATCGTCGCGGAGCTCAGGCCGCCGAAGCCCCTGATCTGCCTCAACGGCGATCCGGGCCTCAGCCCCGGCTTCGAGCCCGGTCCGCCGCTGCCGTTCCGGATCTGGTGAGTACGGCATCTAGGTAAGTACGGCTCCGCAAGGGACGCCCCACCCTCACCAGAGAGAGAGTCGCCCGCGCGGCACTGGAGATCCTCGGCGAGTCAGGCCCGGCCGAACTGACCATGCGCGCCGTCGGCGCCCGTCTGGGGGTGTCGCCGCGTGCCCTGTACAACTACGTCACCGACCGCCGCGATCTGCTGGGGGAGATCGTGGCGGTCTGCCAGCTCGACCGACCCCAGCCACGGCTCGATGCCGCTCGATGGCGGGAGACCCTGTGCGTGTACTGCCGGGAACTGCGCTCGTGGTACCGCGCGCACCCGAGCATGCTGGCGCTGGCAAGGGCTGAGGACCTGACCCCGTTCGCCTCCCCAGAGATGATGCGACCCGACGACGCGCTGGTGGGCTTCTTCCTCGGCATCGGACTTTCGCCCCAGGATGCCTACCGCGCCTGGTCGATCACCGTGCTCCAGGTGGCCGGGTTCGCCGAAATCTGGGATGCCTGGCACGACCGGCCGCCCCCGGGTTCGGACCCAGCCGCATGGACGGGAGTACCACCGCTCTCGGCAGGCGAAGGCCTGCCGCATCTGGAGCGCGTCGCAGCCGAGTCAACTCCCGACCCCCCGGATGCGCTGTTCGAATCGGTCTTGAGCATGCTGATCGCAGGCATCGAAGCCATGCAGTAGCGCGCCCCGGTCGGCACTCATCTCACCGAAACGCCGAACGCTGGCGTCGCTCACGGGATCGACCAGGCGTCTCCACGGGACCGCCCCCCCCCTTGAACCGCCTGCCTCCGCACTGTTCGCTGGCTATGACTGCGCCTCACGCAAGAGCCACCGGGCCCGTATCGGCTGGTTTCGACGGGGTCTACCGGTAGGACAGCCTCGACCGGACTTTTGGGTGCGGCCCCATTGCGGATGTCCTCAACCGCAATGGGGGCTCGCGAGATCATCACCGGGCATCCCGCGCTGCCGTAGGTGGGAAGTCTGTGACCTGCGCTCACGCTCGCGTACAGGTGTGGTGGCTCAGGTGCGCCTCTGGCGGCGGCGTTGGAGGAGGAACAGGACGGCGACGAGCGGCGCCACCAGACCTCCCGCGATGGCCACGCGCGCCGCGACTGGCAGGCCGTCATTAACGTCGCGAGGGGACGGCGCTGGGCCGGCTGTGGCATGTCCCGGTGTGGGCGGATGTGCTGGAACGGAAGGGATGGGGAGGGGCTTGCCGCCGGGCCGGGTGCCGCCGCAGAGATTCGCCCGCAATACGTCGCCGTCTCGTTGAGCGAAGACCAGGTACTCGCGGCCCGTCTGGGCTTCGAGTCCACAAGTGGCGCTCTCGGAGACGGTATGGAGATCCTGCCGACGTGAGACCTTGCCCTTGTTGACCGTGCTCACCTCGAAGACGAGGGTCGTGGGATCACCGCTGCTGCGTGTTTTCCACGGCCCCCAGCCCTGGGACTTCACCTGACGCTGAAGGACTCGTCCGGTGAACACCGCATCGGCCTTGGTATACGCCTCGTGGTCGGTCATGGGCGCGCAGCTGCACGCACAGGCTCGTCCGGGTGTCGCCGCGCCGACGACAAGGACGAGCGCCAATGCGATCAACGTTCGAGTGATCGTTAGCGAGGGCACGGCCCTTTGGACGCATTCCGCTGCAAGGTGGTTCCGGGCGTAGGCCGGATCCCGAGGGGCCGCAGGTTGACAGAGCAATCGCCAGTCCAGGAAGGTCTATGTATGAATACATCTTCAGATGAGCAGGTTTTGGAGCTCGACGGGTGTGCTGTGCGGGTGGTGGATGCACCGCGAGTCGCCTCGGTGTGCGAGCGGATGCCCGCCGAGCAGGATCTGGACGACACCGCCGAGGTTTTCGGGCTGCTGGCCGACTCCAGGCGGCTGCGTCTGCTGGTGGCGCTGCTGGACGGTGAGCTGTGCGTGTGTGATCTGGCCGCGGTCAGCGGCATGAGCGAGTCGGCGGCCTCGCACGCGCTTCGGCTGCTGAGGGCGCACCGGGTGGTCAGCGTCCGGCGTTCCGGCCGGATGGCCTACTACCGGTTGGCCGACGCGCACGTGCGGATGCTGCTGGATCTGGCCGTTGCGCACATCGAGCACACCGAGGCCGTCCACCCCGAACGGGAGCTGTGATGGGCGCCGGGCACGGGCACGGCGCGGGCCAGGTCGCCGAGCACGCCGGAGGGCAGCACCGCTGGCGGCTGGGAGCGGCCTTCGCTCTGGTCGGCTCGTTCTTCGTGGTGGAGTTGGTCTACGGGCTGATCTCAGGTTCGCTGGCGCTGTTGTCGGATGCCGGGCACATGGCCGCCGACGTGGTGACGTTGGCCGCGGCGCTTGTCGCCACCAAGATCGCGGCACGCCCGGATTCCACCGGCCGCCGCACCTACGGGTCCTACCGGGCCGAGGTGTTCGCCTCCGGGTTCGCGGTGCTGGTGATGCTGGGTACCGCCGTCTACATCACGATTGAGGCCCTGTCCCGGATCGGCGCCGACGCCGAGGTCTCGACTGGGCCGATGCTGGTGGTCGGCGCGCTGGGACTGGTGGTCAACCTGGCCGCGCTGTTCCTGCTGCGTGCGGGCGCCGCCGACAGTTTGAACGTCAAGGGCGCCTACCTGGAGGTGCTCGCCGACACCGCCGGATCGGTCGGCGTGATCACAGCCGGCATCCTGGTCGCCGCCACCGGGCAGGTCCTGTTCGACACCTTGGTCGCGCTCGCCATCGCGGTGTTCGTCATCGTCCGCGCCCTGGCGCTGGGCCGCCAGGTGCTGGCGGTGCTCGGCCAGCATGCCCCCGAGGGCTTGGACGTCGACTCCGTGGCCGGCGAGCTGGCCGCCATCGACGGCGTCCAGGACGTGCACGACCTGCACCTGTGGACGTTGACCTCTGGCATGCACGTCGCGACCGCCCACCTGGTGACCACCGAACAGGCTCACGCACACGCCGTCCTAGACCAAGCGCGCGACCTGCTTCGTGACCGCCACGCCATTGCCCACGCCACCCTCCAGGTCGAACCCGCCGACCATGAAGGCTGCGACGAAGTCGGCTGGTGACGCACGCAGGCACAGCCTTCGGGGGAAGGTCCGGCTGACCCCGCCGCGGGACGCCGGAGCCAAGATCGCCGTTCCGGCCAGGCTGGCTACCCGCCCCTGCGCCGGCTCTGATCAACCCAACCGAGGAGAAACAATGATCGGCCGCATCCTGCCCGCCGCAGTGCGGGCCGCCTACGCCCGTGAGATGAACGCCGCCCGCCATGCCGCCGACCCCGCCGCCCGCTGGCAGCACCTGGAACGGGCCGATATCCTCTCCCAGCCCTGGCCATGGCCGCACACCCGCAACCACCTCGCCATGCTCGCTCTGGCCGTTACCCAGCGAGACCGGCGCGAGGTGCTCGGCCAGGTGGTGCGGATCATCGTGGCTGCGCCCGGCTCGGCGCTGGGCCGCTACCCCGAGGGCAACACCGGCCGCGCCAGTGTCGGGCTGACCCAGCCCATGCCCGTGCCCGAGGACCTGGCCGCGCTATGGGGACGATGAGCCGGCCTGCCAGTCAGGCGCCGAAGCAGCGATCGGGGAGGCGGCAGCCAGTGAGCGGATACCGGTCATGGGCGGTGGCGGTCCAGTTGCGGCCCGGTCGGCTGACCTTCGCCGGCCAGCTCGGGTCGGCCCACACGCACGCGCACGCCGCTGTGCAGTTGCTGCTGGTCACCTCCGGCGAGGTCCTGCTCGCTGATGACGGCGGATCTGAGCTGCCGGTTCAGGCGGCGGTGATCCCTGCTGGTGCCGCGCATGCCGTGCGCGCTGACCAAGCCCGAGGCGTGATGGTCTACCTCGATGCGGCCGGTCGCCAGGCCCGCGGGTTGACCGCCCGGTTGGCGCAGGTGACCGAGCATGCCACCGGCGTTGGGAACTCTCACGCTTGTGTCGCCGCCTGGCAGGCTGCTGCCCGGCCTGCCTTGGCGGTCCTGACCACCCTGACCGTTGACATCACCACCGATCTCACGGCGGGTCTTGAGGCGAGCGGTGGGGTTGTCGCCGCGCTGACCGGGCAAGGCGATCCCGTGGCGCCGCCCCAGGGCGGTGGCCTGCACACCGCGTTGGCGATGCTCCCCGAGCTGGTCGCCACCGGTGAGCCGATCCGGCTGGAGGCGGTTGCTGCCCAGGTGGGGTTGTCGGCCAGCCGGCTGCGTCACCTGTTCACCGAACAACTCGGGCTACCGTTCACTGCCTGCGTGCGATGGGCCCGGCTCCAGGCCGCCATGCACACCGTCCGCGACGGCGGCACTCTCACCGCCGCAGCGCACGCCGCAGGGTTCGCCGACAGCGCCCACCTGACCCGGGTCTTCCACGCCATGTTCGGCCTGGCCCCTTCAACCGCGATCCGCCACCTCACCTGGCATATGCCGGAGTCGGCGGAGCCCACGACCTGACGGTCCAGCAATCCCCAAGGTGCAGAGTGTGGAGTCGTACTGGTCCTCGGGCCGCCCCACCGCGATGCGCTCGGCGGACGGGCGGATCGGGCTGGTGCGGGCGGCAGACGATGAAGAAGCGGCCGAGACACTCGCCGCGCACATCACCACCCAGATCGTGCCCCGCGCCACCACGGCGCACCCGGGGCCGGGCGCGGTGAAGATATCGGTGGCCGGTCCGGCCCAGCTGGGTCGCGAAGTCGACGCCCAAGCCGGGGCCGACCTGACCCGCGCCGAACTGCTCACCTCCCCGATGGCCTTGCTGATCTTGCTGCTGGTGTTCGGCTCGGCGGTGGCCGTCGCGCTGTCGCTGTCGTCGTTGCTGGTGTTCCCCGGCTACTTTCTGCGCTCGCCGTTGTTCTAGGCGCCCTGGCCACCTCAGGCATCACCTATCTGAGAATGCTCGGTGCCGGGCTTGCACTGGCTGTTCTCGCCGACGCCTTCGTCGTCCGGGCACTCCTCGTCCCTGCCCTCATGCGCCTGGCAGGCCAGGCCAACTGGTGGGCACCCGCCCCCTTGCGCCGACTGCACCGGCGACTCGGAATCCGCCATTAGCCGCAACGTCTGGCCGATGACCTCCGGGCTACCTACCGCCCCGCACCCTCGGGCGGCTGCCCCGGCGCCCTCACTAGCCCGAGCAGCAGTCCAGCGGTGCGGCAGTCCAGCGGTGCGGCAGCCCGGCGGTCGGCTCGAACGGCGCAAGTCAGCCCTTTCGTCCAAGCCCGGGGCCGTCCCTTTCAACCAGGTTGGACACATGATCAAACCCTTGGTGCGATACGGCTACGTGCCGTTCATGCTGCTCGGGATCAACGGTGTCGCCATCGCGCTCACCACCAGCGGTGCCGCTGCTGGAGCCGGTAAGGCGTGGCTCTTGGTCTTGCTGGCGGTCGCGGTGGCCTGCTCGTTCGCCGCTGAACGTGTCCTGCCGTATCAGGCCGTCTGGAACAGCGCGCTGGACGACGACCGGCGCGACGTCGCTCATGCGGTGGTGAACGAGACGCTCATGCTGGGGAGCGTCGCGGCGCTACCACTGCTGGCCGCCCTCGTACCCGGTGATGGGGTATGGCCGGGCGGATGGCCGTTCGTACTGCAGGTGCTGGTCGCGATGCTGGTGGCCAATGCCGGGCTCACCTTGGTCCACTACGCCAGCCACAAGATCGGCTGGCTTTGGCGGCTGCACGCCGTCCACCACAGCGTCAAGCGCTGCTACGGCTTCAACGGGTTGATGAAGCATCCGGTGCACCAAAGCCTGGAGACCGCCGCCGGTATCACGCCGCTGCTGCTGCTAGGTCTGCCCTTGGACGTTGCAACCGTGCTCGCGCTGGCGGTCGCAGTGCAGTTGCTCCTGCAACACTCCAACGTCGACTACCGCATCGGCCCGCTCAAGCACGTCCTGGCCCTCAACGAAGGCCACCGCTTCCACCACCTCAAATGGGCCGGTATCGGCGACGTCAACTTCGGCGTGTTCACGCTCATCTGGGACCACGCCCTGCGCACCTACTCCTACGACCCGGCTCGCCGCTTCACCACAACCGACCTGGGAATGGCCGCCAAGCCCAACTACCCCGACGCCTACATGGCCCAGCTCACCGAACCCTTCCGTGCGTCGGGCGCGTGCTCTACCTCCGCAGTCCCCGACAATCCCGCGAAACCCGAACTGGCCGGACAGCCATGACCTCATTCCATGACCACCCGAAGGCAACCGTCCTGGGCCGAGTGGCGAGACAGTGGCGCTACCCCGTCAAAAGCATGGCCGGCGAAACTCTGGATCTGGCATACCTAGAGTTCGGCGGAATTCTGGGCGATCGGGCCTGGGCATTGCGTGACCAGGTACGCGGCGGCATCGCTGACGCCCGCAAACTGCCAGCGCCACTCGGCCAGATGACCAAGTCAGCCCCCGCGCCCGTGACCTCCTACGCACCGTGCACACCCAAGCCGGACACAACGCACGCGTCGTACGTCCCGGCATCGTCCGGCCAGGCGACACCATCACATTCGACCGGCGGGCCAACATATGAGCGGGGCCTAACGGCCACGCCCGGCGACGGCCAAGGTCTGTTGCCAGGCCTCGCCAACGAGTACGGCCATCGGTTAACGAGGACGGCCATCGGTTAAGGCCGACGCTTCAGATCAGCTCAGGTAGCGCGTCACGATGTAGACGATCTGTCCAGTCAGGGCGGTGTGGTCACTGCCGGGTATGTGGCCGATGAAGCGGTGGATGAGCGATTCGATGATGGCGACGACGTAGCGTGCGGCGGCGTCGGGGTCCGGTACCTGCACGCCAGGGTCCTCACGCAGGAGCTTGGCAACAAGCGTCACGGCCTCTTGCTCGGCCTGATGGAACTGGGCCAGCAGCTCGGGTGGTCGCGGGGCCTGCTCGAACAGCACCTGGTGCAGGCGCGGATTGTCGACATGCAGGTCGACCAGGGCCCCGGTGACGGCCGGCAGCCACTGTTCCAGGGACTGGGGCTGGGTGAGGTGGGTGCGGATGGCCTGGATTGTGTCGTCAAGGTGGGCCTGGGCGAGCGTGACCAGGATGGCGTCCTTGTTGGGGAAGTACTGGTACAGAGAGCCGATCGACAGACCGGCCTGCTCGGCGATCCGGTCGGTGGTCCCCGAGGCGTAGCCGTGTTCGGCGAAAACGTGAGCCGCCGCAGCCAGGATCCGTGCACGCGTGCGCCAGGCGCGCTGCTGTCTGGGTGTCTTCCTGGGCTGATGGGCTGACCTGGGAGGGGGCAATCCCGGGGCTCCTGACGCGAGTACAAAAAACGAGGATTTCCTCATATTCTAGCGAGGTCTTGAGTAAACCCCTAGGAGGTATGTCATGGCCAGGTCGCTCGCATCGCACGCCGTACGCCAGGAGGCCGCGCCGCCGGTCCTGATCGACAGCACCGTGCTGTTCCTGCTGCCGTTCGTGGTGTACGTGCTGCACACGCTGGAAGAGCTGCCGGGGTTCGCCGCGTGGGCCACCCGGCACTTCGGGCCGGAGAGCACCGGCATGTTCGCGGCCTACCACATCCCGCTGATGCTGCTGGTCCTGCTGTGCTCGTGGCAGGCTCGCCGGGCGCGCCGGCATGGCGGCTGGGTGGTGATGGCCACCGCCTTCCAGTGGCAGTTCGCCGTGAACGCCGTGTTCCATCTGACCAGTTGGATCATCCTCGGTGACTATGCGCCTGGTGCCGTCACCGGGGCCGTGGTGTCTCTGCCGGCGACGGCCCTGTACTTGTCCTGGATCTGCCGCGAGGCGCGGGCCACCACCCGCGAGATCGGGCTCGCGCTGGCGCTGGGCACATTGATCGCCGCCCTGGCCATCGGATTCCTCTTCCTGTGACCTGAGCCGCTGAGACAGGCGCGGCCGAGGACGTACGCCGGTGCCGTGCGGCCTTGGGCGAGAGCCGTGAGCGTCACCGTGGTTGGCAGGACTGCGGGAAGATGGTGGTGTGCTGGTGCGAATCGAGGCGTCGGATCTGCCGGGGCGAGACTGTGGTCGAGCGCCGGGTTTCCCCGGCTACCGCAATATTCACGTCGGTGTCCAGCGGCGGGAGCGCCCGAGCGAGATCCTGGACCTGAGCCCAGGCGATGCTCGTTCGGCGGTGTGGGAGCTGGAGGTGACCGCGACGCCGAAGGAGACCGGCTGGGATCTTCGCGGGCCCTATGTTCAGGGACGGCCGGGTGGCCGGTTCGTGTACTTGGCGTGGGGCACCGTGGACGATGCCGGGGTGTTCTTGATGTTCCGGCGCGCCAAGGTGTGGTTCGACGGAATCGAGCCCGGCGTGCTGGATGCCGCGGTGGCGAGTGGGGTGTTGGTGGCTCGGCTGGGTTTGACCGACGGCCGGGGCCATCCGTTGTGTGCGTCGGTCCGTCCGCCGCTCATCGAATGGTCGGCCTCGGCGTAAGACCGCCCTGACGAGGTGGCCAGGATGCTGCCCACCTGGTCGCCGACGCAGTCGGCGGGGTCGATGGCGGTGGCGCGTTGTTTGCCTACGACGTCTGTTACCACCAGGCCTGCGACGACCTCAGGAACATCAACGACACGGCGTTGAATGGGCGCCTGTCTGCCCAACGCCCCTGCGTTGGCTGGACCAGAAGACACCATGAATGGTCGGGGTGGTTGAACCCCAATGTCGTTTGCGGCGATCAGAGGTTGAGGTGCGGAGTATGCCAGTTGGCCTAGCTCTCCTAGTCGGGTTGATTGCCGGTGCCTTGGCGGGCTCGACATGGGGGTACTTCGGGAGCGGTGGATATGAGGCGGCGGACAGCGCGATCGGGACAGGAATTATGGGGGCCTTCGTAGGATTCGTGATCGGCCCGACCGGGCCTAGAAGACTGAAATGTGGTTGTGGTCCATGTGGTTCTGGGTGATGCTGCCGCGGTTCGACATGGTCTTCCAGCCGGGGCTGCGCATGTCGTAGATCCGCTGGCGCCAGATGACGTACTTGATGCCGAGCCGGTCGGCGTGCTTGATCGCGTATGCGGCGACCTGGTCGCCGTGGGCCATGCGGGCGGCGGAGGGCATGTTGCCGGCGCTGCTTTCCATGAAGTCGCAGGCCCGTCCGCTTCCGTGGTCCTGTGGGTCTCCTGGCCGGGTGCAGCCGATGGTGATGAACGGGCCGAGTTCGGCCTCGATCTCGTCGCGGACCTTGACCATGCGCGATGTCATTCCGCCGTTGCCGACCATCGGTGACTCGGGCTTGTACTTCTTCAGGAGCTTCTTCACCTGCTCCTTCCGCTGCGAGGTCTCTTTGATGTCGCCTTCGAGCTTCTTGATCTTGGTCTGGGCCTCGGTGCGGGCCTGGTCCTGGCGAGTGACCAGGGATTGGATCTGCTTGACCCGGGCGGCCTGGTTCTGTGTGACGTGACTGGCCAGCGTGGCACTGTCGAGCAGGTTGCTCGGGTCTTCCTCGCCCAGCACCTGCACGGAGGGATCCATGCCGTTGTTCATATATTGAGAGGCGGCCATTTCGGCGACGAGCGCTCGGGCGCGGTTCAGATCCGCCCGGAGGTCTCGGACCTTCTCCAGTGCGTTCTTCGCGTCGAGGCGGGCGTCCCGGAGCTGCTCGAGGTTGCCGCCGTAGGACTTCTCCAGCGACTTGATCTCCTTGGTCAACTTCTCGACCTTGGACGATCCGTCAGGATCTGCGACCTGGGGCGCTGCCGCCGACGTGGTGGTGCCCAGCGTCAGTGACAGGAGGCCCGCGGTCGCGGCGAGCGCGATGGCGCGCCGCCGCCCCTTGGAAGGGCGGTCAGTGGTGGAGTGAGGGGTCTCCACATGTCTCCTCTCTTTGATCGCGCACGGGTCGGCTAGGGACCGGAGTGACCTCGTCGGATCTGTTCTACGACGTGGCGTAGGAGGTTAGCGGCGGATCGTGCCAGGTGGTAATCGGCGGGGATGTCTGGTCAGGTGCGGGCGTCTGCCGGTGGAGGAGTGGGGCCTGCGGGCTTTGTCAGCGCAGGGCGCTGCCTTGCTTCCACGAGTTCCAGGACAGCTGCCAGAACGACCAGCCGTTGTTCCACTCCAACTTGCGCCGGGAGCCGGTGATGTCCACGACGTCGCCGGGCTGGGCGGTCCGGTAGAACCAGAGCGCGTCCTTGGGTGGTTGGCGCACGCAGCCGTGGCTGCAATTGGCCTTACCGAGGCAGTGGTACTCGCCCGCGCTCTGGTGGAGATACTCGCCGCTGTTGGAGATCCGGACGGCATAGTTGATCAACAGGTCGTAGTAGCCGGGGTCACCCTTCTTGCGGCCAGGCGAGATCATCCGGACAGGATTGCCCTTCTCCATCGTCAGGTGCACACCGCTGGTGGTGGTGTACTCCAGCGTGCTGCCGTTGCCCGCGCTGATCGGAACCTTGCGGACCGTCTTGCCGTCGACGCTGACGGTCATCCGGTACTTCTTCAGGTTGATCTTGGTGATCCGGACGGCGCCGATCTCGAACGTGCGGGTGAGGTCCTGCACGCCGTAGACGTCCTTGGCCGCCCGTACACCGGCCAGGTGCGCGGTGACGGTGACCTTCTGGTGCGCGGGCCAGTAGGACTTGGTCCGGTAGATCACCTGCTGGTCGCCGACCCACCGCCAGGCGCCCTCGACCGGCTTCTCCGCCTTGACCTCCAGTGCCTTCTCCACCTGGTCCTTGTTGAAGACCGGCCGGTCGAAGTTGAGGATGATCGGGGTGCCGACGCCGTACTTCTTTCCCTTGTTGCCGTCCAGGATCCAGTCCAGCGATGCGGCCGTCGTCTGTGCGGGCTTAAGCGTCTTGAAGTTGCTGCCGGTCTGGGTCGGCTTGCCCGCGGGGTTCTTGGCCGTTGCGGCCACCGTGTACGAGGTGGCGGGGGCGAGTGCCCATTTCGACCGCCATTCGGTCCGTTCGGCGTTGAAGGCGCCGGGGATATCCTTGGCGCCCGCCTTCACGCTCACCGTGTCGAGCTTGCCGTTGGACGCCTTGACGACGACGCCGCGGTCGGGGCGTGCCTTGCCGGTCCCGTCAGAGGGTGTGATCTCTACCTGGGCGTCCGACGGGTTGCCCTTCGCGCCGCGATCGTCGGCGGATGACGAGCCCGGTGAGCCCGACTGGCACGCCGTGGTCAGGAGCAACGAACAGGTGAGCAGGCCTCCGGCCGCCCAGGTTGGAACTCCACTGATCCTGTGAATGGCGCGCAAGCTGACCTACCTCGGGGGAGGGCCGATCGTGAACGGCGACGACGTCCCGCCGGTGGGCATGCTGTGTGCGTGGTCGGGCAGCGTGAAACGCCGCCTCTCGCCGTCTAGCCCCCGGCGTCACTTTCTACGCAGTGTAGAAGTATCTTGAGGGTAGGTCGAGCGGAAACCAGCCGAATCGATCACGATGCCCGCGCTTCACCTACGATGCCCGGGCTTCACCGATCTTCCCCGTGCCCCTCAGTTCCGGTTGGTCCTGGGGGACTGGAGCTGGCCGCCGAGCTTGGTGCGCAGGGGGGTGGGCAGCTGGGGGCTGGACACGACGATCCATCGAGTCCCGACCAGGTACGTGCCGCCGTACATCTTCGAGTACTCCAACCACTCCTGCTGGCCTTTGGCCGTGTCGAACGTGTTGATCACATACTTGCCCGCCGTTGTCGCGCAGATCGCCTGCCTGTAGTCGGCGGCCTTACCGCCGCGAGGCTGGGGCACACATCCCATCCTGGCCGCGAGCTGCTCGATACTGGCCGCCGCTGCCGGCCCGGCACCGGCTGCTGCGGCTTGCCCTGACGCCTTGGACGGAGCGGAACCAGTGGCTTCCGGTGCCTTGCCGCCGCAGCTTGTTGCGAGCGGCAGAGCCATGCACACAGCCAGCACGGTGACTGCCTTGCAGAGTTTCATCGGCCTACCTCACGTCAGCGTCTCGACCTGCCAAGCCGCCATCTTCTACGGCTTGTCGAACATCGGTACGCAGCGCTTTCCGCCAAGGTTCAGCCGCCCTGCTACCGCAGCACGCTCTGGAGGCTCGCCAGTGGTGCGCCCTAGGCCGGCGGTGCGCCGCGATCGCGGAGCATCTGCTGCATCGCCTCGATCTCGGCGCGCTGGCCGTTGACGATGCTGCCGGCCAGGCTGCGGACCTCTGCCGGCTGGTCACCGAGCATGGGTAGACGAGTTCGGCGATGGGCAGCAGGCCCTTGAGGTACGAGCCCGCCTGGGTGAGCTCCGCCGTTGTGGCGTCCTCTGGCAACGACGTCGCTTCGAGCGCGCCGCCGAGCCGCAGGACTGCGGCGAGGGCGAGCACGGTCACCGCGACGGCCCCGATCCACAGGCTCCGAACGCTGAACGCGGTGCGGTCAGGTCGCTCGGCTCCTGGTCAACTTGCACGGTGCCGGCCTCGCCGGAACGCCACGGCGGCGGCGGCCACCACCGCCGCACCCACAGCGCCGAGCAAGATCAGACCCCACGACAAGCCCGAGGACGACTGCTCGCCTGGACGTTGGGCCTGCGTCGGAGTGGCCGCGGAGCCCGCAGGTCCGGAGGCAGCCGATGCCTGCGGCGCGACGCTGCCCGCGGGGCTGGGGCCCGGCTTGAACGTGAACTCTCGCGCCCCGCTGATCACATGTCCGTCGACCGACACGGTCCGGTACGCCACCTGATAGGTCCCTGGCTTCGTCAGCGGCATCAGCCCCTGGCGAACGACTTCTCTGCCGACCAGGGCACTGCCTGAGTCGGTACGTGCACCGCCCGGGCCGGTCACCCTGATGACGGTGAACCGGCTGTTCACGGGCTGGTTGAAGGTGAGCACCACTTGGTTCGGTGAGGCAGTCTGGACGGACTTGTGCTCCGGGGTGATGCTCTTGAGCTCTGCGTGCGCGTCGGCCGAGGTTGCTACGAGCGGCACTGTCACGGCGGCGGCGAGAACGGCGACCAGCGCCTTCAACATCACGCGCAGCCTGAGGCGCGCTGCGGTTGTGCGCAGGCGGCGGCCAGGTTGGGGAGGCCCGAGTGCGGCGGGGTGATGGATCACAGCTTGCCTCCGGGTGCCGGGTGGCGTCTTCGGGGCGTCCTATCCGGGGTTGTGGGCGAATACGTCTGCTGTACGGAGATCACCGGTTCGGCGTTCGGTGGGTCGGTAGCCTATTTCTACGTACCGTAGAAGTCGGCTCGGGCACAGCGTAGGGCAGACCGGAGGCTGGTCGAGGTCCTTGGCCGGGCGAACGGGAATGCCCCACGATCATGCGGCTAGTGTTCGATGAATCCATGGGGATGGTGAAGGCGGTGAGACATGCGGCTCGGTGAACTCGAACGCGCGGTGATGAACGAGCTGTGGGCTCGGCCGGAGGGTGCGCTGGCCAGCGATCTGGTGAGCGTTCTGCCGTCCGGGCCGGCGCACACGACAGTGCTCACCATCCTGGACCGGCTCGTCCGCAAAGGGTTGGTGACGCGAGTCAAGGAAGGCCGTGCGCACCGCTACAGCGCGCTGCAGACCAAGGACGTTCATGTCGCCGAGGTGATGCACGAGGCCTTCGCCGGGGCGCGGGATCGGGAGTCGGCGCTCAGCCACTTCGTCGATTCGGTCAGTGCCGACGATGTGGCCGCTCTGCGCCGGGTGCTCAATGCGCTCGACGACCCAGGCGCAGGCGCCGGTGGTGACGGCGCCGCCGGGGAGCGGCGGTCAAAGTGATCTTGAAGCCGCTGCTGGTGGCCGTGTGCTTCTTCGGTCTGGCGGTCGTGCTGCTCGGGCCCGTTCCGTCCATGCTGTCGAAGGCCGGCTGGGCCGAACGCAGCCCCAGGGCGGCCCTGGTGCTCTGGCAGGCGATCACCTCGACCGCCGGGCTGTCCATGGTGATCGCCGCGCTGGCACTGGCGGTCGCCCCGCTCGCGGTCACCTTCCGCCATGGGCTGCACGTCTTTCTGACACAGACGCTGGCGGGACGGCCGCTGGACGGTCTCGGGGCAAGCCAGGTAGCGGCGTTGAGCTGGGCCATGGCCATCGTGGGATGGCTGCTCGCGCTCTTGGCGCGGACGACCATGCAGAACGCCCGGCTGCGACGTAAACACCGTGCGCGGGTCGACCTGGTGGCCGAACGGTCCGGGCGACACCAAGGTGTCCAGGTCATCGATCATCCTGCCGCCGCCGCGTACTGCCTGCCCGGCGTGCGTGCCCGCGTAGTGATCACCTCGGGGCTGATCCGCCTGCTCGACGAACGTGAGCTGGTCGCCGTGCTCGACCACGAACGGGCCCACGCCCGTGGCAGGCATCACCTGATACTGCTGCCCTTCGACGTGCTCGCCACCGCGGTCCCGCGCTTGCCCGCCGTGAGGCTCGCCCGCCAGTGTGCGGCCCGCCTGGTGGAAATGCTGGCCGACGACCACGCGCGCCGCCGCAACGGCGGCCCCGTCGTCGCGCTCGCACTCCTGCGGCTCGCAGCCAGCCGGGCCGAATCGGGGCCGCTACCGCAAGGGGCACTGGGCGCGGCCGATCACGCCGTGGTCGCGCGGGTGCGCCGCCTCACCGAGCCGGTGACACCGGTCCCGGCCTGGCAGCGCGTGCTCACCTATCTCGGCGCATTCGGCCTCGTGGCGATCCCGATGACGCTGCTCGTTCCCTGCCTGACCTGACTGTCAGCCGCGGATCGCCCCCGCTCAGGCCTGCAGCGCTTCAGACCGTCGGCTGGCCGATCCCATTGGTGCAGTGTGCGCCGGGCTCGGGCGCCTTGGGGCTCTGCCCCAACCCACGCCTGAGCACCAGGTCGCGCATTGCCCTGATCAATAGCACCGGTTCTCCCACTGGGTGGGCAGAACCGGTGCTTCCGAGATTTTGAACGTGGGTGGGTTCGCCCTGATCGCTGTCTCCACCGGTGATCTCGCCGATGGCCTCGCCGGGGATTCCAGCGATTTTCTCGCGGATGCGGACCCGGGCGCCGACCTCGATACCGCGGTCGTCGAGGTGCTCAAGGGTGTCATGTTCGGGATTGGAGGCGACCCACCAGCCGTCGAGGTCGAGGAACGGGCGGATCACCTGCTTGAGTCTGTCGACGACGCCAGGCCGGGTTTTCAGCTTGAGGGCCGGGTTGCTTGCACGAAGGTGACCCGGCCGAACCTGTGGTCGGTGTGTGCGACCTCTCGGGCGTCGCTGAACCCGGCCTGGGCCAGCAGCGCGACGATGCCGTCGCCGTGGTTGCGGGCCACGACCGGGCTGTGCGCCACCCGGGAACGTATGAGGCGGGGCAGGTGCCGCAGGGCGTGGATCAGGCCGTGGCCGTGCGTGGGGTGGCCGGTGTCCTCGACGTTGGACGCCGGGCCGCCGAAGTCGACGACGGTGACCCTGCCTCCCGGCCGAAGGGCACGCAGCGCGTCGTGCGCGAACGCGTTCCGGCCGTCGTCATCGATGTGGTGCAGGGCCAATGAGGAGACCACATGGTCGAGCGAGGCGTCGAAGGCGGGGATCCGATCGGCATATCCCTGAACGAGGGTGAGAGCGACGCCGCGGCGGCGCGCCTTGCGCGCGGCCCTGCGCAGGGCGTCTGCGTCGGGGTCCAGGCCGGTCACCCGCGCGCCCGGCTGGGCCTCGAGCACGGCGAACGACAGGTTGCCCGTGCCGCAGCCGATGTCGGCCACCGCCTGGCCGGGCTCAATGCCGGCGAGCTCGACGGCACGTTCGTGCAGTGCGCGGACACCGGCCACCCGGGTGAAGGCGTCGTAGAACGGCAGGAGCCAGGTCTTGCCCGCGCCCGGCAGGAACGGACGGTCCCGCTCCTGCGGGGTTCGCTGGTCGAGGATGCGTACGCGGGTCGAAGATGCCATGGGTGCCCCCTGTGCACTCGGTGGCGGGTCTGCCTTGGTGGCCCGTGACAGACCTGGTGTCATCACCTCGAGTCTTGGACATTTTGCGGTGGCCGAGCAGGACATAGCTTGGAAACCATGGGACATTCTTCGGTCGATGGCTCGCCGGGCTCACCGACCGTGCTGCGCACGGTACGGCTCGACGGGACGCCGGTCTACCGCTACCAGCAGCGCCCCGGCCTGCCGCCGGTCTCGGTGATCCGCTTCGACACCGAAGCCGCCCACGCCGGCCTCCCGCCCAACCACCGGCACGCCCACGACTTCCTCGTCCTGGTCTACGTCGAGGAAGGCACGGGCTCGTTCACCATCGACGGCGCCGAACGGCCGCTACGCGCCGGCGAGGTCCACGCCGTGTCGCCCGGGCAGGTCATCGGTGTCGCGACCGTCGCCGAGCTCGCCCGCAGCCGCGCATGGTCGGTCGCGTTCACACCAGACGCCGTCCCCGCCCTGGCTTCGGTCTCCCCACTGACCTGGACGCACCATCCCCTACTGGCCCTATTCGCCTCCAGCGCCGGGCACGGTCGGGTCGCCGAACCCGACCAGGCGAACTGGTCGGCGTGGCTGGCGGACCTGGCAGAAGAACTCGCCGACCCAGGCCGTCTGGGGGCCCGCGAGGCCGTCACCGCACTGCTCACCCGGCTCCTGGTCGCGGCCGCGCGACTGGCACCCGCCGCTCCGGGCATGCCGGACCCACTCGTCGAGCGGGTCTTCGCCGAGATCGAGGCCAGGTTCCGCGAACCGGTCTCCGCCGCGGATATCGCCCGCACGCTCGGCTACACCCCCGGACACCTCACCACCGTGCTCCGCCGACGCACCGGCCGCCCCTGCTCGAATGGATCACCGAACGGCGCATGACCGAGGTCCGCCGACTGCTGCGCGAAACCGACCTACCGCTCGACGCCGTGGCCGCCCGAACCGGTCTGCGCGACGCCACCTATCTCGTCCGCCGCTTCCGCGACCGCTACGACATCACCCCGCAGCGATGGCGCCGCACCCAACGAGCACGGCCATGACAACTCCAAGGCAGGAAGCCTGCGCTGGCACTCTCTTCGAACGGACTTGCAGCGGCAACAGGATTCGGCTCGCCGAGCGGTGTGCTCTGGGGTATGCGGATCGACCGCCCGGACCTATGACGACGGCGGGCTCGTGGACGTCAACCACGTTCCCGCCCAGGTACTGGTGGCCGCGCTGACGGAGCTGCCTCCCACGCTCACCTCCGTCTCGCCGAGCACGGCGTCTTCCTCCCCTGAATCCCCTGGATGGCGCGCCCAGTGGCCTGTCGCGGCACATGCCGCTCGCTCCGGGTCAGGCCTTGAGGAAGGCGGCGGCCAGGTCAGCCGGTCGGGTGAACTGGGCCTCGTGGCTGCCAGGGTGTTCGATGACGGGCGTATCGGGGCCGAGGCGCTGCGGGAAGCGAGGGGTCCATCCGAGTTCGCCGGGCGGCAGGGCCAGGTCGTCGGGGCTCACCACGTAGGTGGTGGGTATGCCGAGCGCCGCCGGATCGATCGGCGTGACGGTCTCGGTGAAGTAGCGCAGCGGCTGGGGTACGAGGAGGCTGTGGATCAGGCGCTGCACGCTCTCGTCAGCGTCCTGCATGAACGCGCCGCAGAACACCTCGAAGGGGAAGATGATGCT
This sequence comes from Actinomadura sp. 6N118, assembly GCF_044326415.1. Lineage (NCBI taxonomy): Bacteria > Bacillati > Actinomycetota > Actinomycetes > Streptosporangiales > Thermomonosporaceae > Actinomadura > Actinomadura sp. 6N118. The sequence continues at coordinate 72,860 of NZ_JBIRAZ010000010.1, read as the reverse complement.
GTTGTTCCTCGACGCCGCGGCGACCTGGGTGAACATCTCGGCGTAGTGCGGCGGGACCTCCCCCATCAGGGGCGTGTCCTCGGCGGGAACGAACGCGGCCCAGTAGATGAGCTTGCGCAGCCGGGGGGCCAGGCGTGGCACGGCACCGGTGAGCGGGTAGCCGCCCCAGCTGTGCCCGACCAGGGTGACGTCCCGAAGGTCGTGGCGCTCGACGAAGTCGACGATGAAGTCGCTGACGTCTGCCAGGCTGTACCGCTCCGGGTCGTCGCCGTCGGAGAGCCCGGGCAGATCCGGGGCGAGGACGCGGTGGCCTTCCGCGCGCAGATGCTCGGCCACCAGGCGCCATGTCCATCCACTGTGGCAGGCCCCGGAGATGAGGACGAAAGTCTCTGCCATGATCCCTCCCTAGCGAACGCCGCCGGTTGGAACGGCGGTCGATGCCTGAATATGATTCATATGAAAGACGGCCGTCAAGAGTTTGACCCAAATCATCGGGTCGGGAGGCGTGCGTGAAGCCGCGGTCACTGGTGTTCGATCTGTTCGGTGATTACCTGCGCTACCGCAGTGGGGCGGTCCGGCTGCGGAGCCTGATCGCGCTGATGGACTGCTTCGACGTTCCCGAGGCGACGGTGCGGGTCGTGGCCGCCCGAATGCGCAAGGAGGGTTGGCTGGACGGCCGCCGCGAGGGCCGGGAGACCGCCTACGCCCTGACCGGCGACGCCTGGCGGCTGCTCGACGAAGGCCGGTCACGGATCTTCACCCGCGAGCCCGGGCCATGGGACGGGCAGTGGCACATGGTCATCTACTCGGTGCCCGAGGCCGAACGGGCGCTGCGCGAGCAGCTTCGCAAGCGGCTGTCGTGGCTTGGGTTCGGCCTGCTGTCGGCGTCGACCTGGATCAGCCCGCACAACCGTGTCACGCAGATTCGCGAGGAGTTCGCCGAGCATTCCGCCATACGCATCGACGTGCTTCATGCCACGTCGGAGGGTGCCGAGGCGGACCGGGACATGGCGGCCCGGTCATGGGACCTGGTCGGTCTGAACAAGGACTACGGCGAACTGCTCGACCGCTACCGGCCCCGGCTCGCCGCCTACCGCGCCGGCGAGGTCCGCGGGCGCGAGGCGCTCATCGAGCGGATGCGGCTGATCCATGACTATCGGCTGTTCCCGTTCCGGGATCCTGACCTGCCGCCCGAACTGCTGCCCGAGGGCTGGACCGGCCGGGCCGCCCACGAGGTCTTCTTGCAAGCTCATGGCCTGCTGCGCAGCGATGCCGAGTCGTACGTCGACCGGCTCATCGAATGATGATGCATGTCAGTTATCCAACGACCGCCATCAAAATGGCACTTGCCGCACGGTGGCAACTAGTGGGAGGAGCGCCCGTCCGCAGATGGCGACAAGCGCTACCCCGGCGCTGGGCACAAGCAAAGACCACACTCGTGGGGAACCTTTCCTCAAGGCCTTCGGCGGGGTCTTCCCGCGCAGCGGCTACACGCTCATAGAGCCATCCAGAGATCTCGAATGTGCAAGAGCACGGCAGAACGAGTCTCGAGCCGGAACGTCTGGTGTCCACGATGGCGCGTTGATGCCGCCGGGCAGGGACGGCTTCGGGCGGTCAGACAGCGGTGAGGTGACCAAGGATTTCTCCTCCGCCCCGGGGCGAATCCACGAGTTTCTCCCCCTGCCCCGCATGGCTACATGGCTAGGCGAAGGAGTTGCTCGCCGCTCGGGTTCTGCTGGTGGTCTACGCCGACCGTGGCGGTCAGCAGGTGGTTGGACCTGCGCGGCCGTAGCGAATGCGTCGCGTAAGCTCCACGCATTGGCCACGGCGTCATACGGCACGGGTCCCCGCCGGGATTGCCGACGCGGGTCTGGGCCGTCATGAGCCGGCCGTAGGCCGCAGGGTCGAGGTCTGCGGGTGCTCGGGAGGGATGGACTGGCTCCGGAACCAGTCACCAGTTGGCGACGAGGGAGTCCACGGCGGCAAGACGCGCCGCCGCGTACGGATCAGCGCGTACGAACGCGCCTCCAAGCAGGCTGATCGAGTATCTGGGTCCCAGGACGACCGTGTCGGTGACGCCACCCCGTCCGACGACGTTCCGCACCGTCTCGCCCGACCCCCAGACCACGCGCCGGTCGAACGCGCCGTCCGCCAGCAACACGTCCTCCACCCGCCGGTCACCTCCGCGCCAGTACGCCAGCGTCGTGTGCCGGGCCAGCGGGTGCTCGGCTCCGACGGCGCGCAGCGCGCCACCGAGCGCCGCGACCAGCGCGGCCGCCTCCGCGGCCGGCTTCACCACACAGGCCCCCTCGACGCCCACGCCCACAGCAGCGACACGACGGGGACCACCGGCGCATTGCCGGCGGTCAGGTGCAACTGCCGGGTCGGCACGGCGCGGACGGCGGGCGGCGGCGCGGGCGGCCCAGGGAGTTCGCCGTCACGGGAGGCGAGGCGCTCCGTCAGGCCGCGCACCGCCCGTACGGGCTGTTCCGGCCAGTCGTCGAGATACCGCCGCCCGACCGTGCCCGGCAGGCCGAGCTCACTATCGATCATTCGCCCCACCGCCTCCCCGTCGAACAGGCCGGCGAGCTGTGCCTGGAACGCCTGATGCGCGCGATCGGCGACCTGCGAGGTGGAGGCCAGGAGCGCCCCCGTCGCCGCAGCCTCCTCAGCCCGCCCGCGCAGCGCCTCGCCCACCGCCGACACGAACGCCATCACCTCCGCCGTGGACAGTCCCATCAGCTCGCGGACGGCGGCGGGATCGGGCTCCAGCAGCGACCGCGGGTCGGGCGCTGCCAGCACCAGGACCTGTGCCTGGCCGGTGACCGTGAGGCTGTCACGGTCGATGACCGGCCTTGTGATCACGTAGCAACCGTCGTCGGTGGGACCGTGCACCTCGGCGCCGCTGCCGTCAGTCCAGCGTCCCCCGCCAGTGATCGCGCGGTGGATGTCGGCAGGGCCCGGCCAAGGTGGCATCTCGGACCGGCCCCGCAGGATGATGGGCAGCCGCACGACCTGGGCGCCGGCGACCGTCCTGGCGTCCCGCACCGGCCGCCGCCCCGCATCCACGCACGGGCGCGTCAGCCGCCCGTACGATCGGGCCGGCCAGTGCCTGCCCGGGCAGGCCACAGGGGCACGGGTCGATATACAGCCGGGCGGCACCCCGAACGCCTCCGCCAGACGCGGCCGGGGCACCGCGCCCGCGGGAGTCCCGTAGACGACGACCGGCATGCCCACTTCAGCCGAACGCCTCAAGAAGGCGACGGCGGAGTCGAGGCCGTCGGCCGCGCCCGCCTGGAGACGGTGGACGCGCGCGGCGCCAGCCGCCAGACCGGCGGCGCCGGATTGGATCCCCAGACCCATGCCCGGCGCCACCAGCAGGAGACAGTCATACCGGCCGGGCTCCGGCGCCAGGCCATTCTCACCCCGGCGGACGCGCGCAGCCCAAGAAGCGTGAACTCGTCGCGCGGGACGATGGACGGGGCCCCGCCCGTCCCGCTGGAGAAGGTGACGTAGACCCCTGCCGCCGCCGCAGCGAGGCCCGCCATTCCCCGAGATCGCGCCCGGTGACCTGGTCCTCGTCGAGGGAGCCGGCGAAAACGGACCCCAGCCACCGGGTCAGCCCAGGCAGATCGTTCACAGGTAGCGCCGGATCGTAACTCTTGAACACGTCATCGGACATGATCAGGCGTCTGATCTCGGCCATGGTGGCCTCGGGCCCGGAGTCGCCGGCGAAGGCGGCATAGACCGGAACATGCCGCAGGTACCTGCGATGATTGACCGCCAGCGCCGCCGCACGTGCACGGGCGACCGCTGCTGTGTCGACGCGAAGGCCCATCGACCAGAGCCGTGCGTAGATCAGCAGGGCGCGCTGGTGGGGGAATTCTCCAAGCCCGGTCATCACCCGATCGTCACCCGCGCCGCCAAGCATGGCCACCCTTACCGCCGCTGGGGGGCCTGAACCGGCCACTGCCCTGCACGACGAAGGGCTCCTGCGTGCCGTCCTCGGCCGATTCGTGGCCGATCGAGACCGCTCGCTCGCGGCCGCTCCGCCGAGGCCGACCTCTCAGGCTGACGCGGCGTCAGACGTCGATATGGTGAAGCAGGACGTCATGGACGAGCGTGCCGAGGCTTTCCGATCCTGTTTTTGCTTTGATCCTCGCACGGTGGACGTCGACGGTTTTGACGCTGGTGCCGAGGCTGCGTGCGATGAGCTGGCTGGGCAGTCCGTTGATGACATGCCGGAGCACCTCGCGCTCCCGCCGGGTCAGCGTTTCGAGGCGCCGGAGGACGTCTCGGCGGCGGGTGTGCTCGGCGAACCGACGGCCCGCCTCCAGAAGTTGCTCCTGCACGAGTTCGAGCATCCGCTGTGGCTGGTAGGGCTTCTCCAGGAAGTCGACGGCTCCATGCCGCAGCGCTCGAACCGACATCGGGATATCGCCGTGGGCCGAGCAGAAGACGACAGGTGCCGGGTAGTCGAGTTCGAGCAGCCGCTCCTGCAACTGGAAGCCGCTCATCCCGGGCATCCGGACGTCGACGATGACGACCGCCGGCTCATCCAGGTCGAACTCCGCGAGGAACGAGGCCGCATCAGGGTAGGTGAGCGCCTGGATGCCCACGCTCTCGAAGAGAAAGGCGAGCGACCTGCGAAGATCGCTGTCGTCGTCGACGATGTGGACGATCGGGGCGGGAGCAGACCCTTCCGGCGATGCCATGAACCCTGCCTTACCGTCGTCCGGGCGCGTGGCTATCCCGTCCATCGCCTGCGGCGCCTCATCCGCCGACGGCGGCCAGGAATGACAGGACCGCTTCTGCCACTTCGGTGGGCTTGTGCTCCATCAGCGGAATCGTGCCGCCCTCGATCTCGCGGACCGCCACGGTGTCGGCGTTGACGTAGACCTTGGACACCCTCTCGGCGTAGGGGTAGGAGACCGGGTCCGCCGTGGCCGCGATGACCAGCACGGGAGCGGTGACCAGACCGACACGGTTCTCCATGACGTAGCGGGCACAGGCCAGGTGGCCTTCTCGCGGATCCACCCCCGGAGCGAGGGCGTCCCGAACGAAACGGTCGAGGAGACCGGGACGGCCGGACGGGTAGAGCGGAGCGCGCTTGGCCCATAGCGCGGAGAGATGACCGCCATCGTCCCGCTTCTCGGCGGTGTCGACCTCCGTGGAGGCCGCATGCTCGCGGAAGTCCGCGTCGGCGTACTCACCGGAGGACAGGATCGCGGCGGTGACCCGGTCAGGGGCGGCCGCGGCGACTTCGGACGCGACGAACATGCCCGTGTGATGTCCGAGGACGGCGAACCTGGTCAGGCCCAGTGCGTCGGCGAGAGCGAGCACGCCGGACGCGTAATGCTCGATGGTCTGCGGCGCGGGCGGCTTCGCGGACAGCCCGAAGCCGTACATGTCCATCGCGACCGCCCTGCGCTCGGCGGCCAGCAGCGGTTGCACTTCCGCGAACTCGTCGAGCGAGCGCGGGGTCTGGTGCAGCAGGATGATCGGCTCGCCGGCTCCGGCCTCGGCGTAGTGCAACTGCCCGAGCGACGTGTCGGCGTATCCATAGCGGACGGTGATGTCGGACACGAGCCTCCTTGAACGGAATGAAAGCGGCGTCAGTGTCCGGCTCCGGCACCGGCCCGGGCAACGGGCCGGACCGCTCAGCGAACCACGATCATCCACGGACGCCCGCGGACGCCTAGCCTCGGAGCGGCCAAAGGGTTGTGAATGGCGATCATCATCGGGGAAGGGAGAATGATGGGGGGAGACGCCACCATCGCCGCGTTGACCAGGCGGATCGAGGTACTGGAAGCCGAGGCGGACATTCGCCGGGTCCAGGCGCGCTACATGTTCCTGTGCGACACGCCGTGCCCGGAGTTCGGCGTCCGAGACGACGCCCACCGCATTGATTTGATCATGGAACTCTACACCGAGGACGCCGTCTGGGAGGGTGTGGGGGAGTCCTACGAAGGCCAGTTCGGCCGGGCCGAGGGGAGCGCCGCGATCCGTGCGCACTTCGAGAGCTTCTGGGGTGAGAAGCAGGACCCGGCGCTGCTTCTCAACGCGCACTATCTGACGTCCGAGCAGATTCATGTGGACGGCGACGAGGCCGCCGGCCAATGGATCCACATGCAGCCGTGGCTGTTCTCCGACGGCAGGTCGCTGCTGCGCTCGAGCCGGCTCAACAACGCCTTCCGCAAGACCGGCGGCACCTGGAAGATCACCCGGACCCGTACCGAGAATGTCTTCGTCACCCCGCTGCCGGACAACTTCGCCGAGAGCTACCCGTCGGCGTCGGTGCTGATGCTGCAGTAAGTCTGCTGAGCCCCGGCGAGCCGGGGCTCAGCAGCTCGCCGCATCTCGGCGCGGGCCGGCCGCGGCCAGGGACCTGCGCCGCCGTTCAGGTGCGCGCAGGGGCGAGCACCATGTCGAAGCGCACCTTCGACCAGGTGCCGTCGATCCGCCGCCCGTCAGGCGTGGGCGTCCCGGCCGGCTGCTGCTCGAAGTCCTTGACCAGCGACTCCTTCACCCCGAAGACGGTGTCGGAGTCGAGCAGCTCGTCGCCGCGGACGAAGATATGGGTGACGAGGGTACGGCAGCCTGGGTAGCTGACCATGAAGTGCAAGTGGGAGGCCCGCATCGGGGAGCGGCCGACGGCCGCGAGCAACCGGCCGACGGGGCCGTCGTGCGGGATCGGGTAGGGAGTGGGGGTGACGCCCCAGAAGGCGTAGCGTCCCTGGTCGTCGGTATGGAGGTGGCCCCGGGCGGCGGTTCGGCCGTCGTCGTACTGGACGTCGTAGCGGCCCTCATCGTCGGCCTCCCAGACCTCGATGAGCGCTCCCGCGAGCGGCTTGCCGTCGATGTCGCTCACGGTGCCCTCCACCCAGCACGGCTCACCGGCCGCACCGCCCGAGATGTCCCCGCCGATCGGTACCTCCGGGGAGCCTTCGACGAAGAACGGCCCGAAGACGGTCGCCTCGGTCGCGTCGCCGTCGGCCTCGTTGTTGACCGCGATGGTCTGCATCGAGACGCCCAGTACGTCGGAGAGCAGGATGAACTCCTGCCGCCTGTCGTCGGTGATGTGGCCGCACCCGGTGAGGAAGCCGATCGCCTTGCCCCATTCCTGCTCGGTCAGCCGGACCTCCCGGATGTAGTCGTGCACGTGGTGGACCAGGCCGACCATGAGCTCGGCCAGCCGCGGGTCGGGGCAGGCGTCGAAGGAGCGCACAACACGCTCGAGGAGTTGTTCCTCACGGGCCTGCTGCTCGGCACTGACGGTCATCGGGGCAGGTCTCCTTCCCATGCCGCACGAAGCAGTGCGGTGAGGGTGTCTTCGGTGACGGGGGCGGGGTTGCCGAGGGGGACGGCGGCCAGGACCGCCTTCGCCGCGGGGGCGATGCCGTCCTCGGGCATGCCGTGGTCGCGCAGCGCGACCGGCGCGTCCAGTTCGGCGCGCAGCGCGGCGAGTCCCTCGCCGGCCGAGGGCGCGTCGAAGGCGAGCGCGATCCGCCGTTCCGCCTCCGGCGCGGCCGGGCCGTTGAAGGCCAGCACGTGCGGTAGTACGACGGCGTGGGTCTGCGCGTGCGGCAGGTCGAACATCCCGCCCAGGACGTGGCAGATCTTGTGGTGCAGGCCGGAGCCGGCCGAGGCGAACGCCACCGCCGACAGATAGGCGCCGTACAGGGCCTGCTCCCGGCCCTCCAGTCCGGTCGGTTCGGCCTTCACCGCAAGCAGGCCCGCGCGGAGCGCCCGGATGCCCTCCCCGGCGAGCACGGCGTTGATCGGGTCTGCCCGCGGCGCCCACATCGAGTCGACACAGTGCGCGACGGCGTTGAGACCCGACGCCATGGACACCTCCGCCGGCAGCGTGAGCGTGAGCGAGGCGTCGTACACCACCGTCCGCGGGAGCACGCGGTCGTCGGTGCCGGTGGTCTTGCGATCGGCCTCGGTCATGCCCCACACATTGGTGGCCTCCGAGCCGGCGTACGTCGTGGGCACCGCGATGATCGGCAGCCCCGTGGTCAGCGCGACCGCCTTCGCCAGCCCGGTGGTGGAGCCGCCGCCCACCGGCACCAGCGCGTCCACGTCATGCGACGCGGCCGCCTCTCGCGCGCGGAAGGCGACCTCCACCGGCACATGCATCGCGACCTCGTGGTGCCACACCGCCACCGGCAGCCCCGCGGCGACCCGCTCGGCCACATCCTTCTCCGCCTCGGCCGCGATCACCATCACCCGGGACGCCCCGAGCTCCCCGACCTCCTCGGCCAGTTGCCGGGCCGCCTGCCCCGATGCGAACCGCACCCGTTGCGGCAGGGTGTCATGCAGGAATCTCATCACTTCGCCCCGGTCATGTCTCGTGCCAGGCCGCGTCGGCTTCCCAGTAGTCCATTCCGTCGGCGCTGACGCCGTGCCGCCACTGAGAGGTTCGCCGGAGCCGGGGTTCGACCTTGGCGGTGACCTCGTCGGCGGCTTCGGGGCCGTCCGCGGGCACCGCCCAGTGGACCCAGTTGAGCTCGCGGCCGTCGGCGTCATGGGTGAACAGATCCACATGGCGCCAGCCGTAGCCGAAGGTGTCGTTGTAACAGGTCAGCGTCATCCGGCGATTCTCCTCAGCCATGCGCTCTCCCGCCCTCGGGAGGCCGGCGGCCCGTCGCCTGGGTGGAACTGAGCGGAAGTGCGAAGCCGAGCGTCGAGCCACCGCCGTCGCGGGGCTCGCTCCAGATCTTTCCGTGCTGGCGCGTGATGATCCGATGGCTCAGCGCCAGGCCGATCCCGCTGCCATGGGCCTTCTCGGTGAACGACTCGGTAAAGGGGTCCCGGCGGAACCCCCTGCCGCGGTCGGCGACCGTGCAGACACCCTCGTCGCCGCGGTCACAGGTCGAGAGCCGGATCCGCCGGGTCGAGACCGCGCACTCGGCCATCTCGTCGATGGCGTTGAAACAGAGGTTGAGAACGACCTGGCCGGTGAGGACGCGCTCGCAGCGGACCGGGACCGGATGGTCGGCGAGGCCGAGTTCGACCTCGACTCCGGCTGGTTCGGCCCGCAACCGGATGAAGGGGAGGCATTCGCCGATGATGTCGTTGAGATCGACGACCTGCTCGACGTGCTCGAGATGGCCGACGAAGGCCCGCATCGTGTTGACGATCGTCGCGGCCCGCTCGATCTGCCGGCCGGCGCTCTCCAGGCCGTACTCCAGTTGCCTGCCCACCTCTCCGGCCAGCCGGCCGTTCGCCGCCAGGGCTCCGGCGTGCGCCCGGATCCCGGCGAGGAAGTTGCCGGCCGCGGCGAGCGGCTGGCCCAGCTCATGGGCGATGGCCATCGCCATGTCGCCCATCGCGTTGTAGCGCGCCAGGTAGTTCTCGCGGCGCTGCTCCAGTTCCCGCAGGGCGTCCCCGCGCACCCGGTCGGAGACGTCGTGCATGATCATCATGTAGGAGGCGTCGGCCTGCCGCGCCGGCAACCGTTCGAGGCTGCCTTCCAACCACACCGGGTGGCTGTCCGGCTGCCTGATCTGGAGCCCGACCGGGACGATCGCGTCCGTATCGGCCGCGACGTCGGACCAGAACGCGGGCTTTCCGCGCACGCGCAGTTCGGCGCACGAGGTGAGCGGCCGGCCGGGAAGGCCCGCGCTGCCGGTGAGCCCGAGGTAGCCGAGTGCGGTGTCGGTCGCTGACAGGATCTCGCCGGCCGAGTTCAGCATGAAGGCGACGGTCGAGGTGTGGCGCGTCAGCGTCTCGACGTACGACTCGGCCAGGCGCTGGTCCGCTTCGGACTGCCGCTCCCGCTCGATGTCGCGATACTGCACCATGACGGCGAGTCCCCCGGTGAGCTCGACGCGGACGGCGACCGCTTCCGTCGGAATGAGACGGCCGGACTTGGACCGAAGGTGCCACTCGACCCGGCTGGCTCCCTTGTCGACCGCCTCTTGGAGCCAGGCGCGCGCGACGATCCGGTCGTACTGCTGCGCCGCGCTGCTGATGTGGTTGGCGCGCAGCGGGAGGATCTCGTCAAGGCTGAACTCGAGCATCGCGCACGCCGCCGGGTTGGCCCACAGGATCTGCTTGGTCTGCGCGTCGTGGAGCAGCGTGCAGACCTCCGAGGCGTTCATCAACGCGATGAAATCGGAGTTCCCCAACATTCGGCCAGCGTAGGCGCCGGGAACCCGCCGTCACCATGCGGGGCATCCTGCTCCGGACTAAAGGAATCCCCTACGTCCGGCGGGGCATTCCCAATTGGCACCGAACTCCTCGCTCCTTAGCGTCGATGGCACCGCATGAGATGAGGAGTGAACCAGTCATGTCACAGACCCTGGAGGCGGCTGCCTCCGTGACCTGGGACGTGGTGCTGGCCGAGCTGGCCGAGCGCCGCCAGGAGTTCCATGCCCAGGGGTATGTGCCGCGCGACTTCATCGACAAGCTCAAGCCGCTGGGCGTGTACCGGGCCGCGGCGCCGGAGATGTTCGGTGGCGAGCCGCTCCCGCCGGCGGAGTTCATCGAGATCGTCGAGCGGGTCGCCAAGGTCGACGGCTCGACGGGCTGGGTGGTGGCCTTCGCCTCGGCGCTGACGTACCTGGGAGCTCTGCCGGTCGAGACTCAGGCCCAGATCTACCAGGACGGCCCCGACGTGGTGTACGCCGGTGGTCTCTTTCCGTTGCAGCCGGCCGCCGAGACGGCGAAGGGTTTGCGGGCCAGCGGCCGGTGGAAGTTCGCCAGTGGGTGCATGGGCGCCGATCTGATCGGTGTCGGCCTCCTCGACGAGGCCTCCGACGGCAAACCCCGTGTGGGGGTGGTCCCCAAGGACCAGGTCGAGATCGTTCAGGACTGGGAAGTCACGGGCATGCGCGCGTCCGGGTCGTTCGACGTCGTCGCGCGCGATGTCGAGGTGCCACGCGAGTGGACCTTCGTCCGCGGGGGCCCGTCCAACATCGACGAGCCCCTCTACCGCTACCCGCTCATCGGTTTCCAGGCGCAGGTCCACGCGGCCGTCGGCCTCGGCGTCGCCCAGGCCGCGCTCGAGTTCGTCCAGCGGGCCGGCGCCCGGACCGGGATCACCGGAGCCCCGCCGCTGGCCGACCGGGCTTACTACCGCACCGACTTCGCCAAGGCCTACGCCGCTCTCCACTCGGCCCGCGCCTTCTACTACGACGTCACCGACGAGGTCTGGCAGACGGTCCTCTCCGGCGATGTGGTGAGCCCGCACCAGCTCGCCCGGATCCGGCTGTCGTCGGCCAACATCGCCGATGTCTCCGCACAGGTCGTCCACGATCTGTGCGCTATCTCCGGTGCGGGGGTCATCAACAATGGTCACCCGCTGCAGCGGCTGCGCCAGGACGCTCCTGTCCCACAGCTGCACGCCACCCTCGGCCACGGCGTCTATGACGGCGCCGGGGCCGTCCTGATGGACCGGCCGCCCACCATCCCGGGCTTCCTGTGAGTCGTCCCGTCCACGCCACCCTGGAGGCAATCCGGTGACCATCGAGTTCACTGCGGACAACGTCCATGACCGCGCGCCGGCCGATCCGGTGCTCGGTGACCGCGTCGCCGGGCGGATGTACACCGACCCGGAGATCTTCGAGCAGGAGATGACGAAGATCTTCGAGTGCACCTGGGTCTGGGTGGCCCACGACAGCGAGCTGCCCAAGGCGGGCAGTTTCAAGTCGACCCACGTCGGCAGGCAGCCCGTCATCGTCACCAGGGATCGCAAGGGGAACATCAACACGCTGCTCAACCGGTGCCGCCATCGCGGCGCAAGTGTGTGCGAGCAGAGGCAGGGCAATGTCAACGGCTTCACCTGTCCCTATCACGCCTGGTCATACGGCTTGGACGGCAAGCTGCGCGGCATCCCCTACCCGGACGGCTACGAGGGCGTCATGGAGAAGGAGGGCATGGGGCTGAAGAGGCTCCGCACCGAGTCCTACGGAGGGATGATCTTCGCGACGTTCGACGACGAGGCCGAGCCGCTCGAGGAGTTCCTCGGCGACGCCAGGCTCTGGATCGACCGCTTCATGCGGCAGGGCGGCGGCTACCCGATCAAGGTGCTGGGCGCCCATCGGTTCAGGTTCGGGGGCAACTGGAAGATCCAGCTCGAGAACACCACCGACGGCTACCACTTCCCGATCGTGCACCGCTCGTGGATGGCCTCGGTCGACGCCGAGACCGCCGGCATGATGTCGTTCATGACCGACCCCACGGCGGTCACCCACGACCTCGGCAACGGTCACAGCGTCATGCGGATGGCGCCTGAGCGCTCCGACCTTGACGCCGACGACGGGACCGAGCCTCTGCAGGCCCGCTTCGACGGCCTGGTCGCCGAGCTGATGGCCATCGGCCTGGCCGAGGCGGCGATCCGCAGGCTGGTGCGCGCCATTCACGGCAGCGGCTTCAATCTCAATCTCTTCCCGAACGTGTCGATGTCGATCTCGTTCTTCCGGGTGCTGCGCCCGATCTCGGTGGACGAGACCTGGATCGAGCACGTCGCACTCGGCCCCGACGGCCCCACGGAGATCGTGGATCCGGTCAACCGGGAGCGGCTGCGGGCGCACGAGCACTTCCAGGGCCCGTTCGGCTTCGGCACCCCCGACGACGCCGAGGGCTGGGACCGGGTCCAGCGGGGCGCCCAGGGTGCCCCGGAGATGCCGATCATGGTCAACCGGGGCCTGGCCCGCGAGACGAAGAGCCCGGAAGGCCGGCCGACCTCCCACGTCACCGACGAGACCGGGATGCGCGCGGCCTACGGCATGTGGAAGCGAATGATGAGCGATGACTGACACGCTGGCCGAGAAAAACTCCCTCACCCCGTTGCTGGCCGACCCGCGCGTGGCGCGCGCGATCGAACTGGTCTGGCGTGAGGCCGATCTGCTCGACCGCAAGGAGTACGACGCGTGGCGGGCCCTCTATACCGAGGACGGCCACTACGTGATCCCGATCGATCCGGAGACCGAGGACTTCGCGAACACCCTCAACATGGTCTACGACGACGCGCGGATGCGGCGGATGCGCGTCACCCGGATGACCGAGGGCCATGCCATCTCCGCGGTGGACGCCGCACGCACCGTCCGGACGGTCTCGCGGTTCGTGCCGGTCGAGGTTTCCGACCAGGAGGTCATGCTCCGGTCGGCGCAGGTCGTCGTCGCGTACAAGCGGGGCACGCACGACCTGTGGGCGGCCGAGGTCACCCACCGGATCCGGCTCTCCGAGCCTGACGACCGGATCGCGCTGAAAGTCGTCCGTCTTGTCGACAGCGAGGACGTCGTGCCCGCGGCGGGATTCCTGCTGTGAGCATCGTCGTCCGCGTCGCCGAGGTCACGCAGGAAACCCCCGAGATCCGCACCCTGCGGCTGGTCCGCGAGGACGGTGCGCCGTTCACGCCCTACCCGGCGGGTGCGCACATCGACGTGACGGGCCCGACCGGCGTGCTGCGGCAGTACTCCCTGTGCAGTCCTCCGGACGACCCGTCGTCGCTACTGATCGCGGTCAAGCGGGAGGCGCGGTCGCGGGGCGGCTCGGCCGCCCTGCACGAGGTCACCACGGGTGACCACCTCAAGATCAGCAAGCCGCGTAACCTGATTGCACTGGCTGCGGACGCCGACCGGCACATCCTGGTCGCGGGCGGGATCGGGGTCACCCCGCTGCTGAGCATGGCCTTCGAGCTCCACAGCAGGGGAGCGGAGTTCGAGCTGCACTACTTCGCGCGCTCACGGCAGGAGGCCCCGTTCGCTGACCTGCTGGAGAATCGGGCGGAGTTCGGTGACCGGGTGTGTCCGCACTTCGGGGTGCCGCGGGGCGACCAGCCGACGGTCCTCGCCGAGGTCGCCCCCCGGCTGACGGCGGCCGACCACGTCTACACATGCGGCCCGCAGGGCTTCATGGACCAGGTGGTCTCGGTCTTCGCGCCGGTGGTCGGCGCCGGCCACGTCCACGTCGAGCACTTCGTCGCCAAGGAGATCGACAAGAGCGGGGACCGGCCGTTCACGGTCGAGCTCGACACCGGCGAGGTCTTCGAGATCCCCGCCGACAAGTCGATCCTGCAGGTGCTGACCGACGACGGCGTCGAGGTCTTCACGTCCTGCGAGGAGGGCATCTGCGGCTCATGTGTATCCGGGGTTCTCGACGGCGTCCCGGATCACCGCGACAACTGCCTGTCCGCCGCCGACAAGGTGTCAGGCACGCAGATGGCCCTGTGCGTCTCCCGGGCACTGTCCGACAAGCTCGTCATCGAGCTCTACTGATCCCGTTCAGCCACCGATACCGCCCCGAGACGCGACTGCGAGGTAGCCGGCGCGCCCCGGCCGACGAGCACCCGCCCAGCCCCCGAATCAGCCCCCGAACCCGGGCCTGATCAGGAGTTTTCCTGGCCGTGACACCCCCGACACGGGGGACGCTCACAATATTTCCCGTCCATATGGTCGACCCAAGGGGCCGTGATGTCCGCGACTACGCGACAAATTCTTGGCGGAGCTGAGGCGGGGTCGGCGGGCTTCGAGGCGCCGAGGCATGAGCCGCACCCTTCATCAGTGCTCGGCAAGGCACACCTCCTGCTGGGAGCCTTCGCATCCGATGCCCCATCGCTGGGCCTGACCGAGCTCAGCCGCCGCTCGGGAGTCCGTAAGGCGACGGTGCACCGGCTGGCGACGGAGCTGGTCCGGCTCGGGTACCTGGCGCGCACGGCCGACGGCTACCAGCTCGGCTGGCGCATATACGAGCTGGGTCAGCTCGTGCCGGGACCAGCGAGCCTTCGCGGAGTCGCGCAACCGGCGCTGATCGACCTGCGCACCGCGACGAAGGCGGTCATCCACCTCGCGGTGCCGCACGGCGAGGACTGCGTCTACCTCGAACGCCTTGGAGGCCGCCGGGAAGCGCGGGTCCTGTCGGCCGTGGGTATGACGGTGCCGAGCTGGTTCACCGCCTCCGGACGGCTCTTCCTTGCGCACCGCGAGGACCGCGACGAGCTGCTCGCGGCGCTTGGCGAGGCCGAACTGGCGCCGCTGGCGCCGCACGGAATCAAGGACGTCTCCCAGCTCCGCGCGCACCTGGAACTGATTCGCGAGCGCCGCTGGGCCGACGAACAGCAGCAGTGCGTCCCGGGTTTCAAGACCTTCGCAGTTCCGATCACGTACGGCACGCTCGACCGCGTCCTCGCCGCGGTGTCGGCGACGATGTCGGTCGAGCGCCGCGACGACCAGCAGATCGTCCATGCCCTGTGGGCGGCCGCGGCCGACATCAGCCGTAACCTTCATTGGCCTGCCGCGGCCCTGTGCGACGACTCGCCCTACTGGGCCAAGCTCGTCGGCTGAACGCCGGGGCGGTCGCGCGTCGTTTCACCGAGCCCTGCTACGAGAATGACCCCCCCCGCGTTTTCCGCCAGTGGACCCTGAATTGTTCGTATCCATTCGTATCCATTCGTGTCCATGAGGATTTTGTGAATTCGTCGCCGCCGGGGCGAGTGCATTTCACGTGCGCAGCTGACGGCAGGTGACTAAGGAAAACCCCTAGGCCGTCCAGCCAATCCCTCATTTCCGGTCCAGCGCTGGGCGCATAGCGTGAGAGTGCCGAAGAAAGCTCGCGGGCCAGGCAATATGAGGAGAAATCATCATGGCGCGTTCGCTGAACCTTCCGGTCGCCGCCAGTCCGCGTTCGGTGGCCGAGTTCGACTCCGCCCGCCGGACCGTGGTGAGCGCACCCGAAAAGGAGCAAGCCGTGACCGGCAGAGAACCCGGCCAGCCGCCCTCACAGGACGAATTCCGGGAGGCGATGGCGCACCTGGCCGCGGCGGTCAACATCATGACGACGGACGGGCCGAGCGGCCGCTGCGGGGTGACCGTCAGCGCGGTCTGCTCAGTGACCGACGACCCGCCGACCGTCCTGGTCTGCCTCAACCGAAAGAGCGCCATGCACGATGTGTTCAAGGCCAACGGCCGGGTCTGCGTCAACGTCCTGGACGGTGACCAGCAGGAACTGGCGATGCATTTCGCCGGTGTCACGAATGTCTCCATGGCCGAACGGTTCACCTGGGACATCTGGGATCCCGGTCAGCAGGTGCCGGTCCTGAGGGACGCGCTGGTGACCGTGATCGGCGTGGTGAAGGACTGCAAGCCGATGGGGTCGCACAGCGTCCTGTTCGTGGAGATCGAGCAGGTGCGCACCCGCCGGGACGGCCGGAGCCTGGTCCACTTCAACCGGAGCTTCCATCGCCTGGACTCCGTCGCGCCGACGACCGGCTGATGGAAGCGATCGAGACCGCGCTGCGGCGCGTCGCGGAGACCGAGACGAAGATCCAGGCCTGGACCCTCGTGGACGAAGCGGGAGCGCGCGCGGCGGCCGGACGGGCCCCGGCCGGGCCGCTGCGGGGCATACCGTTCGGTGTCAAGGACATCATCGACGTCGCAGGCCTGCCCACCGAGTGCGGCTCGCCGCTACGGCGCGGGCGGATCGCCACGGCCGACGCCTGGCTGGTGGACCGGCTGCGCCGCGCCGGTGCCGTACCGATCGGCAAGACGGTCACCACCGAGTTCGCCTACTTCCAGCCGGGACCGACCCGCAATCCCCACGACGTGACCCGGACCCCGGGAGGATCCTCCAGCGGCTCGGCGGCCGCCGTCGCGGCGGGGGTGGTGCCGCTGGCGCTCGGCTCGCAGACAGCCGGGTCACTGACCCGGCCCGCGTCTTACTGCGGCGTCGCCGGATACGTCGCCCCGGTCGGAGCCTGGTCCACCCTGGGGATCACCGGGCTCAGCCCGAGCCTGGACGCGCCGGGACTGATCACCGCCACGGTCGCGGACCTCGCGGCGGCGGTCGAGGCCGTCGACGGCACGTCGATCGACGCCACCGACCGGATGCGGGTGCTGTTCTGGCGGGGCACCGAACTCGCCGACATCGCTCCCGCCATGTCCGACACGGTGGATCATGCGGGCAGGGCGCTGCTCGAAATCGGAGCGGAGGCCGGTGACCTGCACGTTCGAACGCCCGAACTCGCTCAGGCGCACGCCGTCATCATGGCCTACGAGGCCGCCCGGTCGCTGGCTGCCGAGGCCGAGCGCCCGGCCGCGCTGAGCAAGCCCCTGCGGGAACTGCTGGAACAGGGACGGCGGACGGCCGAAGCCGACTACCGGACGGGACTGGAGACCGCCCGCACGGCCCGCACCGGCCTCCTGGAGGTCCTCACCGACGTCGACGCCATCCTCGGGCCGGCCGCGCCCGGCCCAGCACCCCGCGGTCTCCAGGCCACCGGTTCACCCATTCTCAGCCGCCCCTGGCAGTTGCTCGGGCTGCCCGCCGTGACCGTCCCCGGCCATCGCGACGCGTCCGGCATGCCGCTCGGTCTCCAACTCGTCGGCCACCCCGGCCGTGTTGGCCGCCTTCTCCACGTCGCCCGTTCCGTTGAGGCACTCGCCGGGCGCCGTGGGCGGCGCGTGACGGCGCCGCCGCCCACGAGAACCATCCGCTGAGCAGAAGCCGCCGCCCACGAGAACCATCCGCTGTGCAGAAGCCGCCGCCCCCTGTCGGGTTCGGCGGTCCGGTCAGCGGTCCCAGGCGTTTGGCCCGGCGGGCCGCGACCTTACGGTTCGACGAACTCCAGCACTATGCCGCAGCCACCGGCCGGGTTCCCCGGCCCCCACATCGAGGTGCTCATGAAGAAACCGATCATCGCGTGGCGCGCCGTCGTGGCCGCCGTCGCGCTGGCCATGACCGCCGCCGCGTGCGGCGCCGGTTCCACCGACTCCGGCGGGGCGAACGCCGCCGGACCCGAGATCCGGCTCGGGGTGGGCATCGACGCCTCGTACGCCCACATCTTCCTGGCCGACCAGAAGGGCCTGTTCGCCAAGCACGGCGTCAACGTCAAGGTCGTCCAATTCGGCCGCGGCGGTGAGGCCGTCGACGCGATCGCGGCAGGCCAGGTGCAGCTGGCCGGCCTCTCGGACGTGACGGCGATCGGCAAGCTCCAGCAGATCCCGGACCTGCGGGCCATGTTCAAGTACGAGGAGTCCGGCAGCTACGTGAAGGTCGTCCAGCGCGACGGCGTCAGCGACGCCAAACAGATCAAAAAGATGGCGATCGTGCCTGGCATCTCGGAGTTCGCCGCGCTCCGGTTCCTGGAGTCCAAGAAGATCGACCCGAAGTCGGTGAAGTTCGTGACCGCGGACCCGCCGGAGATCCCGGTGCTGCTTCAGAAGGGCGACGTCGACGCGTTCGTCCTGTGGGAGCCGTGGCCGGCCAAGGCGCTCGAGCTCGGCGGGAAGACCGCCGGGACCACCGGGGACTTCGGCGTGCAGTCCGTTCACTGGCTCGTCACGGACGCCACGTGGCTGAACGGCAACCAGGACGCGGCCGCCAAGATCGCCAATGCCCTCGCCGAGGCGTCCGCGATGGCCGAGAGCGATCCGCAGGCGGCGGCGCAGGCCGCGCAGAAGGTCGCGAAGATCCCGCCTGCACTGACGCTGACCGCGATCAAGGAGATCGACTTCGGGGTGCGCGACATCACCGCCGCGGACCTGGCGGGCTACGAGGCGGTGGCCAAGTTCTATGTGGACACCGGCAAGGTGAAGTCCCTGCCGGACGTGCGCGCCGTCGTCCTGCAGAACTGGGCCTCCCAGCACACCGGGAAGTGAGAAGACGATGACCATCGGGATCGACCAGCGGGCCGCCCGTGGCGCCCCCACGAGCATCGACGGCGTGGGCATCCGCTTCGGTTCTTACCAGGCCGTGAGCGGGATATCCCTCGACATCGCCGCGGGCGAGTTCCTGTGCCTGCTGGGCCCGAGCGGGTGTGGTAAGTCGACGTTGTTGTCGGCGTTGGCAGGCTTCACTCCGGTCACGTCCGGCACGATCACCGTCGACCAGGATGTGATCGATGGGCCTTCGCCTGAGCGTGGGATGGTCTTTCAGAGCAGCGATGCGTTGTTCGACTGGCTGACCGTGCGGCAGAACGTGGCGTTCGGACCGCGTATGCGGGGCCTGTCGCGCAAGGAGCAGGCGGCGCTGGCCGATGAGTACATCGGGCTGGTCGGGCTGCGAAAGTTCGCCGACCGGTTCCCCGGCCAGTTGTCGGGGGGTATGCGGCAGCGGGTGCAGATCGCGCGGGTGTTGGCGAACCGGCCGCGGATCGTGCTGATGGACGAGCCGTTCGGCGCGCTGGACGCCCAGACCCGGCAGGTCATGCAGATGGAGATGGACCGCATCTGGAGGGAGTCCGGCTGCACGGTGGTGTTCGTCACCCACGACATCGACGAGGCGATCATCCTCGCCGACCGGATCGCGGTCATGACGGCCGGACCGGCGGCCTCGATCAAGAACATCTACCGGGTGGACCTGCCCCGCCCGCGCGAAGAGACCTCGCCAGAGGCGATCGCGCTGCACCAGATGCTGCGCCGGGACATCGGCGCCGAGGTCCGCGCCGCGCTCCGTGATCAGGGTTTGGATCAGGTGTTCGAGGCGGGGGAGGAGTACTGATGGCTGTCACCTCGGCCGAGGCCGCCGGACCGGCGTCCGTTAAGACGGAACGGCGGGCGCGTGTGCTCCCCGGCGGGCTGAGGACGGCGGGGACCTATCTGGCCTCGATCCTTCTCGGCCTGGGGGTGTGGCAGCTGCTGGCGATCCGGTACGGCCCGGGGCTGGTCGCCTCGCCAAGGGACACGGTGATGGCGGCCAAGGACCTGGCCGCGGACGGGACCTTGGCAAACTCGGTCATCGCCTCGGGGCGCCGCATCCTGATCGGCTGGGGGCTCGGCCTGGTGGTCGGTGTGCCGGTCGGCCTGCTGATGGGGCGTTTCACGATGATGCGGCGGCTGCTGGACCCCTATATCGAGTTCTTCCGTTTCATCCCGCCGGTCGCCTTCGTCACCCTGGCCGTGGTGTGGCTGGGCATCGGTGAGTCGTCCAAGGTCGTGCTGATCTTCTACACGTCCGTCTTCATCGTCACGCTGAACACCATCGCCGGCGTGCTGTCGGTGGGGGAGTCCAAGCTGCGCGCCGCCGCCAGCCTGGGTGCCGGCCGATGGCAGGTGATGCGCTCCGTCGTACTGCCCGCCACCGTGCCGCACATTGTCACCGGCTCGCGCCTGGCCATGGGCAACAGCTTCCTGACCATCGTCTCGGCCGAGATCGTGGCGGCCCAGGTCGGGCTCGGCTCGCTGATCTGGACCTCGCGGAACTACGGCCGTATCGACTGGGTCTTCGTCGGCATCATCACCCTCGGCACCCTCGGGTTCGTGTTCGACCGGGTGCTGCGCCTCGTGGCCTCGCGAGCGCTGCGCCGGTACGGGGTGAAGCTGTGACCTCGCGCGTCCTGCTCCTGGAACGTTTCGGCACGCCGCCCCGCATGACGGAACGGCCGGTACCGGCGCGGTCGCCGGGCGAGACGCTCATTCGAGTGGCCGCGGCACAGGTGGGCCACCTCGACCTGAACATCCTGGACGGGCGGTTCGGGATCCTGCCCTCACTCCCGTTCATACCGGGTACCGAGGCTTGCGGCACGATCGTCGCCTCTGACGTCCACCCGGAGGGCACGCTGGTCCGCATACGCGGGGCGGGGCTGGGACTCAGCCGAGACGGGGGCTGGGCCGAGCACGCCGTTGTTCCCGACAAGGCCGTCGTCCCGGTGTCTCCCGGCACGGACCCCGCCTTGGCCTGCTGCTTCTTCTCAGCGGCGGGGACGGCGTGGGCCGCCGTTCACGACGTGGGCGCCGTCGCCGAAGGGGAGCGCGTCCTGGTGACGGGCGCGGCCGGCGCGGTCGGTTCCCTGGTGGTGCAACTGGCCGTGCGAACAGGGGCCGAGGTGATCGGCGTCGTCGGGCGGCAGGCCAAACTGGGGCACGTCCCCGCCGGGGCTAAGGCGATCCTGGCCGATGATCTGTCGGCGGAGGCGGTGGGCGGGCCCCCCGACGCGCTCATCGACACCGTTGGCGGGTCCGTTCTGCCCACTGCCCTGAAGCTGGTCCGGCCACGCGGTAGAGCCGTCCTGATCGGCTACTCGGCGGGCCGGGAGTTCTCCGTGGACCTGGCCGACTTCCTGCTCGCGGACGTCGCGCTGCTGCCGATCAACCTGATGGCACGCGCCGGGAATCTCATCCCGGTGGCCGACCGCCTCCTGACCGAGATCGCTTCGGGCGAGCTCAACCTGCCCATCGAACGATATGCCCTCGACCGACTGGAGACGGCCGTGGAACGGCTGCGCACGGGTTCCGCGATCGGCAAGGTCACGCTGACGACAGAGTGATCGTTTTCGCTGACAGTGCTTGCCGGGTTGTTGCTCTCGGCCTCGCCGCGCCTTGACCTGCTACAACGCCTGATCGGATCCGCACTTCGCGGGCATCAGCCGCTCGATGACCCCTGAGCTGCCCGACAGTCCCGGCACCGTCCAGATCTCCATAAATCCTGAAGCCCCTCTGTTCATTCTGAAGAACACTCCGTTCGCGTGAACTCCAGGGCCTCATACCGGCGGGCGGAGCCGTCACCGCAGATATCTATGGGCCAGGGCGACACTTTGATCGATGGCCGTGGACATGCGGCCGAGTTGCCAGGTGGCGCCGTCCGGGCCGTGAATGAGGGATGCCATCGCCGAATGCGACCGCAAGCTCGCCCGCGGCGAGGTGGAGCAGGGGGTCTGGGGCGGAGCCCGAGGGTCGATTAGCCCAAGCGAAGCGAAGGGCAAAGGGGCGGAGCCCCGACCGGGGGGTGCGGGGGGCGGAGCCCCCTGCATCGGGGGTCCGGGGGTCGCCCCCCGGGTAGGCATGACGAAGGGCCAGCAGGGAAGGAAGCCGAAGGCTCCCGACCACACTGACCCCAGGACCGAAGTGTCCGAGGGGGGACTTGAACCCCCATGCCCCGTAAAGGGCACTAGCACCTCAAGCTAGCGCGTCTGCCTATTCCGCCACCCGGACAGGTGTGCACGCCGCAGTGCGCTGCGGCGGGCTTCACCATACCAAAGGTCCCGACTCGCGGCGAAGTCGAACGGGGGGCACCATGGTCGGGTAAGAGTCGGGACGAAAAGGTGATCACTGTGGCACAGCTTCCCACCGCCGAGGACGAGGTCGTTCAGCTCTGCCAGGAGTTGATCAGGATCGATACCAGTAACCCCGGGGACCACTCGGGGCCGGGGGAGCGTGAGGCCGCGGAGTATGTGAAGGCCAGGCTCGAAGAGGTCGGGCTGGAGTCGCAGATCTTCGAATCCCACCCGGGGCGGGCCAGTCTGGTGGCGCGGATCGAGGGGGAGGACCCTGGGAGGGACGCGCTGCTGCTGCACGGGCACCTGGACGTGGTGCCGGCACGTAAGGAGGACTGGACGCGGGATCCGTTCGGCGGGGAGATCGCCGACGGGTGCGTCTGGGGTCGCGGGGCCGTGGACATGAAGGACATGGACGCGATGATCCTGGCGGTGGTCAGGCAGCGTCTCAGGGAGGGCCGCAAACCTCCGCGGGATGTCGTCCTCGCCTTCCTGGCCGACGAGGAGGCCGGAGGCAAGTGGGGCGCGCAGTGGCTCGTCAAGGAGCATCCGGAGCTGTTCGAGGGGTGCACCGAGGCCGTGGGGGAGGTCGGCGGGTTCAGTCTCACTGTGCCTGGCGACAAGCGGATGTATCTCATCGAGACGGCTGAGAAGGGCATCGCGTGGATGCAGCTCACCGCGCAGGGGACGGCGGGGCACGGGTCGATGGTGCATCCGGACAACGCGGTCACGGCGCTGGCGGCGGCGGTCGAGCGGCTGGGGTCGCATGAGTTCCCGGTACGGCTGACCAAGACCGTGCGGGCCTTCCTGGAGCGGGCCTGCATGGCGTACGGGGTGGAGTTCGATCCGGAACGGCCGGAGCGGGCGCTGGAGGAGATCGGGCCGCTGGCGCGGATGATCGGCGCGACGCTCAAGAACACGCTCAATCCGACGCGGCTGGATGCCGGGTATAAGACGAATGTCATTCCGCAGAGCGCGACGGCGCAGGTGGATGGACGGTTTCTGCCCGGGCATGAGGAAGAATTCTTCGCGACGGTGGACGAATTGCTTGGGTCGGGCGTAAAGCGCGATTTCGTCCATTACGACTGGGCCGTGGAGACCGACTATGAGGGTGCCCTCGTCGCGGCCATGGAGGCGGCTCTGATCTCGGAGGACCCGGGCGCGCTACCCGTCCCGTACTGCCTGAGCGGGGGAACGGATGCCAAGGCCTTCGCTCACCTGGGCATGCGGTGCTTCGGCTTCGCGCCGCTGAGACTTCCGCCGGAATTGGACTTTTCGGGAATGTTCCACGGCATCGACGAACGGGTTCCGGTCGACGGGCTGCGCTTCGGCGTGCGCGTTCTTGACCATTTCCTTGATCGTGCTTGAGATGTAAGCGAAAAAGCTTCCCGGAATTGCCGCCACGCATGCTTACCGTGGTGCTACGGTCACCATCCGTAGAGAGTGGATCGACTTCCTCTTGGCGACTTCCGAGGAGAACCTGTGGCTCACGACCCGGCACGCAGCAGGACGGTCTCCGTCCTGCTGCGCCGTGTCGCCTGTAGCCGTCTGGTTCACCGGCTGCTGGTGCTCGCGGGAGTCGTGGTCACCTGCTGGCTGATCGGCGCCGCCGCCGAGGCGCACGCGGACGACGACCCCGCGTCCCGGGTCGTGGCGCAGACGCCTGTGGTGAGCGGGGTTCCGCCGGTCAAAGGCGCTGTGCCCGATGCGGCCGAGGATGGCGTCCGGGATGCGGCCAAGGGAGCGATGGTCGCTCCCGCCAACGATGCGGCCAAGACCGTCCTGCGCCCTGAGGGTCTGAAGGCGGCGCAGCCCGACCTTCCCCTGCCTGTGCCCTCCTCGGGCCTGGCGGACGGCATCGGGAACGAGCTCGCGGGCCTCAAGACGACGGGCCGCTCGGTGACGGACGACTCGTCCTGGGCTCCAGAGCACGCCACCGACGCGACGTACAGCGAACGCCAGGGTCCTCTGGCCCCGGCCGCATCGGGGGCGCCCAAGAACGCCCTCAAGACCGGCCCGGCCGTGTCGTACGCGAAGGTGTCGCACCCGGTGCCCGCGCCGGCCCCCATCTCCCCGCTCAACGCGCCCGCCCAGGCCGGAACGACCGGTCCAGCGAGCGGTGTGGGCCTCCTCACCGGATTCGGCGGCCTCCTCAGCCGCTGGTCCTGGACCGTTGCCCGGCCGCAGCCGGTGCTCATGCCCGCCAACGGGGCGGTCCCCCCGGCAGTTCGCACGGCAGCGGACGAGCCGACCTTCTCACCCGACTAGAACGCCACAGACTCCGGCTCTGGATCCGTGCGGTTCGGACCCACCGGGGCCGGGACGTGCCGTCCCCTGGCGGTACGTCGTCCCCCGAGATCTCGCGACCCGGCGCGCACACGCCGCGGAGACCAACACCACGCGGTAGCGCGCGACAAGCGACCGGTCTCACCTGTCCATCTCCACTCAGAATCATTCACTCCCCGAACGGAGCATCATGCGAACGTGGGCCAAGGGCACTGCTCGTGCCGCCATGCTCACTGCGAGCTTCGTCGCTCTCGGTGCGGGCACCGCTTTCCCCAGCGGTGCGTTCGCCGACACGACCAGCGGCGACTCCAGCGTGCTCGGCGGTAATCAGCTCAACTCTCCCGTCTCGGCGCCGATCGACGCCAGCGGTAACGCCGCGGGCGTCCTCGGCGAGGCGGACGCCGGTTCCAGAGGCGGCGCGACGGTCGCCGGCGGCGGCGGATCCGGCCAGCGGACCTCCGGCGACAACGGGATCGGCTCGGGCAACCAGATCAACGCCCCCGTCTCCGCCCCCATCAACGCCTGCGGCAACGCGATCGCCATCTTCGGCACCGCGGACGCCGGGTGTAAGGGCGGCGCGAAGGTCAAGGACAACAGCGGCGGATCCGGCCAGCGGACCTCGGGCAAGGGCGGGATCGCCTCGGGCAACCAGGTCAACGCCCCGATCTCCGCCCCCATCAACGCCTGCGGCAACGCCGTCGCGGTCTTCGGATCGTCCGAGGCGGGCTGCGAAGGCGGCGCGAAGGTCCTGAACGGCGGCGGCGGCCAGCAGACCAGCGGCGCCAGCGGCGTCATCGCGGGCAACCAGGTGAACGCGCCGATCTCGGCACCGATTAACATCTGCGGCAACTCCGCAGCCGTTCTCGGCGAGGCCGTCGCCGGTTGCGAGGGCGGCGCCAAGGTCAAGAACGGCGGCCACACCGGCGCCGGCCAGAAGACCTCCGGCAAGGACAGCATCCTCGGCGGCAATCAGGCGACCGCGCCGATCTCGGCACCGGTCGACGTCTGCGGAAACGCCGTCGGCGGCGACGCGGTGGCCGACTGCGACGGCGGCGCCTCGGTTCGTAACGGCGGGCATGGCTCCGGCGGCCAGACCACCAATGGCGACGGCAGCGTCCTCGGCGGCAACCAGGCCAACGCTCCGGTGAGCGTTCCCGTCAGCGCCTGCGGCAACTCCGTCGCGGTGCTGGGCGAGGCCGGTTCCTTCTGCGAGGGCGGCGCGCACGTACGCAGCAGCTCCGGTGGCGGCCAGACCACCTCGGGCAAGGACAGCGTCCTCGGCGGCAACCAGATCAACGCTCCGGTGAGCATTCCGGTCAACATCTGCGGCAACGCCGTCGCGGTGCTGGGCGACGCCGCCGCCAGCTGCGACGGCTCCGTGGTCGTCAAGGGCTCGAACGGGTCGGGCGCCACCACTTCCGGGAACTCCGGGATCGGATCCGGCAACCAGGCCAACGCTCCGGTGAGTGCTCCGGTGAGCGTGTGCGGCAACGCCGCCGCAGTGGCCGGACACGCCGAGCCGCAGTGCGGCGACGGCCCGAGCCACGGCGGTTACGAGCCCCACTGGCGCACCACCAGCTCGCGTCTGCCCGGCCCGGCGGCCGGGGAGTTCCTGGGGCTGCCCACGATGCCCGGGGCCACCGAGAGCCTGCCGACCGGGCTGACCTCGGCGCTGCCGATGCTCCCGCAACTGCCCGGCAAGACCCCGGCGCTGACCGGCAAGCCCGCGCTCACCGGTAAGCCGGTGCTCCCGGGTAAGACCTCCGCGCTGACCGGCAAGCCGGCGCTTCCAGGGACGAACTCCGCGCTGGCCGGTAAGCCGGCGCTCCCCGGGGCGACCCCGGCGCTGCCCGGCCAGGTCGAGCAGCTGCCGACTGGCCGTACGGCTGGGGCGGACGAGCTCACCGGCACGTCGCCGGCCGTGCCCGGCGTTCCCAAGGAGGTCACCAAGCTTCCCAAGGTGAACGCCTACGGCACGGAGACCTCGCGGGTGCCCACCAAGGACATCCCGGGTCTGGACCAGGTGGCCGGCGTGCTGTCCACCGATGTGACCAAGGCGCTGCCCGCCGATGCGACCAAGGCCCTGTCGACCGACGTGACCAAGGCGTTGTCGACCGACGTGACCAAGGCGCTGCCCGCCGGCTCGATGGCCGCGCTGCCCAGCGTTCCGACCAAGCACGTCAAGGTCCCTGCCGTGCCCGTGAAGGTCCCGGCGACGACCGCGAACCCGGCGAACGCCCGTACCGCCACGCCGGTCCCGGAGACGGAGCTGCCCGGCACCGGCCAGCTGCAGCTGCCTGGCCTGGGCCAGCTGCCCGCCACCGGTGACGTCAAGATCCCCGAGGTCGGTGGCCTTGGCGACCTCGGTGCGATCAAGCCGATGGCCGCCGCGGAGCCGATGACCGACACCGGCTCGTCGATCTGGGTGCTGGCCACCGCCGCGATGCTGGCAGCCATGTCCGGCGCGGTGGCGCTGACCCGCCGTGCCCGCCTGGGCGGCCGCCGCTGACCGGTACGGCCGGCACGCCGCGCACCGGATCGTCCGGCACGCCCTGCACCGGATCGTCCGGCACGCCGCGCACCGGATGGTCCGGTACGCACGACCTGAGATCTCTGGCAGGTTTTTGACCCAAAAGTTCCATAAGTACGCTTTGCCTGCGTCGGACGGTTGCCGCGGTCTCCGGACCACAGGCCCTCCTCCAGGCAAAGTCGCAGGACGCTTTGCCCGTCCCGGAGGCGCGGTCCGGGGCGGGCAAAGCCCTGCGTGGACGAAGCTCTCGCCGGGATCGGGCATTATGATTACGGCACGTCATAGCGGTCGTACATAGTGCTACTCTCCGGACGAGAACGGTCAGAAAGTCCGGACCTGGCGAATGATCTTGCGCCTGAGTTGGATTCGGCGGCTACCGTCGGGGTAGAGGCGCACTCTGTGGAGCTCCCAGCCACCGTGTTCGGCGTGCTCGGTCAGGACCTGCCGGGCGGTATCACGTGTGGTACCGCGGGGCAGCCGCAGGACGAGGTAGGTGTACTCCACCATTGCGCACCATTATGACGCCTGGATGTACGACGGGGAACGCATCGGTGGTGGCCTTGGTCCGCAACCCCGCCGGGGACGTGTCATCCTGTCGGAGGTTTGCAGCGGCGGGAACTCACGGGCATGAGCGCGTCGTCTTCGAATGTTGTAGTTAGCCCGTGTAAGAGAACCAGACAGCGAGGTTGGAGCGACTGTGCCAGCCAAGAACGGCACTGCGAAGCGTGGTGGCCAGGATGCGGGTGGCGGTACCCGCCTGGTGATCGTCGAGTCGCCTGCAAAGGCGAAGACGATCGCCGGTTACCTGGGCGGCGGCTACATCGTGGAGTCCAGTATCGGCCATATCCGGGATCTTCCCGGGAGCGCCTCGGAGGTGCCGGCCAAGTACAAGGGCGAAGCGTGGGCCAAGCTCGGCGTCAACGTCGACCACGAGTTCGAGCCGCTCTATGTCGTCAACGCCGACAAGAAACAACAGGTCGCCAAGCTCAAGAAGGCGCTGGCCGAGGCCGACGAGCTCCTCCTCGCCACGGACGAGGACCGGGAGGGCGAGGCGATCGCCTGGCACCTCCAGGAGGTCCTCAAGCCCAAGGTCCCGGTGCACCGGATGGTCTTCAACGAGATCACCCGCGACGCGATCCGGGCGGCCGCGGCCAACCCGCGCGAGCTCAACCTCCGCCTGGTCGACGCGCAGGAGACCCGTCGCATCCTCGACCGCCTCTACGGCTACGAGGTCAGCCCGGTGCTCTGGAAGAAGGTCATGCCGAAGCTCTCGGCGGGCCGAGTCCAGTCCGTGGCGACCCGTCTGGTCGTCGAGCGCGAACGGGAGCGGATCGCCTTCGTTCCGGCGCACTACTGGGGCATCCAGGCCGAGTTCGACACCGGCAAGGCGGACGAGCCCAAGGCGTTCAAGGCCGGGCTCATCTCGGTCGACGCCAAGCGTGTGGCCCAGGGCCGCGACTTCGCCTCCGACGGCACCCTCAAGACCCGTGACGCGCTGCACCTCGACGAGGACGCGGCGCGCGCGCTGGCCGGACGTCTGACCGGCCGGCCGTACGAGGTCAAGTCGGTCGAGCGCAAGCCGTACACCCGCAAGCCCTACCCGCCGTTCCGCACCACCACGTTGCAGCAGGAGGCCAGCCGCAAGCTGGGCTTCTCCGCCAAATACACGATGTCGGTCGCGCAGAAGCTGTACGAGAACGGCTTCATCACCTACATGCGCACCGACTCGATCCAGCTGTCGGAGACCGCGATCACCGCGGCCCGGCGCCAGGCGGCCTCGCTGTTCGGCGCCGAGTACGTCCCGGACAAGCCGCGCGTCTACGCCAGCAAGGTCAAGAACGCGCAGGAGGCGCACGAGGCGATCCGGCCCGCCGGCGACAGCTTCCGCACGCCCGGCGAGACCCGCTTGTCCGGTGACCAGTTCCGGCTGTACGAGCTGATCTGGAAGCGCACGATCGCCAGCCAGATGAACGACGCGCGCGGCCAGTCGGTGTCGATCCGCGTGACCGGCACCTCGACGCAGAACGAGGTCGCCGAGTTCGGCGCGACCGGCAAGACGATCACGTTCTACGGCTTCCTCAAGGCCTATGTCGAGAGCGCAGACGACCCGTCCACCGACCGTGACGACCAGGAGCGGCGGCTGCCCAGCCTGGACGAGGGCGACCCGCTCACCGCGCTCACCATGGACGCCGAGGGCCACTCGACCCGGCCGCCGGCCCGCTACACCGAGGCGAGCCTCGTCAAGGAGCTGGAAGAACGCGAGATCGGGCGGCCGTCCACGTACGCCTCGATCATCGGCACCATCCTCGACCGCGGCTACGTCTTCAAGAAGGGCACCGCGCTCGTCCCGTCGTTCCTGGCGTTCGCCGTGGTCAACCTGCTGGAGCAGCACTTCGGCAACCTGGTCGACTACGACTTCACCGCGCACATGGAGGACGGTCTCGACGAGATCGCACGCGGCGAGGCCGAACGGGTGCGCTGGCTGACCCGCTTCTACTTCGGCGACAACGGTGAGGAAGGTCTCAAGGACCTCACCGGCGACATCGGCGACATCGACGCCAAGGAGATCAGCTCGTTCCCCATCAAGGGGACCGACATCATGATCCGCGTCGGCCGGTACGGGCCCTATCTCGACCGCGAGGGCGACCGCGTCAACATCCCCGAGGACATCGCGCCGGACGAGCTGACCGCCGAAAAGGCCGAGGAGCTTTTCGCGCAGCCGAGCGGCGACCGCGAACTCGGCCCCGACCCGGAGACCGGGCACGTGATCGTCGCCAAGTCGGGCCGGTTCGGCCCGTACGTCACCGAGATCCTGCCCGAGCCGGAGCCGCCCGCCGACGGTGAGAAGAAGAAGCGGACCAGGAAGGCGGACACCCCCAAGCCGCGCACCAGTTCGCTCTTCAAGTCGATGACGCTCGACACCGTCACCCTCGACGACGCGCTCAAGCTGCTCTCCCTGCCCCGCACACTGGGCGAGATCGACGGCGAGCCGGTGACCGCGCAGAACGGCCGCTTCGGCCCGTACATCAAGCGCGGCACCGACAGCCGTTCGCTCGGCTCGGAGGACGAGCTGTTCACGGTCACGCTCGAGCAGGCCAAGGAGCTGTTGGCGCAGCCCAAGCAGCGTGGGCGCGGCCGGGCCGCGGCCGCCGCGCCGCTGCGCGAGCTCGGCAACGATCCGGCGAGCCAAAAGCCGGTGGTGGTCAAGGAGGGCCGGTTCGGCCCGTACGTCACCGACGGCGAGACCAACGCCAGCCTGCGCAAGGGCGACGAGGTCGAGTCGATCACCATCCAGCGCGCCGCCGAACTGCTCGCCGAACGCCGCGAGAAGGTGGCCGCCGGCGGTGGCAAGAAGAAGCCGCCCGCCCGCCGCAAGGCCCCGACCAAGTCATGACCAAAGGGTGAAGATCTGGACACTGTCGGTGCTTGATCCTGGCATTCGGGTGACGAACTGACAGCGAGGTGAAGTCGATGTCCTCAGGACGCAAAGTCTTCCTCCTGAGGACATCGGCGCCGATACCCTGACCGACATGACGAGATCGGGCGCCGTCCAGCCGCCAGTCGCCGCAGCGCAAGGCCTTTCCTCGATCAAGCCGTTCCGGCGGCTCTTGATCGCGGTGTCACTGTCAAGCCTTGGCCATTGGCTGAGCGTGCTGGCGCTGACCGCGATGGCCGGTGCCCTCACGCGCGACAAGGACGTCCAGGGACAGGCCCAGATCATCGCGACGGTCCTGCTGGCCATGGTGCTGCCAGCGGTGATCTTCGCGCCGCTCGCGGGCGCGCTCGCGGCCCGGCTCGACCGCCGTACGACGATGATCGCCGCCGATGTCGTGCGGTTCGCGCTGCTGGTGTCGGTGCCGCTGATCGACTCGGTGGCGTGGACGCTGGCGGCGGCGTTCCTGGTGTCCTGTGTCACGTTGTTGTGGATCCCGATGGTGGGCGGTTCCGGGCCGGAGCTCGTCCCCGAGGACCGGTACGACGATGCCCGCCGTGCCGGCCGGGTGGCCGCGTACGGGACGGCTCCGGTCGCCGCCGGGCTCTTCTCGGTGCTGGCGTTGATCGCGGGCGCCGCGTGGGGTGCGGCAGACCGTGCCGACCTCGCCCTCTACATCACGGCCGTGATCTTCCTCGCGTCGGCGGCCGCCGTCTCGGCGCTGTCCGGGCTGCCAGCGGGGGGCGGGGTCTCGGTGCCCTCGCCGCTCCGGCTGGCCTTCCAGGGCCCGCGTTCCGCGCCGGCCGAGGGGGAACCCGGGCCCGCGCCGCTGCGCGGACTCGCGCTGGGCGTCGTCGGGGTGGCGCTGAGCTGCGGGGCGGTCATCTCCGTGGCCAAGGTGTACGCGCGTGAGCTCGGCGGCGGGGACGCCGGGTATGGAGCGATCGCCACCGCGCTGTCCCTCGGTCTCGCGTCCGGCATCTTCCTGGGCCCGCGCATCTTCGGCCCGTTCAGCCGGCGCCGCCTGCTCGGCCTGGCGGTCGTGGCGGTCGCGCTGGACCTGCTGCTGATCTCCCTGGTCCAGAACCTCGTCGTGGTGGTGTTCTCCGCCGGGTTCCTGGGCGTCGCCGCCGGGGTCGCGTACGCCGCCGGAACGATCCTGGCCGGCAGTGACCAGGACGGGCACGAGCGTGCGTTCGGCTACCTGAGCTCCGTGGCGCTGATCTCCGTGCTGGCGGCCGTCGCCGTGGTGCCCCCGGTGGCGGGCGTCGTGGGCGATCATCGCATCACGCTGCTCGGCGACGGCGTCTACGACCTCGCCGGCGCGGGGGCCGCATTGCTGATCGTCGCGGTCCTGACCCTGCTGTCCGGGCTGATCGCGTACCGCCGTCTGGACGACCGGCGTGGCATCCCGCTGGTGCCCGACCTGGCCGCCGCCCTGCGCGGTGAGGTCTACGCGCTCCCGGCGCCCGAGACGCCGACCGTCGCCACCCCGGTCGTCCGCGACCGCGGCATCTTCATCGCGTTCGAGGGCGGCGAGGGCGCGGGCAAGACCACCCAGGCGCGGCTCGTCTCGATCTGGCTGCGCGACCACGGCTTCGAGGTCGTCTCGACGCGCGAGCCCGGCGCGACCAAGACCGGTATGCGGCTGCGTGCGCTGCTGCTCGACAAGGAGACGACCGGCCTGTCCGACCGTGCTGAGACGTTGCTGTACGCGGCGGACCGCGCCGACCACGTCGCGAACGTGATCTGGCCCGCCATGGAACGCGGCGCCATCGTGGTCAGCGACCGCTACATCGACTCGTCGCTCGCCTACCAGGGCTTCGGCCGCCGGCAGCGGGTCGACGACATCGCGCGGCTGAACGCCTGGGCGACGGCGGGTCTGGTGCCCGACCTGACCGTGCTCCTGGAGCTCCCACCTGAGGCCGGGCTCGACCGGATCACCGGCCCGGCCGACCGCATGGAGTCCGAGCCCCACCTGTTCCACGAGCGTGTCCTTGCGGGCTTCCGCGCCATCGCCGAGGCCCATCCGGAGCGCTACCTCGTGATCGACGCGTCCCGTTCGCAGGCCGAGATCAGCCGCCTGATCCAGGACCGCATCCGGGCCATCCTCCCCGACCCCATCCCGGCCGGCACCGAGGACATCACCAGCACCTTCCCCGCCATCACCGACGCCTGAAGGCAATAGCCTTGTCCGCATGAGCGTATGGGATGACCTGGTGGGCCAGGAGCAGGTCGTCGAGCAGCTGAGCTCCGCAGCCGGGACGGGCAAGATGGCGCACGCCTGGCTGTTCACCGGGCCGCCCGGGTCGGGCCGTTCCACCGCCGCGCGCGCGTTCGCCGCCGCGCTGCAGTGCGCCGAGACGCCGCGCGGATGCGGCCACTGCCCCTCCTGCCACCAGGTGCTGCAGGGCACACACGCCGACGTCGAGGTCATCCGGCCGAGCGGGCTCTCGTACGGCGTGAAGGAGACCCGCGAGCTGGTCCTGCGCGCCTCGTCCTCGCCGAGCGGCGGACGCTGGCAGATCGTGCTCTTCGAGGACGCCGACCGCGCCACCGAGGCCGCAGCCAACGCGCTGCTCAAGGCGATCGAGGAGCCGCCGCCGCGGACGGTGTGGCTGATGTGCACGCCCTCCCCGGAGGACATGCTCATGACGATCCGTTCCCGCTGCCGCCAGGTGACCTTGCGCACACCACCGGTCGCCGCCGTCGCGAACGTGCTCGTCCAACGCGACGGCATCGTCCCGGAGATCGCCGAGCAGGCCGCGCGCGCCGCGCAGGGTCACATCGGCCGGGCCCGCCGCCTGGCCACTGACCCTGAGGCGCGCAAGCGCCGCGGCGAGGTCCTGGCCGTGCCACGCCGCCTCACCTCGGTCGGCCCCGCCGTGTCCGCCGCCGAGGCACTAGTCAAGGCCGCCGAAGCGGAGGCCAAGACGACCAGCGAGGGGCTGAACGAGTCGGAGACGTCCGCGCTGCGCCAAGCCCTCGGCGAGAGCGCCAAAGGCCGCATGCCGCGCGGCACCGCCGGCGCCCTCAAGGAGCTCGAAGACCGCCAGAAGTCCCGCGCCACACGCGTGAAGCGCGACGCGCTGGACCTGGCCCTTCTAGACCTGGCCTCCTACTACCGAGACGTACTCACGCTGCAACTGGGCGCGAGCACCGACCTGGTCAACATCGACCTGGCCCCCGAACTCCGCACAGCCGCAGCCGCAGGCCCTCCCGAAGCCACCCTCCGCCGCCTGGACGCCATCATGGAATGCCGCGAGCGCCTAGAGGCCAACGTCAACCCCCTCCTAGCCGTAGAAGCCATGGCCCTAGCCCTCCGCATCCCCCGCTAACCCGGGACCTCAAAACACACGCCCTCCAGCCGCCTGCGCACAACGTCAGTGTCACGCGCCCTCCACAACGCACGCCTTTGACACGCGCCCCCCAGCGACGTGCCCTCAGCCCCTTGCGCGACGCGTGCCGTCGGCCTCACGCGCCCTCAGCGACCCGCCGCCGTCTCAACGACCCGGTCGCGTGCGCTCAGCGACGTGCGTCCGTGGCGCCACGTGCCCCTCCGCGCCACGCGCGCCAGCAGCGCAATGCGGCGCCCTTGGCTGCGCGCGTCAGCAGCGCCATGCGACGCTCTCAGCCACGCGCGTCAGCAGCTATGCGACTGTGCGACGCGTTGCCTCCGCGCCAGGTGTCTTCTACGCGGCGATGCGGCCGGTCAGCGTTGGCGTCTCTGCCCACGCGTCCTTTCGTGCCACGCTGCCTTCAGCACGACGTGGCTAGCGCGACGCAGGAATGTTGGCGACGTGTGTTCGTAGCGACGATGGTGGTTTCTTGGTACGGGAGGCAACCTCTGGGTGCTTATGGCGTCTCTGGGATATGGAAGTTGAAGCGGTGCTAATGAACCCCAGGGACGAACGGGGACATGTGGCACGAGAAGACGAGGCGACCGTCGCGGTTACCGAGCTGTATCGCGGACACGCGCTCGGCCTCATGCGGCTCGCCCTGATGATGGTCGGCGATCGCGCCACCGCCGAGGACGTCGTCCAGGAGGCCTTTTTGGGGCTCTACCGGCGATGGTCGAACGTTCAGGACCGGGCGAAGGCGCTGACGTACGTGCGCTCGGCCGTGCTCAACGGCTGCCGTTCTGCGCTGCGACGGCGCCGGCGGCCGTTCCGTGGCGAGCACCTGCCACCGGTCTGGTCGGCAGAGGCTCAGGTCATGGTCGGCGAGGAGCGGGCAGAGGTCATGGTCGCGCTGCACCGGCTTCCGGTGCGGCAGCGCGAGGCCCTGGTGCTGCGCTACTTCGCGGAACTGAGCGAGAGAGAGACCGCCGAGGCCATGGGCATCAGCAGCGGCACGGTCAAGTCCACCACGTCCCGCGCCCTGGCGGCGCTCGGCCGGATCCTGGAGGGGGAGAGATGAACACCAGCATCGAAGAACGGCTCGTCGACACGTTGAAGACCGTGGGTGACACGCTCGGCCCCGAAGACGTCCCGTCCCTCGAACTCGGCCGTGCCCGTGACGGCAAGTCGCTCTTCGCGCGGCCGATGCTCATCGTCGCGGCGGCTGCGGCCTCGGTCGCCGTCGCTGTTGGGGGAGTCGCCGTCGTCCGGGACGAGGGCCCGCTCGCTGAGCGGCCGCTCGCTCGGCCGTCAGGAACCCACCAGGTGCAGGTGTTCCTGTGCCGGAAGACTTCGAGCAATGTGGCGTGCCAGCAGCGGAACACCACCCAGCAACTGAGGGGCGAAATCCGCCGGGTGCTCACCTCGGCGCCGGGTGTGGAGAAGGTCGAATACGAGTCCTTGCAGGATGCGTGGGAACGCTTTCAGGACAAATTCGCCGAGTCGATGGCCAAGGAGGACGCCAAGGTGGGCGACATCCCGGACTCCTTTCGGGTGACGACTCGTACCGCGTCGGACGCCCAGAAGGTCCGCCAGATCGTGCTGGGCCGGGATGGCGTGGACCAGGTCGTGACTCTGTAGGCATCGGGGCGAACCCCTTAGCCTGATCCCAGGACTGGGAGGAAGGGCCGCGATTGCTGCGCATCACGTTCGTCTGCACGGGCAACATCTGCCGCTCGCCGATGGCCGAATCGATCTTTCGTCACCATGTCGAGGAGGAGGGCCTGGACGTCGAGGTGGACAGCTCGGGCACCGGCGGCTGGCATGTCGGTGACGACGCGGACCACCGGACGGTGCAGGCGCTGCGACGGGCCGGGTACCGGTCGGCGCACGCAGCGCGGCAGTTCGAGGACTCCTGGTTCGACACGTACGACATGATCATCGCGTTGGACGAGGGGCACCTGCGTGAGTTGCGGGCGATGGCTCCGGACGTGGCGGCGCGCGACAAGATCCGGCTGCTCCGGGAGTTCGACCCGGCGGCGGGGGACGACCTGGATGTGCCCGACCCGTACTACGGCGGGCGAAGTGATTTCGAGCATGTCCGGGACCTGGTCGAGGCGGCGGTGCCGGGGCTCCTCGACCAGGCCCGGACCATGCTGAAGGAACGCTGAGCATCCGTGCTCGATCCGCAGCGTGTCGGTGAGCTCCTCGGCGTCCCGGTCGAGGGGGTCACCGATCGCGGCTCCAGCCACTCCTGGACGTTGCACCAGGTCCGGCTGGCTGGCGGCCGCGAGGTCTTCGTCAAGGCCGCCCATGATCAGGCCGGGGTGTTCGCGGCGGAGGCGGCGGGCCTGCGCTGGCTGGCGGAGGCGGGCCCCGGCATGCCCGTGGCCGAGGTCGTGGCCGCCGACGACCACCATCTGATCCTGCCGTGGCTGGCCGCCGAGCCGTCCACGCCCGCCGCCGCCGAACGGTTCGGACGCGAGCTTGCGGCTCTCCACACGGCGTCGCCGCCCTCGGCATACGGGGCGTCCTGGCCGGGCTATATCGCCGATCTTCCGCTGGACAACACGCTCACGGACGCGGAGGCCTGGCCGAGCTGGTATGCCGAGCGGCGGCTCGCACCGTTCCTCAGCCGCGCCTCCCGCCATCTCAGCGGGTCAGACGTGGCGCTGGTCGAACGCGTCATCACCGAGATCGAGTCCCTGGCCGGGCCGCCGGAGCCGCCCAGCCGCATCCACGGCGATCTGTGGTCCGGCAACGTGCTCTGGTCGGATGGTCGCGGATGGCTCATCGATCCCGCCGCGCACGGCGGTCACCGCGAGACCGATCTCGCGATGCTTGCTCTCTTTGGCACTCCGCACATCTCGTACGTCCTGGGCGCCTACGATGAGGTCGCCCCACTTGCCGGAGGCTGGCGCGAGCGGGTGCCTTTGCACCAGTTGCACCCGTTGCTCGTCCATGTCGCCCTGTTCGGTGGCTCGTACCGTTCGGCCATGATCGAGGCGGCACGTTCGGCTCTGGGTTGACCTGGGCGTGAACAGCCCGGAATGGCTGTTTGTCATGAGGTAGATGAGATAGAAACTACTTGGCGTAAACGGGGCGAAACATGAGAGGTGGGTGCGGCGCAACCCCATGAACGACGAGCGTGAGGGCAAGCACAAGGAGCCCGGCAGGGCGGGCCGGCTGGGCGGTGCGTGGCGTGCCGCGGTTCCGGTGGCCGCTGCCATAGGCGTGGCTCTCGTCGTCGGTGGTGGGGTGGATCTCGTCCATTCCAGGCAGGACTCGGACGAACCCAAGCCGAAAGCCGCCAAGACGAAGGCCGTGGGCAAGGCCGACACGAAGAGCCCGCGCTACGTCGTCGGCGTCCGCCGTACGGGCATGGCCCTGGTCGTCCGGGACGTCCGTACCGGAGACGACGTGGGACTGCCCGTCGCAGCCCCGCAGGGCCAGCGCTTCCAGCGGATCGCTTCTGGCGGCGACGGTTCGTACGTCGTGGCGACCAAGGCAGCAAAGAAGGTGACCTTCCAGCGGCTCAACCTGGACAAGAACGGTCACCCCAAGGAGCTCGCCGAGATACCGCGCGTCGCGGTCGCCGGCATCTCGACGACGTGGTCCGACCTCGCGGTGGCCGCCGACGGCGACAAGATCGCGTACGTGACGTACCGCGGCACCCGGAGCCGCCTCGACGTCATCTCGATCGACACCGGGCAACGCAAGACCTGGACGACCAGGGCCTCCGCACGCCTCAGCAGCATGTCCTGGGCGGGCGACACCCTCTCCTTCGTCTGGAACCCCCTCCGCAAGGTCAACGGCAAGCTGGTGGAGATCCACCATCAGGTGCACACGCTCGACACCGCCGGCCCCGCAGGCGATCTCAAGCTCAGCAAGCCGGTGCTCAAGCTGCCGGAGGGCAGCGAGACGGCTGTGCTCAGCCAGGACGGCCAGACCGTCGTAGCGGGCGTGACCGACCGGTCGCAGATCGCGCTGCAGGCGTTCTCCGTGGAGACCGGACGGCCCACAAAGCTGCTCTGGCAGCAGCAGGTCAAGGGCACCGGCGACCTCACCGGCCTGGATTCCGACGCCACCGGTGGCCACCTCCTGATCACGGGTGGCGACGGCCGCCTGTACATCAAGGGCGCCCCCGCCGTACCCGCCGAAGACCTAGCCGACGCGGCCTGGTAGCCCCGCATCGGCATCCTGGTATCCCGACATCGTCCACAGCGTCCTGATCTTGATTGAGCGCGACCTGGGCGTTGGACGACGTAGGGTTGGGTGACAGGAAACCGGGCGAACGGAGCGAACCGTGGGCATGGTGATGGCTGTCAGCTTCACCCGTTACGGCCGCCTCTATTACCTGGATCCGGGATCGCACTCGCCGAAGGTGGGCGACAAGGTGCTCGTTCCCACCGACTCGGGCCATGAGGTGGCCGAATGCGTGTGGGCGCCGCAGTGGGTCAGCGAGGACGTCGACGGTCTGCCGCTGTGCGGCGGCCCGGCCGCCGAGGAGCATCTCACCCGGGACGAGACCAACCGCCGCCGCCGGGCCGAGGGGCGCAGCATCGCCAAGCGGCTGATCCGCAAGCATGAGCTCCCGATGAAGGTCATCGGCGTGGACTACCTCGACGCCGACAACGTGTTCAAGGTCTACTTCTCAGCGCCGCACCGCGTCGACTTCCGGGCGCTGGTCCGCGATCTGGCGCGCAACGTCAAGGCCCGGGTCGAGCTGCGCCAGGTCGGCCCGCGCGACGAGGCCAGGCTCCAGGGCGGCATCGGCCCGTGCGGCCGCGATCTGTGCTGCGCCACGTTCCTCAAGGACTTCGAGCCGGTCTCGGTCCGCATGGCCAAGGAACAGGACCTGCCGGTCAACCCGTTGCGCATCGCCGGGGCCTGCGGCCGGCTGATGTGCTGCCTCAAGTACGAGCATCCGCTCTACATCCAGGCGCACGAACGGATGCCCAAGCTCGGCGAACGCGTGGAGACCCCCGAGGGTCCCGGCCAGGTCGTCGGCCGCAACGTCCCGTCCGACCGCGTGACCGTCCGCCTCAGCAGCGGGGGCCGCTGCTCGTGCCTCTCCGCGTCCGTCTGCTCGCCACGCCAGCAGCATGACGCCCTCTACAACGAGGGCGGAGACACGGCCGCTTCAAGCGGCGAAGGCCCCTCGGCGAATTGATCCGGAAACGACCGCCGAGCGCCCTTTGAAGGCGCTCGGCTCGAAGACGCTCGGCGGTCTTTGGTCGGCGACGATCAGCGGCCGGAGTGGTGAACGGCCGCACGACGGAGGCCACCGGCGCGGTGCCGTCCCCGATGGCGGCACGGTGCGGCCAGTCCCGCTCGTGCGGCCACCGGAGCGGATGTGCCATGAAGAGCGGATGAACCATGAAGCGGCGTCGGCCGTTGCTGCGGCGTTGGCCGCTGCTGAACGGACGGCAGGTCCTTGAGGATCGCCTCGTGCAGGTCCCGCAGCGCGCGGCCCGGCTCCAAGCCCAGATCGTCCGCGAGGATCCGGCGTCCCTCGTGGTAGACGGCGAGTGACTCGGCCTGGCGACCGGAACGGGCCAGCGCCGTCATCAACTGGGCGCGGAGCCGCTCGCGGAAAGGGTTCTCCGCGACCAGGGCCATCAGCTCTCCGGCCACCTGATGGTGTTGACCGCGGGCGAGGTCGAGCTCGGCCAGCTCTTCCGCGACCGTCAGCCGCAGCTCCTCCCAGCGCAAGCCGCACGTCGTGATCTGGGAGCTGTCCAACCCCGCGAGCACCGGGCCACGCCACAACGCCAGCGCCTGCCGATAAAGAGCGGCGGCCTCATCCGCACGCCCGTCGGCCGCGGCGTCACGGGCCCCTGCGACGTGCTCCTCGGCGATGCGCGCGTCGACCCGTACGGTCTCGGCCTTGATCCGATATCCCGGGCTCACGGTCTCGATCACGTCGCCGAGACCGGCCTCGCGGAACGTGCGCCGGAGGGCGGAGACCGCGATGGCGATCTGCGTCCGCATCGAGGGTGGCGGTTCGCCGTCCCAGACCGTCTCGACGAGGCGGTCCACGGAGACCACCCGCCCGGGTTCGAGGAGGAGCACTGCTAGAACGAGCCGAGGTTTCGGCCCGGGGAGCCTGATCTGCCGGCCCCCGTCGACGGCTTGCAATGGACCCAAGATATGGAACTCCACCGGATCCGACTTCCCTTCTCTGCTGGGCCGAACCCCCTGTGCGGCCGCTGCGTCACTGCCCCCTGCAGGACTGCAGTAGACAAACACGGGCCGGTTGCGATCCGCCTGCCAAACGGGTCGGCGGCCGGTTCATCGTCGTTCTGAACGGCGTTCACGCAGGTGGTGGCGGTTCAGCTGAACGGGCACTCGCGTGCCACGCCGGGATTGGGATGCTTGGCGGTCACCAACTGGGAGGCGGGCATGAACCCCCACGCGTCGAGTTCGGGTTTGTCGGCTGACCGATCCCCCTGGGTGTAATACCAGATGTCGTTTCCGCCAGCGTGTTTCTCGCCGCGCACCCAGCAGACGAACCAGCTGTTCTTGGTGTACATGAAGCTGATCTTGGGGCCTTCGCGCGGATGCTCGTAGAGGGCGGAGTTGGGGTGGTTCGAGCACTGGAAGACCTTCTTCCAGAGCTGCTTCTGCCGAGTGTCGGAGTGGACGGTGTTGACCAGCGGCCGGCAGATCTCCTCCGTGCTGCCGGTCGGATTGCTCACCGGCTGGGCATCAGGGCCCGCCGACGCACCGCCTTGCGCGCCCGGCGCGTCGTCGCGGCCGGTGAGGACCACGATGACGGTCACGGCCGCCAGCACGACGAGCGCGGCGACGCCCGCCAGTCCAAGGGGATGGACCGCTGGCCTCCGCCGTACTGGGGGGATTTGACCGAGTGAGGGAATGGTCACAACGGCCGGATCCGGTGCGCCGGGCGCCCCCGGCGCACTGGGCGCGCTCGGCGGCTGGGTCTGCTCTTGCGGGAGGCGTGACGGCGAGTGAGGGACCGCCGTGCCCTGCGAGTCCGGCCCGCCCGCCGCGCTCGGCGAGTCTGGCCCGCCCGCCGCACCCGATGAGTCCGGCTGGGCCGTCGTGCCCGGCGAGTTTGGCTGGGCCGCCGCACCCGATG
Organism: Actinomadura sp. 6N118; assembly: GCF_044326415.1. Classification (NCBI taxonomy): domain Bacteria; kingdom Bacillati; phylum Actinomycetota; class Actinomycetes; order Streptosporangiales; family Thermomonosporaceae; genus Actinomadura; species Actinomadura sp. 6N118. Next base: position 32,231 of record NZ_JBIRAZ010000010.1, on the reverse strand, counting down.
AGTCCGGCTGGGCCGGCGTACCCGGCGAGTTTGGCTCGGCTGCCGCACCCGGCGAGTTTGGCTGGGCCGCCGCGCCTGATGAGTTTGGCTGGGCCGCCGCGCCCGATGAGTCTGGCTGGGCCGCCGCACTCGGCGAGTTTGGCTCGGCCGCGGGACTCGGTGAGCCGATGGCGTTCGCCTCGCGATCGAAGAGGGCGTCCCACTGCCCCTTCCAGCGGCTGAGCTCGGCTTCCAGATCAGGGTGCCCGCGGTACCTGAGGCATGCCTCGACGAAGCGCAGGCAAGCGGTCTCTGGCGGCCTTACCAGGGGGTTCCGGCCGATGAGGTTGGAGATGGCCGCCGGTGACAGGCCGGTGACCCGGCTCGTCAAGGTGCGGTATTTCGGTGTGTCGCACCACTCATACAACGCACGCAGACGAGCTGTGAATTCGATCCAGGCGTCGGCGCCTTCAGGGCCAGGCGGTGGGCCGGGCGGTGATGGTGGGGCTGGGCTGGACACGTGACGCTCCAATGGAACGTGGGCTGGTTTTTCGGGTTATGGGACGGAACGGTGGCATCTCTGGTTCACCCACGCCACCCGGCGATCACGTCGTCTGCCGGCTCGCCGGCCCGTGCGACCAGAGGTCCAGCCAGGTCAGCACGGGTGCAAATCGCACGTTTAACGGAGCGAAAAGAGATCGATAACGCCTCTTCCTACGGTGATCAACGCCGGACGGGCGGAGCTTCTCCTTGCCGCTCGTCCGCCGCAGACCTCTTTCCCAGCCCCTCGACGAAGAGAGATCACCATGTCCGGAAAGTGGCGTACACGGCTGGCCCGGATGTCCGTCCCCGTTGTCGCGGCGGCCGCCCTGGCGAGCGGTCAGCTGACCGCCGGCGCATCGGCCCAGACCGTGGACCAGGACACGGCGCGGACCGCCGCGCGCCCCAAGTTCCAGCTGCCGATCCCCTGCGGCCAGACGTGGACGACGTCCACCCACAAGGGTCATGCCAGCACGTTCATGGTCGACATGATCAACAAGACCGGCAAGACCAAGGGGACCCCGGTACTGGCCTCGGCCGGCGGCAAGGTCACCGAGTCGAAGTTCTACAACGACGCCGGCAATGTCATCACGGTCAACCACGGCGGTGGCTGGAGCACCCGCCACATGCACCTGGACGCCCGGTCGGTGAAGGTCGGCGCCAAGGTCAACCTGGGCACGAAGGTCGGCACGGTCGGCAACACCGGCAGCTGGACCTCAGGCCCGCACCTGCACTACCAGCAGCAGCTGAACGGCAAGGTCGTGCAGGCGAGGTTCAACGGCCGAACGCTGCCGGTGAAGTGGAAGTACTGGCAGCACTACGAGACCAGCAAGAACAAGTGCGGTCCCAAGCCCCCCAAGAAGTACTACGTGGTGACCAAGGCCAAGACCAGCGGTTACACCTCGACCAACGGCAAGACCAAGGTCGGCTTCCTCAACAAGGGCAAAAACTACGTCTTCTGCACGGCCAAGGGCGCCAGCAAGAAGTACGGGAAGACCGCGTCGAGCTGGTGGCTGAAGACCGACCTCGACAGCGGCCACGTCAACAAGTGGGTCCCCGCCGCGTACCTCGGCAAGGGCGGCGGCCAGCCGAAGGACACCAGGGGCAAGACCATCCCCCGCTGCAAGTGATCATCTTCCCTCCCTCGAAGCAGAAGCGGACACAGATCTGATGCAGACTCTCCAGCCAAATCGCCGGCTGCTCATCGCAGGCGTGATGACCGCCTCTCTGAGCGGCGGCCTCGCGCTCGCCGTCATGGTCTCCACGGACACGGCGCCGACCAGTGCGGCATCCGTGGCGGCCAACTCCGCCGACGCGGCCGCGGTCAGGGGTAAGGACCCGCTGCCGAACCGGCCGGACTTCCGGCTGCCGTTCCCTTGTGGCGTGAAGGTCCTGGCGCAGACCTACCCGGGTCACGACAAGGACGGCAAGAAGATCGACATGCTGCGGTACGGCATGGAATGGAACAGCCCCATCACCGCCTCCGCCTCCGGGACGGTGCACCAGCACTTCTCGCCAGGCGGCATCGAGATCAGGCATGGCAAGGGCTGGTTCACCACGTACATGCACATGAAGAAGAGAGTGAAGGTAGGAAGCAAGGTCAAGCGGGGCGACATCGTCGGCTACATGAGCGACGTGGGCTCCAAGGGCCGGCCCCACCTCCACTACGAGCAGCTCTACGCGCCTGGCAAGAACGACGCCGACAACCAGCACATGGTCCGCGCGATCATCCAGGGCAGGGGTCCCCTCGACATGTACAAGGAGACCCCGATCAAGAACTGGAAGAGCACCAACTGCAAGAGCCCCGCTCCGAAGAAGTACTACGTGGTGACCAAGGCCAAGACCAGCGGTTACACCTCGCCTAAGAGCAACAAGAGGGTCGGCTACCTCAACAAGGGCAAGAACTACGTCTTCTGCACGGCTCCGGGGATCAGTAAGACCCTGCCGAAGCCGAAGACCACGTCCAAGTGGTGGCTGAAGACCGACCTCGACAGCGGCCAGACCGGCAGGTGGGTTCCGGCGGCCTACCTCGGCAAGGGCAGCGGCCAGCCGAAGGACATCAAGGGCAAGACCATCCCCCGCTGCAAGTAACAGGAACTGGACCATGCACGCGGCCTCAACGCTCCCATCCAGGTCGCCTGCGTGTCTCGGGGGAGAGCGCGTCGTCCACGGTCGGTGGCCCGTGGACGACGCGCTTCTCGTGACGCGCTTCTCGTGACGCGCTTCTCGTGACGCGCTTCTCGTGACGCGCTTCTCGTGACGCGCTTCTCGCGATGCCCTTCTCATGAAGCGCCTCTCGTAACGAACCTCTCGTGTCGTTGCGGCCGCCCTACCAGGGCCGCCCTACCGGGGCCGCCCTACCAGGGCCGCCCTACCAGGGCCGTCCGCAGAGAGACCTGCGAAGGAGCGGTGCACGGACCCTGTCCGGTCGGCGCACCGCTCGCGTGTTTGTCGGCGGCGCGGTTTCCCTCTACGCCTAGCCCTCGTTCGGTCGGCTCCCACCGGGCAAGGCAAAGCGGGCGATCTTGCCCCAGGTGCTGGTGACCTGCTTCCGGAGCGAGCCCGTGTGGTACGGAAGGTCGTACTTCTCGCACAGTGCCCGCACGCGGGGTGCGATCTCGGCGTAACGGTTGCTGGGCAGGTCGGGGAAGAGATGGTGCTCGATCTGGTGGCTGAGATTGCCGGTCATGAGATGGAAGAGCCCCCCGCCGGAGATGTTGGCCGAGCCGAGGAGCTGCCGGACGTACCACTCGCCCTTGGTCTCGCCCTCCAGCATCTCCTCCTCGAACACCTCGACGTCGCCGGGGAAGTGGCCGCAGAAGATGATCGTGTGCGCCCACACGTTACGGGCGACGTTGGCGGTGAAGTTGGCGGCCAGCGTGGACAGGAACTGCGGGCCGGTGAGCAGCGGGAACGCGACGTAGTCCTTGGCCCACTGGCGGCGGATCTTACGGCCGATGGCGCGCAGCTTCTCCTTGGTCTCCTCCGGGTCGTTCGTGCCCTCCCTGACCTTGTCGATTTCCAGGTCGTGCAGCGCCACCCCGTACTCGAAGAACATCGCCAGCAGCGCGTTGTAGATCGGCTGCGGGATGTTGGCCCAGTGCCACTCCTGCTCGGGCGTGACGCGCAGAATGCCGTAGCCGACGTCGTTGTCCTTGCCCAGCACGTTGGTGAACGTGTGATGGACGAAGTTGTGGGAGTGCTTCCACTGTTCGGCGGGCGAGACGTTGTCCCATTCCCACGTCGTCGAGTGAATCTTCGGGTCACGCATCCAGTCCCACTGGCCGTGCATGACGTTGTGCCCGATCTCCATGTTCTCCAGGATCTTGGCGAACGTGAGCGTCGCCGTCCCGGCGAACCACGCGGGTGGCAATGCAGAGGCGAACAGCAGCGCCCTGCCGCCGATCTCCAGGCCACGTTGCAGCCGAATGATCCGGTGGATGTACGCCGCGTCGCGTTCGCCCAGGTCGGCACTGATCTCGTCGCGGATGGCATCCAGTTCGCGCGCGATCACCTCGTGGTCCTCGGGCGACAGATGCGCGGTGGTTTGAGATCGGACCGGGCCGAACGGGTGCGCGCTGGTCGTTGCAACGGTCATGACGCCTCCTTCGGTGGTCAGAGTTCGATGTCCACGGGGCCGGCGGCCGCCGAGACACAGGTCTGGATGAGATGGCCCTCTTCGCCGTGCACCTCGCCGGTGCGCAGGTCACGGACCTTGCCGGAGCAGAGACGCCCAACGCAGCTGTAACAGATGCCCATCCGGCATCCGCTCGGCAGCAGCGCGCCCGCGCCCTCGCCCGCCTCCAGCAGCGGGGTGGCGCCGTCGGCGTCCACCTCGACTCCGCTCTTGGAGAAGGTCACCCGGCCGCCCTCGCCATCGGTGACCGCGAGCACGGGCTGGAAACGTTCCATCCTGAGCCGTCCATCGACCCCGGCTGCCCGCCAGTGCTCGTCAAGCTCGTCCAGCAGGTCACCCGGCCCGCAAGCCCACGTGTCACGTTCCGCCCAATCAGGACAAATGTCGGCAAGCTCGGCCGGCTTGAAGCGCCCGTCCTCCGCAGTGTGCCGCTCGTACAACCGCAACCATGGAATCCGCCGTGCCAATGCCCGCAGTTCGCCCCCGAAGATGACGTCTCCAGCCGTACGAGCCGAATGCACAACCACAACGTCCACCGAATTCACCCGCCCAGCGCCACTTGAGATTGCTGGCGGGGCGTTCGAGGGGAGGTCTTTGGCCAGGGCTCGCAGCATGGCCATGACGGGGGTGATGCCGCTGCCGGCCGTGATGAAGAGCATGCGCTCGGGGAGTTGGCCGGGGAGGGCGAAGTCACCCTCGGCCGCGGCTAGGCGGACGATCGTGCGGGGGCGGATGTGGTGCACGAGGTGCCGTGAGACGGTGCCGTCGGGCGTGGCCTTGACGGTGATGGTGAGCAGCCCGTCCTCGCGGGGTGGCGAGGACAGCGAGAACGTGCGCCAGTGGCGGACGCCGTCGATGTCGATCCCGATCTTCAGCCATTGACCCGGCCGGTGGCCTGGCCAGTCGCGTCCCGGCCGGATCACGATGGTCGCGGCGCCGGGGGCTTCGTGCCGGATCGTCTCGATCCGGCCCCGTAGCTCGGCGGTGGACCAGAGCGGGTTGACGAGTGCCAGGTAGTCCTCGGGCAACAGAGGGGTGGTGAGCCAGCGGGCGGCGTCACCCAGCCGGTGAAGCGGGGTCGTGATCAAAAGGGGCCTCCCCCGGGCGGCTCGCTAACTTACTCTCGCGTAACCTACGCTTACGTAGGCGTAGCCTCACTGGCAAGTCTTCCCGGGCAAAAGGGACAGGCATCACACCATCCCAAGATGTGACATCGGATGGTGTAATGCCTGTTGATAAATCCGGCCGTCGAGTTGTGAGCTGCCTGAGCGCGTGCCCCGCGGTCAGAACTTCGTTTTCGGCCGCTCCTGCCTGACCCCGTCGACGAAGACGTCGACCTTCTCGTCGTAGAAGCAGACCAGCCCGGCGATCCGTTCGCTCTCGGGGAGCGGCGTGGGGTACGACCACGCCAGGTCCTTGTGAACCTGGCCACCAGCGCGGACGGACCAGTATTCGGCGGTGCCCTTGTAGGGGCAGCCCGTCTTGGTCTCGCTGCGTTCGAGCAGGTCGGTTCGTACGTGGGTCTTCGGCAAGTAGTAGCGCACCGGCAGCCCGGTCTCGAACAGCAGCCGGGCGTTGCTCGACTCTGCCACCGTCACGCCGTCCACCTCGATGCGGACGTTCCGCGAGCTGGGCAGGATGTCGATCCGGCTGTACGGGCTGCGCGGATGGACGTACACCTCCTCGTCCTCTTCGAACCAGGCATCCATCGCGTCCCACTCAAGGCGTACGAGGTCGCGGAGCTCTTCGACCGGGGAGTCGGTGTATCGCAGCGCCGCACTCGGCGCCTCCCGCCCGTCCACCTTCACTGTGTAGGTGGTGGCGTCGCCCCGGCTGGGCGACCGCTTGCCGACCCCGTCTTCCACCAGCTTCGCTCGTACGTCGGACAGCGGAACGTAGTAGGTCGGGTAGTAGGGGATTTCCCAAACAAGGGCGGCGTGGAGCGTGTCCACGACCACCTGGCCGCCGAGGTAAGCACGAACCCTCTTGGCGCTCTGCTCGATCCGCACGCGAGTCTTGGCCGTCTCCTGTTGTGTGCCCATGTCCGAGCAACAGCCCCTCCGCCACGCCTATTTCGGCAGACGGGTGTATCTCGTGCCGAAGTTTCAGAATTCGGCAAGCCCTGCGGCCTGCGGCCTGCGGCAAGCCTTGCGGCTTGCGGCCTGCGGCAAGCAGCCAGACATACCGTTACTGCCTGCAGAAGCAAGTTGAAGACGTCGGGACGAGTCCGCAGGGAACACCTGGCCCACTGGTGGGCCAAACGAGGAGTGCTCGGTCGGGCGGCCGATGTCCCTACAGCAGGCAATGGGGTCTGCGTGTTTGGCCGCGCCCGCGGGCAGGCTGGGCGGTTGAGTCTCATGGGATTCTCATGAACGCTTTATGCGGTCTTACCAGGTGGTCACGTATTCCTTGATCTCATGAAACGGCATTGGAAGCGCTGGACGCTGATCGGGGCCATCACCGCGGTGGTTCTCGTGGTGGGCGGCCCGTTCGTCTATATCAACTTCATCCAGAGCGACGCTCCCGAGCGTCTGTCGGTCTCGTCGGGCGCCACCGCGAGCGGCCCGGCGACCTCGGTGGACGGTACGTGGAAGGCAGGCTCCGGCTCGCAGGCCGGGTACCGCGTCAAAGAGGTCCTTTTCGGCCAGAAGGTCGAAGGGGTGGGCCGCACCAGCGATGTCACGGGTGACCTCACGCTGAGCGGTTCCAAGGTGGCGACCGGCTCGTTCACGGTGGACCTCAGTGCGGTCAAGAGCGACGAGGACCGTCGTGACCAGCAGTTCAAGGGCCGGATCATGGAGGTCTCGAAGTACCCGGACGCCACGTTCAAGCTGACCCAGCCCATCGACCTCGGCACGGTCCCGGCGGTGGGCGCGAAGGTCACCGCCAAGGCGACCGGAACGCTGAAGCTCAAGGACGCCGAGAAGGCGGTCACCTTCGACGTCACAGCCTCCCGCACCGGCGACGGAACGGTCGAGGTGAGCGGATCGATCCCCGTGAAGTTCGCGGACTACGGCATCGCGAATCCGAGCATCGGCCCCATCCAGACCGAAGACAACGGTCAGGTCGAGTTTCTCCTCAAGCTCACCCGCTCGTGACAAACCGCCCCAAGGGTCATGCCCACCGGGCATGCGGCCTTGGGTTGGTGCGGGGGAAGGACACGCGCCTTGAGTTGGTGCTGGGGAGGGCACGCGCCCTTGGGCTGATGCCGGGGGTGGGCATGCGCCCCTGAGTTGGTGCGGGGGCCGGGTGCCTTGGGGCAGTGGGCTGGCCCCCTTGGCTGGTGGCAGGGGCGGCGTGTGGCCGAGGCCGGGTCGCCGTTGGCGGGGGATTGGACCGGGGGCGGTGTCTTTCGACAGCGCCGTCCCTGATGCACGGCCCGGTCGGGGGAGCCCCCGATCCCGGCCGGGCCGTGCGAGAGGCCGGCGGGTTCCGGACGCCCAGGAGCGGGTGCGTCCGGAACCCGACCGGTCAGCGGCCCTTGATCAGGAGCCCTTGATCAGGCGGGTGGCCAGCACCGGGCTGAACGTGCCGGCGGGGACGCCGGCGCCGACGCCGCAGGGGCCGTCGGAGTCACCGGGGACCTTGATCCACAGCAGGTACTCGGCGCCGCTGGTGCCGCCCACGCGCGAGGTGGCGCCGAGCTTGCGGCCTGCGGGGTTGCACCACTGGCCGGCGACGCCGCCCTTGCCGTTTCGGCTGGTGTCGATGACGAACCGCTTGGTGTAGCGGTACTTGCTCTTGAGCGCAGCGTTCACCTTCTTGCCGTAGGCGGCGGACTGGGCGGTGGTGAAGAAGTTGGAGACGTTGATCGAGAAGCCTCGGACGTTCTTCACGCCGGCCGCGTTGAGGCGCGTCGCCATGGTGGCGGGCGCGATCCAGTTGGAGTTGCCGCCGTCCAGATAGGCGCGGGACTTCTTCGCCTTGGTCTGGAACTGCTTCGTCGCGTACGAGAGAAGCGCGGTCCGGGTCTTGCGCGACGCGGCGGGGAGGCAGTCCAGCTGAGCGACCGCGTCCGGCTCGATGATCACGACGGCGGGGCGGTTGCCGATCGCCGACGCGAACTTGGAGATCCAGGCGCGGTACTTGGCCGCGCTGCCCGCGCCGCCGCCGGAGTGGCCGCTGCAGTCGCGGTCGGTGATGTTGTAGGCGACGAGGATCGGGGTCTTCTTCGCCTTCTGGGCGGCCGCGACGTAGGCGGAGACCGACTTGCCGATGTCTCCGCTCCAGTTGCCGAACCACTTGGCGCCCGGCTTGGTGGCGATCGACTTCTTGATCGCCGCGGCGCGGGCGTCACGGGGGTTCTTGCGCACCCAGACGGCGGGGTTGGAGTTGGGGTCTACATAAAAGGGACTGGCAGCCTCCGCGGCGGCGTCCGACCCTGATCCGGTCTGCTGGTTCGCGGACTTGAGGTCCGCGGAACCCTGTGAGCAGCCGGTCAGGGCCAGCGCCAGCGCGCCGACGGCCAGGGAGGTTTTCCTGATCAGCACTTGACGTCTCTCCTCTGAAACCGGGGGAGACCATCACGCACGCGTGATGATCAACTGTGCCGAGACGTCAGTGTGGTACGAACCAGTCGCTTCTGGGCCAGAAACCACCAAATTCGTCGATCTTCATGGCCGGGAATCCTGTGTCCGGCGGGGGAGGAAGAGTAGTGGGATCAGCCCGATCGCCCCTATGCCTGCCGCCCACCAGAAGGTGTCGCTGAACGCGGTCGTGAGGAGGGCGGGGGTCTGGTGCGCTGCCGCTTCCCTGAGGTTGCCGCTCGCGCCGGGGACGTGGTCGCGGATGGCCACCTGGAGGATGACCGCGATCGCGGCGACGCCGAACGAGCCGCCCACGCGCAGGAGGATGTTCAAGCCGGTGGTCGCGGTGGGGATGGAGGTTCGCGCCAGGCCCTGGTAGGCGGTCGCCATGAGGGACGGCGCCAGCATGCCGTGCCCGACGCCGATCAGCAGGACGGCGCCCATGAGCGCAAGGCGCGGAGTATCGACGTCGATGCCGGTGAGCAGCACGGTGCCGGACATCATGATCAGAAGTCCGATGGGCGCGAGGAGCCGCGAGCCGTACCGGTCGGCCAGCTTGCCGGCGAGCGGCATCATGACGGCCGCCCCGACCCCCAGGGGAGCCAGGAGCATCCCGGCTTCCAAAGAGGTGTCGCCGCGCACGATCCGCGCGTACAGCGGAACGAGCATCATCAGGCCGAACATCGCTCCGCTGTAGAAGAACAGCCCGCCGACCGCACTCGCCCAGGCCCGGCTGCGCAGCAGCCGCAAGTCGACCAGCGCGCCGTCGCGCTTGCGGAGCGCATGCACGATGAACGCGGCGGTGAGGGCCACCCCGCCGATGGCGCTGATCACGGCACGCGGTCCGCCGCCGCCCTCGGATGCCTCGGACAGCCCATAGACCAGGGCGGCCAGTCCAGGCGAGAGCAAGGCCATGCCGAGGAAGTCCAGCTTGCTGCCGGGGTCGCGGTCGCTGTCGCGCGGCAGCAGGCGGATCGCGGCGATCAGCGCGAACACGCAGAACGGGATGTTGACGTAGAACATCCAGCGCCAGTCGAGATGGTCGACCACGACGCCGCCGAGCAGAGGGCCGAGCACCGGCGCCAGCATGGCGGGCACCGAGACGATGCTCATCACCCGTCCCATCCGTTCGGGCCCGGCGGCGCGGGCGAGCATGGTCTGCCCGACCGGCAAGAGCATCCCGCCGCCCAGTCCCTGGACGACACGGAAGGCGACCAGAGACGTCACGTCCCAGGCCATCCCGCAGAGCAGCGAACCCGTGATGAACAGGCCGAGCGACACGAGCCACATCGTTCGCGCCCCGAACCGCTGCACCGCCCAGCCGGTGAGGGGGATCGCCATCGACAGGGCAAGCATGTAGCCCGTGGCCACCCACTGGATGGACGACAACGAGGCGTTGAAGTCCTGACCGAGTGTCGGCAGTGCCACGTTCACGATCGTCGTGTCGAGGATCGTCATGATCGCGCCCAGGACGACCACGATCGCCAGGCGCCGGAGATGCGGGTCCATCGCGGACTTCCCGGCGGGGGCGCCGGTCTGCGTGGTCGTCATTCTCCGCGCCCTCCTCAGCTTCCGTACGGCGTATCGCTAACCGTACACCGTATCGAGCGATCCGTACACCGTCTCATTTCGGGCGTACGGCGTACGGTCGGTGGGTAGGATCGGGGTCGTGTCAGAGACCAAGGGCGTACGCGAGACCGAGGACACCGCCGCACCCGCGAAATCGACCGTTCCCGATCTTGTTTGGGCACGGCCGCGGGGCGGGCGCCGGCCGAGGCTGACGCGCGAGGCGATCGTCGAGGCGGCGATCAGGCTGGCCGACGCCGAAGGCCTGGAAGCGGTCTCCATCCGGCGGGTGGCGAGCGAGCTGGGTGTGCGCGCGATGAGCCTCTACACGCACATCGAACGCAAAGAAGACCTGCTCGCGCTCATGATCGACGAGGTGGTCCCGGAGATCCTTGTCCAGGGCGAGCTGCCCTCCGGCTGGCGCGAGGCGATCAGTCTGATCGCCCGTCAGGAACGGGACTACATCCTGCGGCATCCGTGGATCGTCGAACTGTCGGGTCAGCCCAACCTGCCTCATATAGGGCCGAACGCGTTGCGGCACGTCGAACAGTCGCTGTCCGCCGTCTCCGGGCTCACTGATGACCCGCAGGCACAGGTGGAGATCGTCGCTGCGGTCGACCACTACATGCTGGGCTTCGTCGTACGCGAGGTGACAAGCCGGCAGCGAAAGCAGCTGGCGGGCCTAGGGGAGGACGACCTCGACGAGCTGGACCATCCTTACTTCCGCGACCTCATTTCCTCGGGAGAGTTCCCTCACCTGGAGCATGTCTTCAGGCGCGGTATCTACGGTGGGGAGCATTTCGAGCGGGGCCTCACCTGGCTGCTGGACGGCATCGAGCGGCAGTACGGCGTTGCGTGAACCTTGGATGTACTAGCTGGAAACCCGTAGCGTAGGCGGAGCTGTACGAGCCGCGACGACGAGACGGGGACTCCAGGTGCGGGCAACGAGGTTCACGAGTGCGGCCGTCGTGCTGACGCTCGCAATGGCGGGATGTAGCGCAGCCAAACCTGAAAAGCCGCCCGCCCAGACTCCCTCCGCGAACGCACCCGCCGGGCTGGGGACGTACTACAACCAGAAGATTGACTGGACGGACTGCGGTGGCGGCTTCCAGTGCGCCACTGCCAACGTTCCGCTCGACTACGCCAAGCCGACCGCACGTCAACTGAAGCTTTCTCTGATCCGCCTGCCAGCCCAGGACCAGGCGCGTCGCATCGGATCGTTGTTCACCAACCCGGGTGGTCCCGGAGGCTCCGGTGTCGAGTTCATCCGTTCCAACGGCCGCGCATTCGGCGCCGACCTGCGTTCACGTTTCGACATCATCGGCGTCGACCCCCGCGGCGTCGGCAAGAGCGATCCCGTGCGCTGCATGGGCGGCCCGCAGCTCGACCGCTTCTTCGCCACCGACGCCTCGCCCGACGACCAATCCGAGATCGACAAGGTCTCCGTCGAGAGCAGGACGTACGCCGACAACTGCAAGGCCAAGGCACCCGATCGCCTCCCTTACGTCGGCACCGTCAACGCGGCCCGCGACCTGGACGTCCTCCGCGCCGCCCTGGGCGACCAGAAGATGACCTACTACGGCGCCTCCTACGGCACGTACCTGGGCTCGTTCTACGCCGAACAGTTCCCGCAGAACGTCCGAGCCCTCGTCCTCGACGGCGCCGTCGACCCCAAGGAATCCTCCACCCAGACCCTGGTCGAGCAGTCCAAGGGCTTCGAGACGGCCCTCCGCGCGTTCGTCGCCGACTGCGTCCAGCTCCCCGACTGCCCCCTGGGCACCAACCCCACCGCCGCGATCGCCAAAATCGCCGCGCTCCAGAAGCAGGCTGACCAGAAACCCCTAACCAACCGCCGCGACTCTCGTCTCGTCACCGAGACCCTCGTCACCATGGGCATCGCCCTGGCGCTCTACCTCAAGCAGCTCTGGCCTAGGCTCCGCGAAGCCCTGACGCAGGCCATCCAGAACGGCGACGGCACGTTCCTCCTAGCCCTGGCAGACCAGATGGTGGAACGTGAGCAGGACGGCACATACAGCAATCAAACCGACGCCAACATGGCGGTCAACTGTGTGGACAAGCCCAGCCCGCCGAACGTCGCCACCTACAAGAAGTCCGTAGACGAGGCAGCCAAAGCCTCACCGCATTTCGGCCCGTTCGTCGTCTGGGGCGGCCTGCCCTGCGTCTACTGGCCCGCCAAGGCCCAGGCGAAGCCCAAGCCCATCACCGCCAAGGGCGCGGCCTCCATCCTGGTCATCGGCACCCTTCGCGACCCCGCCACCCCGTACAAGTGGGCCCAGTCCCTAGCCGCTCAGCTCGACTCGGGCGTCCTCCTGTCCCTGGACGGCGACGGCCACACCGCCTACCTCCAAGGAAACCCCTGCATCACCCAGGCCACCGACCAGTACCTGGTAACCGCCAAACCACCGAAGGACGGAACCCTCTGCCGCTGATGCGCACGCACCGCCCGGGACCCGGTAGACTTTTGCCCGCCGTCCTAGCGCGGCAAGCCGCCTTAGCTCAGTCGGCAGAGCGATTCACTCGTAATGAATAGGTCATCGGTTCGATTCCGATAGGCGGCTCCACCTCAGAGGCCCGTTCCGATCTTCGGAACGGGCCTCTTGCTGCGAGTGCCTGACAAACTGCCTGACTAGGCGGCCTCGCCGTCCTCGGTGAACACCTCATCCATGGCTTCGGCGCCGGCCAGCAGCGCCGGGCGGATCCTTCAGACCCCGGCGGAACCAGTCGGGCATGGTGTCCTCTGAGCGCGGGAACCAGCGGTTCTCGGTGGCGAAATCTTCTGCGGTCGGCGCGGACTCGAAGGTTGGTTCGGCATGTCGGTTGTAACTGATCGTGAACTTGCCGGGCGGGTCGACGATGTACTCAAACCCCACCCAACTTCCCGCACCTTCGGCATACATACCCTTGCGGAGCTGCATGAACTGACGCCAGACCTCCGGTGGGAAGCTCCAGCCGCGTGTTGAGCGGTCGGGCATCAGCACACCGGCCGACATTTCGCTGTGCTTCCCGATCGTCAGGACGCGGACCACCAGGCGCTGCCAGCCGTCGGGCAAGGTCGGCACCACCTGCACGGTGATCTGGTCGAGTTTTTGTTTTTGTTCGGACGGACTGAGCTGGGGCCAACGGGGCATGTGCTGGGACTTCTCCTTTGGTGACAAGGAGGGCGATCTCTCATGAGTCGGCCCCGGGTCGGTCGATGCTGCCAGGTTAGAGATCAGTCGAGCCGGTCAGGTTCCGTGATCGTCCACCCCCGCGGTCCCGATACCGGTCCGTCCGAGTGGTCAGCGGGATCGAGGACGACGGCTTCTGGCCCAACTACTGGCGCGAGGTGACCTACACCTTCAGCGCCCGGGGATACGACGTCCTCCAAATCGACGGTGACAAGGACGCCGGATACGGTGGCCCCTTCATCACCGAGGTCCGCGCCTTCGAGGCAGACCGGAGTTGACCTCCTGCCGGAGCCGTGCGGGCACCCCGATTGCACAGCCGGGGCCGCCCGCCCGGCGCCGGGCAAAAACCACGCCACGGCCATAGACACCGCTACCAGTAGTGGCGATCGGGAAACGAGGGTTTCTAGCCGGACCGGCATTCCGACCCCACGATGATGAGGGCGTTTGTAGAGCATTGGCGAAGGTGAAATGGACTTCGCCAATGCTGATGTCTTGCCATGGCGCGCAAGGGGCAATCTCACCAGCACGGTCGCCCATGCTGTGCTGCAGTTCGTGCCCCGCTCGGTCATCAAGTCTCAGATCATCACTGAACGTCGACAGTGACAGTGTCGACGAACTCGCCTAAGCCGCACTGGAAGCCCTTCTAAAAGCACCCTCACTATGGCGTGCCGGATCCGCCCCGGTGACCGGGCCTCAGGCCGAGCCAGGCCTCACTCATCGCTGGATAAAGAACGACAAACTTGCCGGTGCGGGATGGGTCGCTGCGCCGTCCAGAAAAGTAGAGGTTCTTGGATGGGGATGGGTGTGGACGACTGCGCTGTTGCGGGCGACTCACAAGGGCGGCGCGGGTGGGAGAGCATGGTCGGCTTCGTCTGATGCTGGGGCCATCGGGGCGGCTGTCTATTCGTGATCTGAAGCCGACTCGGCGGTGTCGCCTGGGGGTGTTTCGGGTTTGGTGTAGAGGATTTCGCGAGCCTGTTCGACGGCGCGGGTGAGGTTCTCGGTGACGAAGTCGAGGAAGCGGGCGGTGTTCTCCAGGCGGGTGGCGGCCGGGGTGCCGGGGCCGAGGATGTGCACGCCCTGTCGCGCGGTCTCGACAAGCAGGGCGTTGTCCCGGACGCTGCGGATCATCGACTGGTACCAGAGGTCGTCGTCGACGACGTAGCGCTCGCGGCGGCGTGCGTCGCGTTCCCGGCGGATGAGTTCCATGCTCTCGAGGAAGGTGATCGCTTTGGAGACGGTCGCCGGGCTGACTTTGAGGCGCTGGGCGAGTTCGGAGGCGGTGAGGCTGCCGGAGTCGGTGGTGTAGAGGCAGGCCAGTACCCGGGCCATCATCTTGGGCAGGCCCGAGGTCATGAAGACGGTGGTGAGCGTCTCCTCGTACTCGCGCACGACCTCGGCGTCGCGTCCGTTGAGCTGCGGAACCGTCTCCGAACCCCGCGGCGTGGCCTGCTTGCGCCTGTGCGCGCGACGTTCGGTGGCGCGGTGGGCCAGGTCGGCGCGGTAGCCGGCGGGGCCGCCGTTCCGCATCACCTCACGCGTGATCGTCGACGTCGGACGATCGAGACGCCGGGCGATCTCGGCGTAGGCCAGGCCGTCGGCCAGCCCCACCGCGATCTGCTGGCGTTCCTGCTGGGTGAGCCTGCCTCCCGGCATCACGACCCCCTTCATGCCCCACGGGTGCTCCATGGCGCTGCTCGGCGTTCCTTGACGCCACCATAGCGTTCACCTTCAACACATTGCAACGATCGACAGTCGCACGTTGCGTTAAACGCGAAGGCTGTTGCAATGATTGTTCTGTCTCTACCTGCGTAAATGCTGTTTCGAGGCAAAGATCTTGTTGTGGGAATCTGGAAAGCAACGTAGCTTTTGCGTTGTTCGAAACGACGAGCCGCAAGCGCAAAGGGAGAGCACGATGCAGAAGTTCAACACCCCCGCCCCGATCTCCGCCGTCCTTCACATCCCCGCGGGGCGGGTGCAGTTCATCGCCGCCGACCGGGCCGACACCACGGTGGAGGTCCTGCCCGCCAACGCCTCCAAGGGCCGCGATGTGAAGGCGGCCGAGCAGACCACCGTCGAATACGCCGACGGCGTCCTGCGGATCGCGGCCCCGGCGGGGAAGAACCAGTACCTGGGCCCGTCGGGATCGGTCGAGGTGACGGTTCAGCTGCCCGCTGGTTCCAGGGTCGAGGGTAAGGCCGCCGCCACCGAGTTCCGCGCCGTCGGACAGCTGGGCGATGTGACGTTCGAAGGCGCCTACGACCAGATCAAGCTGGACGAGGCCGCGAGCGTCCGCCTCACCGCCGTCGCCGGTGACGTCGAGGTCGGCCGCCTCACCGGGACCGCGGAGATCAGCACCAGCAAGGGCGACATCCGCGTCGCTGAGGCCGTGAGCGGCACGGTCACCCTGCGTACCGAGATGGGCGACATCGAGGTCTGTGCGGCGCCGGGCGTCTCGGCTTCGCTGGACGCGGGCACTGGTTACGGCCGGATCAGCAACGGTCTGAAGAACGATGGCTCGGCCGACCTGGACATTCACGCCACCACCGCCTACGGCGACATCGCCGCGCGCAGCCTGTAACCCCGCAGCCTGAGCCGCAGCCTGTAACCCCGCAGCCTGAGCCGCGGCCGGTAACCCGCGGCCTGTGATCCGCAACGTGTGACCCGCAGTCTTTGTGAAGGAGCAGCATCATGACGAACCTGGCCATCGCGGTGAACGGGCTGCGCAAGTCCTACCGCGGCAAGAAGGGCGACAAGGTCGTTCTCGACGGCATCGACCTGGCCGTCCCCCAAGGCACAGTGTTCTCCCTGCTTGGCCCGAACGGCGCCGGTAAGACCACCACCGTGCAGATCCTGTCCACCCTGCTCCCCGCCGACGGCGGCACCGTCCAGGTCGCCGGCTACGACCTGACCCGCCAACCCGACCAGGTGCGCGGCGCGATCGGCGTCACCGGCCAGTACTCGGCGGTCGACAAACTCCTCACCGGCCAGGAGAACCTGCTGCTGATGGCCGACCTGCACCACCTGCCCCGCAAAGCTGGCAAACGCAAGGCCGCCGAACTGCTGGAACGCTTCGATTTGGTCGACGCCGCCAACAAACCGGCCCAAACCTACTCGGGCGGCATGCAACGCCGCCTGGACCTGGCGATGACCCTGGTCGGCGACCCCCGCCTGATCTTCCTGGACGAACCCACCACCGGCCTGGACCCCCGCAGCCGCCGCGCCATGTGGAGCATCGTCCGCGACCTCGTGGCCGACGGCGTCACCATCTTCCTCACCACCCAATACCTGGAAGAAGCCGACCAGCTCGCCGACCACATCGCCCTGCTCGACCACGGACACCTGATCGCCCAAGGCACCGCCGACCAACTCAAACGACTCATCCCCGGCGGCCACATCTCGCTGCGGTTCACCGACCACGACACGCTCACCGGCGCACTCACCGCACTCGGCCAGGGATTCATCGACCCCTCCGACGACGACCGGCTCACCCTGCAGATCCCCTCCGACGGCGGCGTCGCCTCACTACGCCACCTGCTCACCCGGCTGGACACCGCCGGGATCGAACCCGCCGACCTCACCATCCACACCCCCGACCTGGACGACGTCTTCCTCACCCTCACCGGCCAGCAGCAGAACCAGCCACAGCCCAACCAGCCACAGCCCAACCAGCAGCAGGACCAGCAGCAGAAGGAGTCCCTGCGATGAGCACCCCGACCCTGGCCGCACGCGACTCAGCCACCATGATCCGGCGCCAGCTCAAACGCCTGATCCGCTACCCCTCCATGACCATCCAGCTGATCATCACACCCGTCATCCTGCTACTGGTATTCGTCTACGTCTTCGGCGGCACCCTGGGCAACGGCATCGCCGGCGCAGCCGGCGGTGGCCGTGACGCCTACGTCAACTACGTCGTCCCCGGCATCCTGCTCATGGCCGCCGCCACCGCCGCCACCGGCACCGCCGTCATGGTCGCCACCGACATGACCGAAGGCATCATCGCCCGCTTCAAAACCATGCGCATCGCCCGCGCCTCGGTCCTGACCGGCCACGTCGTCGCCAGCGTCATCCAGCAACTCCTCGGCATGACCGTCCTCATCGCCATCGCCACCGCCATCGGCTTCCGCCCCAACGCCACCCCCATCGAATGGCTGGCCACCACCGCCCTGCTCACCCTGTTCGCCGTGGCCATCACCTGGCTCGCGGTCGCCCTCGGCCTGACCTCCCAAACCCCCGAAGCCGCCAGCAACGCACCCATGCCCCTGATCCTGCTGCCCTTCCTGGGCAGCGGCTTTGTCCCCACCGACTCCATGCCCACCGCCATCCGCTGGTTCGCCGAATACCAGCCCTTCACCCCCATCATGGAAACCATCCGCGGCCTCCTGCTCGGCACCCCGATCGGCAACAGCGCCACCACCGCCACCGCCTGGTGCGCTGGCATTGCCCTGGTCTCCTACCTGTGGGCCAAGAACACCTTCAACAAAGCCTGACCATGAACCGGCCATACAGGGCCGTCAGACCCGGGTCTGACGGCCCTGAACCTTTCCGCATACCCCGGCACCGATCCAGGGCCAAACCGGCGCTTCCGGCACGGACCCCCAACCCGTGACAACAGCAACCACATAACCGTGGCCCACCACAGCGTCACTTGGACCTGGGGGTCACGCTCGGGCGAACACCGCTTGACCTCTTGGGCCGAGTTTCTGGACACCCCCAACGCGCGCGAGCACGTGAGGCTCGGTGGTTCAGGGGGCTGGGATCCTGCTGCCGCGATAGCAATAGCGCTGGCGACAGCGATGGCGCTCGATCTTGACTCTGAACGCGTGGGGCCGATGTCCCTTCTCGCCGGGTCGGGGTGACCGTCAGCAGAACACCTTGCCCGCAAGGGCGTACAGCTTGTCGGCCGACGGCGGTGTGGAGCCGAGGTTGACCGACAGGTTCATCTGCCGTCCGTCGTCGGAACGGAGCGCGTAGGTCGTGTAGCCGATGAGCTGACCGCTGTGCCCGATCATGCGCTTGCCGCAGGGCAGCGCGTACTCCTGGAGGCCGAGCCCGTACGCGAACCCGGCGTCGGTGGGCCGTACGGTGCGCATCGCGGCGAGCGCCGAGGGGGACAGCAGCCGCCCGCCGAGCAGTCCGTCGAGGAACCGGCCGAGGTCCCGGGTGGTGGAGATCATCTCGCCCGCCGCCCAGTCGAGGGAGGGGTTCATGCGGGTGGCGTCCACGGTCCGCCCGTCCGGCAGCAGCGCGTAGCCGTGCGCGTGCGGGCGGGGGAGCCCGGGGCGGTCGCCGGGAACGATCGTTTGGGTCAGCCGGAGCGGTCGTAGAACGCGTCGTTCCACCTCCTTCCCGTAGGGTCGCCCGGTCAGCCGCTCGATCAACCGGCCCACGACCACGTAGTTGGTGTTGGAGTACCTCCAGGTGACGTCCGGGGGATTCTGGGCGGGGATGCGGAACGCCTGCGCGAGGAGCCGGTTGGGCTTGTAACTGCGGAACCGTTCCGCCCCGCGCCAGCGGTTGGTGGACCATCCCGGGTCGCTCATGTAGTCGCGGAGCAGACTGGTGTGCTGGAGGACCTGCCGCACCGTGATGTGCTCCCCGTCTGGGACGACGCCGGGCAGGTGCTTGGCCACAGGGTCGTCGAGTCGCAGCCGTCCTTCATCGACGAGCTGCAGGAGAACGGTTGCCGCGAACGTCTTGGTGACGCTGCCGATCCGGAAGTACCCGGCTGGATCGGCGGGCCGTCCCGTTCGGACATCAGACACGCCCGCCGCGCCGGACCACTCGCCGCCGCCCGCGGTTCGTACGCGGAGCAGAACGGCCGTGGCCGCCTTGGTTTTCACCAGATCGTTCAACGTCTCCTGGAAACCGTCCTGGGACGACCGGGTGTGGCTCGACTGGGGCTGCGCCGTTCGCGCGTCAGGAGCGGTGAGGACGGCCATGGCCGCCGCAAGGGCCGCCGCCGTAGCGCCGGACACCGCGAACGCCGTCCATCGGGAAAATTTGATCACGGGTGGACGCTACGGAGCCGCACCTGTCGTGCCCATGGGGACGACCGCCCGTCCCTCCTGTGGGAAACCGCACCCGCCACGCTGCGGATCTTCCGTCTCTGCCTTACTCCGGCCGACCCCGCAACAGGGACGACAGAACGCCGAACAATCCAAGGTCACAGGCCCTCTAACTCTGGACACGGACAAAAGCGACACAGGGGGGCAAACATCAAGCGGATCACGATTGCGGGATTGGCGGTTGCCGGGATCGTCACGGGCGGTGCGGCGATGGCCTCGCCGGCCTCGGCGGACACCCAGACCGCCACTGCTGACGGCCACGGTTTCCCTCAGACACTGCGGCAGGGGGACAAGGGCAATGAGGTTCTCGCCCTGCAGTGGATGCTCAACTGCCGGGGCTACTCGGTGGCGACCAAGAAGCAGCCGAAGCCGCCTGGGCACTTCGGGCCCACAACCAAGAAGCAGGTCACCAAGTTCCAGCAAGCCGACGGGCGCGCGGGCAAGCCGGATGGTCACGTGGGTGCCGCCACCTGGCACAGCCTGTACACCAGGACCGGAATCATCTCCCGCGGCGCCAAGAGTGACTGCGTCAGGGCGGTGCAGGTCCTGCTCAACAAGGACACCTCCAACGGAAAACTGCGAGTCGACGGCCAATTCGGCGATCGCACCGCCGCGAAGGTGCGGGGCTTGCAGAAGGGCCTCGGCCTGAACGTCACCGGCCAGGTCGACGTCAAGACCTTCCACGCGCTGGCCTACTACCACGCCAAGGACTCCTGACCGCCGGCGGCCGGTGACGGCCCCGCGGACAACAACGGCTCCCCCTCAAAGGCGAGGCGGGGGCCTTCTTATGTGGGTGGGCGCCGCGTGTGAAGTTTTTCTGAAGTCAGCCGGGTGAGTCGTCACATCCGATCGGTTCGAGCCGTCAGTGCAGTAGATCGACGACCTCGTACTGAATCGGAGAAAGCCATGACGATCCTGCTCACTGGTGGCACGGGAACGCTCGGAAAGTTTGTGACGCCGCTTCTGGCAGACGCGGGCCGCAAGGTGCGGGTGCTCAGCCGGAGCAGCCATGAGGCCAAGGACGGCATCGAGTACGTGACCGGGGATCTGGCGACCGGTGAGGGACTCGAGGCCGCGATCAGTGGCGCCGACACCATCGTGCACTGCGCCGGAAGCGCCAAGGGCGACGAGGACAAGGCGCGGAACCTGGTGGAGGCCGCCGCACGGGCCGGTGCCCCGCATCTCGTGTACATCTCGGTCGTCGGTGCTGAGCGGATGCCCATCGAGAGCAAGGTCGACCGGGCGATGTTCGGCTACTTCGCCGCCAAGCGGGCCGCGGAACTGGTTGTGGCGGAGTCGGGACTGCCGTGGACGACCCTTCGGGCCACGCAGTTCCACGACTTCTTGCTGACGGCGGCGCAGGGGATGGCCAAGATGCCGATCATTCCGGTGCCGACCGGGATGCACTTCCAGCCCGTCGACGCCAGGGATGTGGCAGCCCGGCTGGCCGAGTTGGCGCTCGGTGAGCCGGCCGGTCTGGTGCCCGACATCGCCGGGCCGAACGTGTACGGGATGGGGGAGGCCATCCGCAGCTACCTGAACGTTGTCGGCAAGCGCCGGTTGATGGTGCCGGTCAAGCTTCCCGGCAAGGCCGCCCGCGCGTACAGCGACGGTGCCAACCTCTCCCTCGACGAGGCCACCGGTCAGCGGACCTGGGAGGACTTTCTGGCCGAGCGTGTCGGCGGAGGTGTCAGTGGCCTTGGCGTGGGGTGATCGCGATGACGGCCGTGTCGTCGTGATGGCCGTCGCCGACCCATTCGGACGCCAGCATCTGGACGTGCTCGACGATTTCGTCCGGTGTCATTCCGCCGCATCGGGCCAGCTCCCGCTGCAGCCGGTCTTCACCGAACA
The DNA here is from genome assembly GCF_044326415.1 of Actinomadura sp. 6N118. Classification (NCBI taxonomy): domain Bacteria; kingdom Bacillati; phylum Actinomycetota; class Actinomycetes; order Streptosporangiales; family Thermomonosporaceae; genus Actinomadura; species Actinomadura sp. 6N118. Next base: position 10,876 of record NZ_JBIRAZ010000010.1, on the reverse strand, counting down.
TCTCGTCGCCTCCGGGGCCGCCCCTGGCTTCGGTGACTCCGTCGGTGTGCAGGAGGCAGATCTCCCCGGGCGCGAGCTCGACGGTGACCGTGTCGGTCGAGAGCTGCTCCATGACGCCGATGAGGGTGCCGACCGTCGGTACCTCCTCGACGGCGCCGCCGGCCCGGATGATCAACGGTGCGGGATGTCCGGCGCTGGTCAGCCGCAACCGCACCCGTTCGCCGTGGCGGCGTACCGAGGCCAGCACCAGGGTGACGAACTTGGTGGGGTCGCCGTTCAGCAACATCATCTGGTTCAGCCGGCTGAGGACATGGTGGTGATCGTCGGCGAGCGGCAGGAGCACCTGGAGGGCGTTGCGGATCTTGCCGGTCAGCACGGCGGCCTGGAGGCCCTTGCCGCACACGTCGCCCAGCACCACCAGCGATTCCTGGTCGCCGTTGCCCGCCGGGTAGAGGTCATAGAAGTCGCCGCCGACCCGTTCGCCGCTCCCCGACGGCCGGTATCTGGCGGCCAGCTCGACCCCGTCGAGATCACGGGCGCGGGGAGGCAGCAGCTCGCGCATGAGGATCTCGGTGATGGACGTCTGCTCGGCGTACAGGCGGGCGGCGGACATCGCCGTACCGGCCCGGACCGCGACCATCCGCGCGAACGCCTCCTCGCCCTCGGTGTACGCGGCGCGACCGGCCCGTCGTACGAGCACCATGGCACCGGCGGGGGCTCCCGGGCCGGGCAGTGTCGTCACCATCATCGAACTCGGCGCGTCGAGCAGGCCGCGGAAGAACCGTTCCGGAACGGTCGCGGGATCGATCCAGCGTGCCACCGCCGAGGGGAATCCCCGCAGAGTCTCGGCCAGACCAGGCACCTCGCCGGGATCAATGTCCAGGTCGTCGTTGACCACTTGCCCGTCGGGACCGCAGAATACGGCCGAGTATCCGCGACCGGTCTTCGGCACCACCACCAGCGCCAGATCAGCAAGATGCCGTGCCGCCAAACGCACGGTCGCATTCAGGCAGAGACCGACGTCCAAGGACGCGAGGTCGTTTGACACCTCAGTCAGGAATGCGGCCCGCTCGCGCTCGATTCGCAGCGCATCCGAGGCCGACTGCTGATCGGTGCTGTCGGCAAGCCACCAAACGATATGGGGAACGCCCTTATCGGTCCAACGAGTCGGATGCGCCTCGAATGTCCGGTCACCTATCGGGCCTCGTACGGGGGTGGCCGGGGTCGTGCGGCTCTCGCGCATGAGATGCCGATGGGCCTGGTGGAGCCAGGTCGGCGCGGCGTCCGCCAGTGGTACGCCGAGCTCCGCGATGCCGAACAATACCCGGGCCGCATCGTTGATCTGTCTGATCACGCCGTCGGTGTCGGCGGCCAGCGCCGGATAGGGAGCAAGGGCCCAGATCGGCTCGTCCGCCTCACGGTCTGTGTCCTTGGATCGCATCACGAAAGCGTTCACATCCACAACTCCGTGGAGGGCTCCGTTCCTCAACATCAAGAACGTGGCGCGGAAGTTCGGTTTCCCACCCTATCCAGGACGGCCAATCTTCTTTGTCATTTCCGTCCGATTTCTCTCACGCCATCAAAGATCGAATAGCGGGATCCCGAACTATGGCCACCCGGTCATGTGCGGCATTGGCCGATCATGCTCCGGGGATGGCGCCATCGTGCCGATCTTCCACGACAGAACGGGCGATTATCGATCGCCATCACGGCCCTCAATTTCGGCCAGGACGTTGATGCCTTTAACGACGCCCACCCGAGGACCGCGCGGGGCTGGTCAGCCGGACGCGGGCGCAGGGACGGAGGAGTCGGAGAGGTGCTCGCCGAGGATTGTGAGATGGGTCTCGCGGGCCTTGGCGTGGAGTTCGATGCCGGCTTCGGTGGGCTTGACGAAGACGCCGCGGCGGTCCGCTTCGCAGAGGCCGCGTTCCACAAGGCCGTGCTTCTCCAGGCGGGCGACCGTGCGGGAGAGGGCGCTCTGGCTCAGGTACATGTCGGAGGCGAGCTCCTGCATACGGCACTTCTCTGACTGAAGGTCGATGAGGCGGTCCAGGGCTTCGAACTCGCTCATGGACAGGCCGTGTTGCGCCTGCAGCTCGCGATCGAGGTGGCAGGCGACCTGGTTGTAGCAGGCCGCGAGGCTCCTCCAGCGGCCGACCAACTCGGGCTCCGACTCCATGGGCGCATCTTAGGGGACGGGTGTTGATGGATGCAAACGCATTAAATGCGTCAGAAATTCTTGCGTAGACATTTGATGCGCGTGCATGTACTGTCCTCCGACGTGACTATCACCGAAACGTCTCCCGTCACTAAGACGGCCCAAGCCACCGAGCCCGGCGAGCAGCGCTGGACCCCGCGACTGTGGGGCGTCCTCGCGGTGCTGTGCGCCGTGTTGTTCCTTGACGGTCTCGACGTGTCGATGGTGGGTGTGGCCCTGCCGTCGATCGGCGCCGAGCTCGGCCTGTCGACCACTTCGCTGCAGTGGATCGTGAACGGCTATGTGCTCGGGTACGGCGGTCTGCTCCTGCTGGGCGGCCGAACGGCCGACCTGCTGGGCAGGCGCCAGATCTTCCTGATCGCGTTGGCCGTCTTCGCCATCGCCTCGCTGATCGGCGGTCTGGTCGACAACGGCACGCTGCTCATCGTCACCCGTTTCGTCAAGGGACTGGCGGCCGCGTTCACCGCGCCCACCGCGCTGTCCATCCTGACCACGACCTTCCATGAGGGCCCCGCGCGCAACCGGGCACTGTCTGTGTTCTCGGTGTTCGGCGCCAGCGGTTACTCGTCCGGCCTGATCCTCGGCGGCCTGCTCACCAGCTTCGGCTGGAGGTGGACCTTCCTCACTCCGGTTCCCCTCGCGGTGCTCGCTCTGGTGGCCGGTTACTTCTTGATCCCCCGTGACAAGCGCGCCGAGGAGGGCGGCCACGACCTGGTCGGCGCGATCACCTTGACCGCGGGCATGTTGCTGGCCGTCTACACGGTGGTGTCGGCTCCCGAACGGGGCTGGCTCGACCCGGTCACCCTTGGTTCCGTGGTGCTGGCCGTGGCACTGCTGGGAGCGTTCTTCTACACGGAGAACAAGGTGGCCCACCCGTTGATCCGTCTCGGCATCCTGAAGGTCGGCACGATCGTGCGGGCCAACCTGAGCGTCGTTGCGCTGATGGGCTCATACCTCAGCTTCCAGTTCATGATGACGCTCTACCTGCAGGACGTTCTGCACTGGTCGCCGCTGAAGATGGCGATGGCGCTGCTGCCTGCCGGTCTCCTGGTCGCCTTCGGCTCACCGTTCATGGGACGCCTGATCGACCGGTACGGGACGTCACCGCTCATCCTGACCGCGATGATCTCGATGTCCCTGGGCTATGTGTGGTTCCTGTCGACGGCTGGGGACGCACCGCACTACGCGTTCACCGTGCTGCCGACGATGCTGCTGCTGGGCGGAGGGTTCGCGTTCGGCTTCAGCTCCATCATGGCTCAGGCGACGGAGGGCATTGCCGACCACGAGCAGGGTCTGGCTTCCGGCCTGGTGCAAACCGCGATGCAGGTCGGTGCCGCTTTGGTGCTGGCAGTGGTGACCGCCCTGCTCTCGAGCGGCTCCGTGGGCGGGAACGACTTCGGCCAGTTCCACCCCGGCATCAACCTCGTCACCGGGGTGGCGTTGGCCGGGCTCCTGTTCAACCTCGTTCCGCTGATCCGGCGCCGCTACCAGCCGCAGCACGCCTGATCGTTCCGCTGACGTGGGCGTCCTCCCCCTCTGACCCGGGAGGACGCCCACGTTTCTGCTTGCCTTCTACTTGCTACTTGCCACGTTTCCAGAAGGCACGCTTGGTGGTGCTCTTGCCGGTGGTGGCGCTCTTGCCCGGATCACCAACGAAGTCGGCCAGGACCTGCAGGGCACGCTCCCAGAGCACGTCGAGATCCGCGGGGGCGGTTTCGGCTCGTACGACCTGGAGGTCCGCCGCCAGTGCCACAAGCGGTGCGACGAGTTTGCTGTCGACACCTCGCCCTTCCAGGCGGTGAACGATCAGCTCCAGCTTGGTGAGCAGCTCCTGGAGGTGCTCTACGTCGCGTTGGTCGCCGACCCGCCGGAGCCGCCGGAGCTCTTTGCCGAGGTCATGGCGGGCTCCGGAGAGTGCCTGGGCTGAGTGGACACTTCCATGCCTGCCACCTGGCCTGCCAGCGCGGGGACGTCCGGACGCCGGTGACGCAGAAGCGGCAGACTCTGCAGAAGCGGCAGACTCCGGAGCGCTTCCGAGGTCTATCGGCCGCGCACTGCTCCCACGGAAACCGCCGGGCGCGGCAGGGGCCGCAGGGGGCGCTCCAGCGGCAGCTGGCGCGGGGGGTGCTCCGAAAAGGTCTGCCGCAGGGGCCGAGCCCTGGGCGGACAGCGGCGCGCCACCGTAGGACATAGGCAGGGCCGCCCCCGGAGCGGCCAGCCTAGGTGCCATAGCGGGCCCTGCGTCCCATCCATCCGGCATCTCGACCGGCTGGACGACTTGATGGGGTGAGCCTTCGCGTTCAGCCACGACCCGGCTGTCCACCGCCACGAACGCGGTGAACCTGCAAAGCACACCGAAGCGCAGCGACGTGTCGACGATGCGGCGTTCGAGGTCGTCACCACCGTCGACCGCGTACCGATCTTCCAGGTCGCGCAGATGCGCGCGGGCCCAGATGGCCGCAGTCGCAGGGTCCTTGGTCACGGTGCCGGCGGCGGTCTGTTCCCATGGGGAGCTGTCGGACGTGACGCCGCGTACGGTCAGGGTCCCGGACGGCGAGGTCCCGGACGGCGAGGCGCCGCGGTACCGGCCGGAGATCACCAGCGGTACGCCGGGGAACAAGGCGCCGAGGCGGCGAGGCGCGATCGTGTCCGGCACGAGCTCGAGACCTTCGGGATGCAGGGTCAGATCGGTGGCGAGCGGGGCGCCGATGCGGTGGTGGATGTGCTCCATCGCCTCGTCAAGCCGGTCTTCGGACTCGACGAGCTCGCATCGGCCTTCACCGTCGGCGGCGAGGCGGTGCAGGAAACCCGCGTTCACGGCGCGGTCGATGCCGACCGTGTGGACACGGACGCCGCGCAGGCGCGGTGCCAGGTGCCTGAGAATCTGGTCCTCGTTGCCGACCTGGCCGTCCGTGATCAGGACGACGACACGATCGTTGGCGGAGTCGGCCAGCAGCGTGCACGCCTCCTCCAGCGGCTGCAACATCTGCGTGCCGCCACGCGCATCGACCGAGGCGAGATGCTCCACCGCGCGGAACCGGTTGCGGTCGGTCGCGGCGGACAGCCCCGAGCCCAGGTCGCGCGGCCGTTCGATGACGTTGTCGAACGAGAGCACCGCGAAACGGTCGTCACCGGTGAGCGTGTCGACGATCCGTGCCGCGGCCCGCCGTGCCGCGACCATCTTCCAGCCGTGCATGCTGCCGGAACGGTCGAGGATGAGGACGACGTCGCGGGAACGGCGCTGGGACGCGCCCGACGGCAACACTGTCAGCGTGAACGTGCCTTCTCCAGCGAACGTGCCTTCTCCGGAGAACGTGTCGGCCTTTTCCTCAGATTCGTCCGGAGTGAGAGACAACGCCACCGCCTCGTCATCGCCGTCCCCCGGCGTGTAGGCGAGGCGCAAGATGAAATCCCTGTTGAGGCGTTCGCCGGGCTGAAGGCGGACGGTCGTACGGCCGCTCTCGCCGTTCTCCCGGCTCTCGGCCACGACGTGCAGCGCGGAACGGATCTCGGCGAGCGGCAGTCCGGCCGGATCGATGTCCGCGGTGACCGACAGGCGGACCGGATTGGGGAAACCCGGCAGCAAGACCGGCGGGCTGATCCGTGAGGCGTCCGGCACCGCGTCGGTGTCGGGCGAGACGCCGTCACCCGCGGACGCGTCGTCCAACGGGGCACCGGGGATGAACCGCTGGGCCACCACGAGCGGGAACCGGAAGGTCGCGGCGTCGTCCTCGTACGGCAACGGCTGGTTGAGGGTCAGGCGGATCGTCACCCGTTCGCCGGGGAGGATGTTCCCGACCCGCATGGTGAAGACATCGGGCCGTTCCTCCTCGGCGATCGCGGCGCGCTTGCCTGCGGCGATCGCATTGTCGTAGTCCTGCCGCGCCTGGCCGCGTTCCTTGAGCGTGCCTTCGATCACCCGGTCGGCCGCCTCCATGCGCATCGCGGTGACGGCCGCGCGGTCGGGCAGCGGGAAGATGTACGTGGCTTCCAGCGGCACGTCGAACGGGTTGCGGAAGCCCTGCACGACCTCGATGCCTGCGGCCAGGCCGGTGATCGTGGCATGCACGTCGACGGAGTCGAGCGGCAGGTTGCCCTTGTCGGTGGCGAGTGCGCCGAGTCCGCCGTCAGGTGCCGGGGGCGGCGCTACGGGCTCTGGCAGCGGTGTGATGTGCACGGTCACGAGGACCTCCCGGGAGTGGCGGCGGACTGGGATTTGGTGTCGGTGCCGATCAGGCCTCGCCGCCGGAGCTCGTCCAGCAGGGGCCGCGCCGCCGTCTCGATCGCGGCGAGGTCGGCTTCATCGAGTGACGGAACGTTCAAGAGCAGCGTGAGGTCAGGCGCCAGCCGTACACCTTGAACGAGCTGAGCGGCCCCCGCCTGTGCGGCTGCCTCTCGACCGGCGTGCGGGTCGCGGGACGCGGCCGAAGCATCGGGCGTGATCAAACCATCGGGCGCGGCGGAACCATCCAGCGCGGCCGACGCATCGACCGTGGCTGGACCATCCAGCGTGGACGAAGCATCCAGCGTGGCTGAACCGTCGAGTGTGGCTGGGGCGTCGGGGGTGCCTGCGCCGCTGGGGGGTGTGGTCCAGAAGCGGCCACGCTGCGGGGCCGGCGCTGCGGGGACAGGCTCGTCGAGGGGCTCGCCGGAGGGTTCGTCAAGAAGCGTGGAAAGCCGGGCGATCTGCTGGAGGGCGGCGTCAGGGGCGCCGGTGAGCTCGGTCTGGATCTCGGCGATCGAGCGGCCGGCGGCCTGGCGGCGTTTGATCGCGACCAGCTGGAGGAGATGGCGGCGACCGTACAGCGCGGTGCGGCCGCGGCGGCCCAGGGGCGGGTCCACCAGGCCGATCGTGGTGTACCAGCGGATCAGCCGCTCGTTGGGGAGATCGCGCACCCGGCCGTTGGCCCGCGGGGAGTCGTCGGCGGCGAGGGCCGCGACGGCGCGGTCCGCCAGCTCGGTGATGGTCCAGATGCTCTCCATGGTTCTGATAGTGACACTGTAATAATGACAGTGTCAACTACGTCGGCCACGTCAGGTGATCATGGACTTTCCCCCGAGTCGGCATCAAGAAGGTCAAAGTCCTTGAACTCGCGACGTCAGGGGCTCACGCTGGCGACTTGGGCAGCCCTGGACGGCTGGAGGAGAAGGGGCGTTCGGTGCGGATCATCGGTGTTGGCACGTCCAACGCCGGAGCCTCTGCCTGGTCGCGATACCGCATGCTCGTCGCGGAACACCGGCAGGAACGGCTCCTGCTTCGTGGCGTCCTGGCTTGCGGCATCGGCGTCGTCGTGGCCGGGCTCAGCGTGTGGTGGGCCGGTCCGGGCACCGCCATGGCCGCGTTCGCCGCGTTCACCGTGTACGAACGCACCCGCCCGAGCCCGGCGACCAGCTGGCGGCAGGGCGCGGTGGCCGAGCGCCGTACGGGGCGCAGCCTCGCAAGGCTCGACTCCGCGGGTTTCCAGGTTCTGCATGACCGGGCGCTGCCGGGCGCACCGGCGACCAACCTCGACCACCTGGTCATCGGCATCACCGGCGTGTACGCCATCGCCAGCCGGCGGTGGCGCTGGGGTCTGCGGCTGCGTTCCGAGGGGCGGCGGTTGTGGGTCGGCAACAAGCCCGCGGGGGACCTTGCCGGTGCTGCCGCGCGGGCTGCCCGGACGGTCGCCGAGCTGCTCTCGCTGGAGCTTGATCATGAGGTGCCGGTGACGCCGATGGTTTCGGTCCATGGGGCGAAAGTGCCGCGGAGCGGGCTGCGTCACGGCGGGGTGCTCTTCGTGGCGGCCCGGCCGCTGCCGGATGTTCTGTCAGCCCGGCCCGTGGTGTTTACCAGCGCGCAGGTGGCGACCGTCACCGCCGCTGCAGAACGGATGCTTCCGCCGATGCTGGAGACGCTTTTCCGCAAGTAGGAACGTCGAGTGTCGGGTCCTGTAACACAATTTCGTTCTGTCATTAATGCCCGGTCATATCGCCTGACCAGTCTCATTGCTCCTCGTGTCGCCTTGAACGCGTTGAGGTATGCGACGCAGGTCCAAGCAGTCGATCTCTACAGTCCGACAAGCCGTACAATCCCGACTAATGCCATTAAGTGCATCACTAGTGGATGGAATAGCGGATCGCGATCAAGGGCTGGACACAAACATTGCGGCCATTGGAGTTCGATCCTTTGAAATCGCCCATGAAGAGACTGAAGAACCTTTAGTTTCAGTAGCATGAATGACCACCTCCTGGTCGAGGCTTTGCGATCACGAGACTCCGGTGCGCCCGCTGCGTTGTACGAGGCGTACGCCGACCGGCTCTACGCGTACTGCTGGTTCCAGCTGCGCGGCCGCGACGCCGCCCAGGTGGCGCTGCGCGACACGTTCATCGTGGCCGAGTCGCATATCGACAAGCTGCGCGATCCAGACCGCTTCGGGCCGTGGCTGTACGCCGTCGCGCGGCTGGAGTGCGGGCGCCGGCTGCCGTACGGAAGTCAGCCGCCGGACCTGCCGGTCGCCAGCCATGACCAGGAGGACGTCGACCAGCGGATCATGGCGTGGCAGGCCGTGCAGGGGCTGGCGCCGCTCAGCCGGGAGATCCTGGAGCTGCGCGTACGGCACCAGCTCTCCGTGCCCGATCTCGCCGCCGTCTTCGACCTGCCGGTCAAGGAGGCCCAGGGTGCGCTCGACCGGGCACACGGCGAGCTTGATGTGGCCCTGACAGCCGAGATCCTGGCGCACCAGGGGCCGTACGGCTGTCCCGAACGCGGCATGATCCTCCGGGAACGCCGCGGCGAGATGGACCACGACCTGCGTCTCCGGCTCCTGCGTCACGCCGAGGAATGCCCGTTGTGCGGGGCGTTCCGGCCGCGAACGGTCTCGGCCGCCAAGGTGTACGGGCTCCTGCCGCAGGCCGAGCCGCCGGACGCGCTGCGCCTGCGCGTCATGAGCTGCTTCCTCGACCCGGAACTCGTGGGATACCGGCTGTTCGTGGCGACCCGGATCACCGAGTTCACGCCTGGTGGCTTCCCGGCCCAGCCGCGCCGCTCCGTCCTCCCCCGCCGCCCCAGCCTCTCGCGAGGCGGCGCCTTGCCCTGGTGGCAGGGCGGCCGTCGCCTGCCTGGGTGGCGACGGGGCGAAGGGCGCCGTTCACCATCCGGCGCCGCAGCACCTGCCACCGCAGCACCCGGCGGCACACCATCCGGCGCCGCGGCATCCCGCGCCGTAGCACCAAGCGCCGTAGCACCAAGCGCCGCGGCATCCGGCGGCACATCACCCAGCAGCACACCATTCGGCGGCACATCACCCGTTGGCGCAGCACCCGGCGCCGGGTGGGGCGGCCGTCGTGTCTCTGTGGTCGGCCCGCTCGCCGACGTCATACGCGACGGGCGTTTGCTGGCCGGTGTGCGAGGACTGGCGGTCGCCGCAGTGGTCGTCCTCCTCCTCGGCGCCGGCGCCGCGGCGTTCAACTGGCTCGTCGGCGCCAACGACCGGGAGACCGGAACGACCGCGTCGGGCCGCCTGCCGAGTCCCGGTGTGGCGCCGATCCTCCCGCCCACCGGAGCGCCGTACGATCCGCCCGACAACTCTGGAGTGGGCGAGTTCGCCAGTTCGCCGGTGTCCGCGACCTTCCCCCTTGGGGCGCGCCGCTCGGCCGCTCCACCCACCGCGCTGCCGTCACCGCCACGCAGGGAATACCACGCAGCACCCGATGACGGCTCGCCAGCTCCAGGGCGGCCCGGGGGCAGCGGCACGCTGTCGGTGTCCCCGCTGTACATCGACCTGGCGGGCGGATCAGATGCTGCGGTCACGCTCCGAGCTGATGGCGGCCCGGTCACCTGGCGTGTCGTTACCTGGGGTCCCGTACGGCCGAGCGACTCCTCAGGCCACCTCCAGAACGGCCAGTCGATCACCCTCGCCGTGCACGTCTTCCGGCGGCCCGGCGGTCATGGTGAAGGCGGCATCACGTTCCTTCCCGGCGGCCAGCAGGTACACATCACCTGGCGCCCCGTTCCCCGCCCGTCTCCCACTCCCACAGACCCCGGTACGCCGACGCCCACACCCACCACGCCAACGCCCACCCCGCCTGGTACGCCGCCCCCGTCGAAGCCGTCCACCCCGCCGCCCTCCTCAACCCCGCCTTCGTCCCCACCGAACTCCGATCCGCCCCCGTCGTCGGACCCGCCCCCGTCGAGCAGCGAGCCCCCGCCGCCTCCGCCGCCCGCGTCGACACCGTCATCCGACCCGCCTCCGCAGTCGCCGCCCGCTTCAGAGTCCACCCCCGAGCCGAAGGGCACCGGATGACCCTGAGTGGGCACGCGTTCGCGCAACGACCGGAGTCACGGGTAAGCCCGCGCCCGGTCCCGCCCGAGCTGGCCCGCCTTGTCGCCCAGGTCCAGCTGGTCGAATGGCCCCTCTGGACGGAGCCCGCCGCTCGCACCCGCCGCGAGGTCGTCGAACTCTGCCGCCTCCAAGCCGCCCGTGGCCTCACCCTCCTGTCCTGGCTGGCCCAAGACGGCCTGGACGGAACAAGCCCACCGGCCATCGGCCCAGCCCCCGCCATCGACCCAGCGCGTACGCCGCCCGCGCCTGCAAAACACCCGCCCGCCACCCCACCCGCCGCCCCCCCACCCGCCGCCACCCCCCCCGCCCCCCCCCCCCCCGCCCCCACCCCCCCCGC